>NZ_BLLN01000003.1:1612500-1912500 GCF_011170125.1 Streptomyces diastaticus subsp. diastaticus | reverse complement strand
GAGCGGCCGGCCGCGCCCTCGCCGCGGACGACGATCCAGGCGGCCCTGACCCCGGGTTCTTCGCACAGTGCGGCCTCGATCTCGCCGGGCTCGATCCGGATTCCGTTGACCTTGACCTGCCGGTCGGCGCGGCCGAGGAAGTGCAGGCGGCCCTCCCGGTCCCAGCGGGCCAGGTCTCCGGTGCGGTAGGTGCGGGCGCCGGCCGGGCCGTACGGGTCGGCGACGAAGCGCTCGCAGGTGGCGGCGGGGGCGCCGTGGTAGCCCTCGGCCAGTCCCTCGCCGGACAGGTGGATCTCGCCCGGCACTCCCGGGGGCACCGGGCGCAGGGCGGCGTCGAGGACGGTGACGCGGCACCCCGGCACCGGGGTGCCGAGCGGCAGCGGCGCGGGGTCCGGGCGGCCGGGCGGCACTGCGTGGCCGAGGGAGAAGGTGGTGTTCTCGACCGGGCCGTAGAGGTGGACGACCTTCAGTTCCGGGTGCCGGACGCGGACGCGCTCCACGGACCGGGGTGAGACCACGTCACCGCCGGTGGCCAGCAGGCGCAGTCCCGCGAGGGCGCCGGGATCCTGCTCGGCGAGGACGTCCAGCAGCCCGGAGGTGAGGAAGGCCGCGGTCACGCCGCCGTCCTCCACGGCGCTCCGCAGGGCCGTTCCGTCCAGGTCCCCGGGGGGCGCCACCCGGACCTGACGGCCGGTGAGCAAGGGCGCCCACAGTTCGTAGACCACCGCGTCCCAGGCGTGCGGGGAGTGCAGGAGCACGCAGCGGTGGTCCTCGTCGCACCAGCGCGGGTCGAGGGCGCGGCTGAGTACGGAGCGGTGGGTCAGCCGGACCCCCTTGGGCTCACCGGTGGAGCCGGAGGTGAACACCACGCAGGCGGCGAGGTCCGCCGGGACGTGCCGCCCCGGTGGCACGTCGGGGCGGGCCGCGAGGGTCTCCTCGTCCGGAAGGCGGTCCAGCAGGAGGGCGGCGCCGGTCCTCTCGCGCAGGGCGCGCTGCCGCTCGGGCGGCAGCCCGGAGTGGAGGGGGACGCAGAGGGCGCCCAGTTTGGCCAGGGCCAGGTAGCAGACGGCGACCTCGGGCGAGCGGTCCAGGGCGACGGCGACCGGGGTGCCGACCTGGACCCGGTCGGCCAGGTGGTGGGCGAGCTGGTTGGCGCGGGCCTCCAGCGCACCGTAGGTGAGGGTGCGGGTGCCGTCGGAGAGGGCGGGGCGGTCCGGGTGGGCGGTGGCCCGCGCCTGGAAGACCTGGGCGAGGTGGGACGTGTCCTCCCGCACGGGTGAGGCGGGCCCGCGCCCGGCGGCGAGGACGGCCTTCCGCGCGGGGGCGGCGAGGAGCTGGAGCCGGGCCAGAGGGCGTCGTTCGTCTTCGAGCAGCGCGTGGAAGGCGGCGGTGCAGAGCGCGGCGAGGTCGGCGGGGGTGCCGTAGTGGTCGAGGGCGCCGGGCCTGCTGTAGAGGCGGCACTCGATGCGGCCGGAGCGGGGCAGGACGACGAGGCTGAGGGGGTAGTGGGTTCCGTCGAGGATGCCGGTGTTGGTGACCTCCACGCCGTCCGGCAGCCGGGTGAAGGCCGCCTCGTCCAGGGGGTAGTTCTCGAACACCACCGAGGTGTCGAAGAGACCGGTGGTGCCGGCCGCCTCCTCGACGGCGGTGAGGCCGAGGTGGTGGTGGTCGAGCAGGTCGGCGCGGCGCGCGTGGGTGTGCTCGGCGACCTCCTTGGCGGTCCGGGCCGGATCGAGGCGGACCCGGGCGGGGACCGTGTTCAGCAGCAGGCCGGGAAGGCGTTCCACCCCCGCGACCTCGGGGGGACGCTGGGCGACGGTGACGCCGAAGACGACGTCCTGACGGCCGGTGAGGTGGTTGAGCAGCAGCGCCCAGGCGGACTCCACCAGGGTGTTCAGGGTGACGCCCCAGCGGGCCGCGCGGTCGGTGAGTGCCCGTGCCAGTTCCCCGGACAGCTCGAAACGGTGGCTCAGCGTGGTGGGGGCAGCGGGGGCGTGGCCGGCCACCCGGGTGGGTTCGGCGCCCGCCAGTTCGTGGCGCCACGCCTCGGCGGCTGCCTCCTGGTCACGGGCGGCGAGCCACCGCGCGTACTCCCCGAGGGCGGGAGCGGGTCCGCCGGTGGCGGCGGGGTCGAGCAGTTCACGCAGGACGAGCGGCACGGACCAGCCGTCGAGCAGCAGGTGGTGGTGGGTGAAGACGAGCCGGCACCGTCGCTCGCCGGTACGCAGCAGGGCGAAGCGCAGCAGAGGCGGGCGGCCGGGATCGAAGGGGCGGCGTTCGGCCCGCTCCTCCTCGTCCGTCCGTGCGGCGAGCCGGTCCTGGGGCTCCGAGGTGAGGTCCACGGTGCGCCAGGGCAGGGCGGGTTCGTCCGCGGGGACCAGGAGGAGCGGCCGGCCGGCGTCGGGCGGGAAGCAGCCCGTGAGATGAGGGTGGCGGCGCAGCAGTGCGCGCAGGGCGGTGCGCAGGCGGTGCGGCTCGATGTCGCCGGAGAGGTCCAGGCTCAGCTGCACCAGGTAGGGGTCCTCGCCCGAGCCGGCCGTTCCGGGCCCGGTGCCGGCGCCGTACAGCGCGTGGAAGAGCAGGCCCTGCTGGAGCGGTGCGGCGGGCAGCAGGTCGGCCAGGGGCCCGTACCGCTCCTCCCACGTCTCGACGCGGTCCTGGTCGACCTGTACGAGCGGGAAGTCGGAGGGGGTGGACCGGACCGGGCCGGTGCCGGGGTGGTGGTGGACGAGTTCGGCGAGGGCGGTGTGCCACAGGCCGGCCAGTTCCTCGGCCTGGCTGCCGGTCAGCACGCCGGACGCCCACGTCCATTCGGTGCGCAGCCGGGAGCCGGTGGGGCCGCGTTCGGCGAAGACGTCGAGGGTCAGGGGGTGGGCGAGGGGCTGGCGGGGGTCGGCCTCGCCGCGCAGCGAACCGGGCAGCGGCTGCCAGGGGGCGGGGTCCTCGGTGTCGAAGCGGCCGAGGTAGTTGAAGGCCAGCGGGGCGCGGGCGTCGGGCAGCCGGCCCTCCTGGCGGAGCAGCCCGTGGGTGAGGCCGTCGTGGGGCACCTCGCGCAGCCGCTCCTTGACGTGGGTGACGGCGCGGGCCGACTCCTCGGCCGGTGAGCCGGTGGCGGGCGGCGGGTCCAGCAGCACGGGGTGGAGGGTGGTGAACCAGCCGACCGTGCGGGAGAGGTCGAGGTCGGCCAGACCCGCCAGGTCGGTGCGCCGGCCGTGCCCCTCCAGGTCGACGCGGACCGCAGCGCCCTGCGGGTTACCGCTCCAACGGCGCAGCGCAATGGAGAGGGCGGCGAGCAGGACCTCGGGGACGCGGGCGCGGAAGGCGGCCGGGACGGCCGTCAGCAGCGGCTCGATCCAGGTCTCGTCCCAGGTGGAGCTGAGCCGTCCGGCGCGGGCCACGGTGTCGCACGCCGGGTCGAGCGGGCGGCTGCCGAGGCCGGTGTGGGGGGCGGCGAGGCGGGCGCGCCACCAGGTCTCGTCGGCGCGGACCGCCTCCGACCGGGCGGCCGCGCGCAGGGCGCGGGTCCAGGCGCGCAGCGGGGTCGGTACCGGCGGGAGCGGGGCGTGCTCACCGCGCAGGGCGTGGCGGTGGGCCTGCTCCAGGTCGGGCAGGAGCACCCGCCAGGAGACCCCGTCGACGGCGAGGTGATGGATCACCAGCAGCAGCCGGTCCTCCAGGCCGTGGAACAGCACGGCGCGCACCATGTCGCCGCGGTCCGGGTCGAGGTGGCGGCGGGCGGCGCGCCGCTCCTGCTCGACCAGTTCGTCGCACGCTGCGGGGTCGTCCGCGCCCTCCCGGGCGAGGTCGACGTGGCGCAGGAGTTCACCGGCCGGGACGGTGCCGGGCGGCCGCACCTCCAGCTCCCAGCGGTCGTCCTGGACGGCGGTGCGGCGCAGGCGCAGGGCGTCGTGGTGGTCGACGAGTCGCTGAAGGGCGTCGCGGACGGTCGCGCCGGTGGCGGTGGCGGGCAGCGGCACCACCACGGACTGGGCGAAGCCCCCGGCGTCACCGCCGAGCGAGGCCAGCCACTCGACGACGGGAGTGGGTTCCAGCGGGCCCGGGTCCTGGGAGGGCCGGGCGGGGCCGGGGGTGTCGCGGACGCGCCGCTGCATCGTCCGGGCCAGGGCGCGGGGGCTCTGGTGGGCGAAGACGTCCTTGGGGCCGACCGGCACGCCGGCGGCCTGGGCGCGGGAGGCGAGTTGCACGGCGAGGATGCTGTCGCCGCCGAGCCGGAAGAAGTTGGCGTCGGCGTCGACGGAGTCCCGGCCGAGCAGGGCGGCGGTCAGGGAGCGCAGGAGTTCCTCGGTGGCCGCCTCCCCCGCCCGCGCCTCCTCGCCGGGCGTGGGCGCGGGACGTACGGGGGCGGGAGGCGCGGGGTCGGCGGGGCCGGTGCCGGGGCGCGGGCAGGGGAGGTCGGCGAAGGGCGCCTCCGGCCGGTCGAGAGCGGCCTCCAGGAAGTGGCGTACGGCGTCGAGCAGGGCCTCGGCGGTGCGGCGTTCGAAGCGGTCGGTGGCGTACTCCAGGCAGCCGTGGAACGTGCCGTCGGCCTCCTCGGCGACGTCCCACAGGAGGGGGTACTTGGCCACCGGGCGGCGCTGGGGCAGCTCGGTGGCGCGCAGGCCCGCGAGGCGCAGGGCGGGCCGGGCGCCGGAGCGGTGGTTGAGCATGACCTGGAAGAGCGGATGGCGGCCCGGTTCGCGGGGCGGCCCCAGGGTCTCCACGATCCGGTCGAAGGGGGCGCCGGTGTGGGCGAAGGCGGTCAGGTCCGCCGCGCGGGCCCGGTCCACGACGGTGGCGAATCCGGGGCGGCCGGTCAGGTCCAGGCGGAGCGGGAGGGCCTGGGCGAAGTAGCCGGCCAGGGGTTCCAGCGCGGGGTCCTCGCGCCCGGCGGTGACCGTGCCGACGACCACGTCCGTGCCCGCGCCCCACCGGCTGAGCGCGCAGGCGAGGGCGGCGTGCAGCGCCATGAACGTGGTGGCGCCGCGGGCGGCGGCCAGTTCCTTGAGACGGGTGCCGAGCCGGGGCCCCCAGTCGAAGTCGACGGCGTCGCCCGGATGTCCGGCGTCGGGCCGGCCGGGCCGGTCGGCGGGGAGCGGGGTTTCGGCGGGCGCGCCGCGCAGGGCCTCGCGCCAGTGGGCGAGTTCGCGGGCCAGGGGGCTGCCGGGATCGTCGGGGGCGCCGAGGCGGGCACGCTGCCAGAGGGTGAAGTCGGCGTACTGCAGGGGCAGGGGCGGCCAGGTGGGGGGCTCGCCTCGCCGCCGGCTCTCGTAGGCGGTGGCCAGGTCCCGGGTGAGGGGACCGATGCTCTGCTGGTCGGCGGCGATGTGGTGGAGGACGACGAGCAGGGTGTGCTCGTGTGAGGAGCGGCGCAGGAGGGTGATGCGCCAGGGCGGGGCGGCGGCCAGGTCGAAGGGCCGCCGCAGGGCGGCCTCGTAGGCGTCGTCGTGCGCGCCCTGCCCCTCGGCCTGCGGGACGACGGTCAGCGGGTCCGGAGCCTCGGCCTCCGGGAGGACGTGCTGCCGGGGCCCGTCGCCATCGTGCGGGAAGGTAGTGCGCAGGATCTCGTGGCGCTGTTGCACGTCGCGCGCGGCGGCGCGCAGCGCCTCGGTGTCCAGTGGGCCTTCCAGCCGCGCTGCCAGCGGGACGTGGTAGGCGTGACCGGCCTCCTCCAGGCGGTGCAGGAACCACAGGCCCCGCTGGGCGTGGGAGACGGGGACGAGCCCGGGGCGGGGCACGGGGCCGGGCCGCGCGTCCGCCGTGCCGTCCGCCTCCCCGAGACGGACGGCCAGCCCGGCCACCGTCGGCCAGGTGAAGACGTCCCGGACGCCGAGGTCGCGGGAGAGCACGGCGCGGACCCGGCCCACCAGCCGTCCGGCGAGCAGCGAGTCTCCGCCGAGCGTGAAGAAACTCCGGTCCACGCCGACCTGGTCCGGCTCGCGCCCCAGCACCTCGGCGAAGAGGTCGCGCAGCGCGGTCTCGGCGGCGTTCCGGGGGGCGCGGACCTCGCCGGGCACCTGGTGGCCGGCGGTCCGCAGGGCGCGCCGGTCCAGCTTGCCGTTGGGGGTGAGCGGGAGGGCGTCCAGGGTGGTCCAGACCGAGGGGAGCAGATGGGCGGGGAGCACGGCGGCGGCCCGTTCGGGGGCGAGCGCCGCGCTGTCGGCGTCGGCCACCAGATGGGCGGCCAGGCGCCGGTCCCCCGGCCCGTACTCGGTCAGCAGGACGGTCGCGTCGCGGACGCCCGGCAGCGCGACGAGGGCGGCCTCGACCTCCGCGGGCTCCACCCGGTGGCCGCGCACCTTGACCTGCCGGTCGGCGCGCCCCACGTACTCCAGGGCGCCGCCGGGCAGCCGCCGGGCCAGGTCGCCGCTGCGGTACGCGCGGCTTCCCGGCGGCCCGTCGGGGTCGGGGACGAACCGTCCGGCGGTGAGGGCCGGCCGGTGCCAGTAGCCGTCGGCGACGCCGGGGCCCGAGACGTACATCTCGCCCGGCACGCCGTCGGGGACGGGACGCAGGGCGGCGTCGAGGAGGCGTACCCGCAGGTCGGGCAGGGGGCTGCCGATGACGCCCCCGGCCGGGCCGGAGGGGGCGGCGGCCGGGTCGACCGGGTGGTGGGTGACGTGCACGGTGGTCTCGGTGATCCCGTACATGTTGACCAGGCGGGGAGCCGGGCCGGGGTGGCGGGCCAGCCAGGTGGCCAGCCGCCAGGGTTCGAGCGGCTCACCTCCGAAGACCACGTACCGCAGCGAGAGCCGGTCGCCGACGGCCGGGTGCTCCGCCTCGGCCTCCGCGAGCTGTCCGAAGGCCGAGGGCGTCTGGTTCAGGACGGTGACGCGCTGCTCGGCCAGCAGTTCCAGCAAGTCGTGCGGCGAGCGCGCCACGTCCTCGGGGACGATCACCAGGCGGCCGCCGTGCAGCAGGGCGCCCCACAGCTCCCAGACCGAGAAGTCGAAGGCGTAGGAGTGGAAGAGGGTCCACACGTCGTCGGGCCCGAAGGTGAAGTGGCGGGCGGCGGCGGACAGGAGCCGGGTGACGTTGTGGTGGGTGACCACCACGCCCTTGGGGGTGCCGGTGGAGCCCGAGGTGTGGATCAGGTAGGCGGGAGAGCCGGGCGTCGGACGGCGCGGCGCCACCCCGGCAGGGCCTTCGGCGTCGGGACCGGTGAGGGTGCCCTGGCGCGGGTCGAGGGTCAGCGAGGGGACTTCGTCCTCGGCCGGCAGCGGGATCACGTCGGCGCCGGGGTGGACGAGGGTGAGGACGGGCTCGGCGTCGGCGAGGGTGGCGCGCAGGCGTTCGGCCGGGTGGGCCGGGTCCAGCGGCACGTAGGCGGCGCCCGCCTTGAGGACGGCGAGGAGGGCGACGACCAGGCCGGCGGAGCGGGGCAGGGAGACCGCGACCCGGTCGCCGGGGCCCACTCCGCGCGCGGCGAGGTGGCGGGCCAGTGCCTCGGCCCGCGCGTCGAGCCGGGCGTAGGTCAGCCGGTCGCGCCCCGCCACCACGGCGACGGCGTCCGGGCGGGCGGCGGCCACGGTGGCGAACAGGCCGGTGAGCGTGGCCGGTTCCGCCTCGCGCCCGGCCTCGGGCTCGGCGGGTACGGGCGGTCGTGCGGGACGAGGAGCGCCGACCCGGCCCTGGGGAGTGGCGGGGTCGGCGTCGGCGAGGGCCAGAGTGAGGTCGACGAGGCGGTCGAGCTGGGCGCGGGCGGCCGGGGCGGTGCAGAGTGCCTCGGGGACTCCGAGGTCGATCCGGACCTGGGGGGCGCCGTTGTCGTGGACGCCGAGGGCCAGGTGGTCGCCGCGTCCCGGAGTGACCTGGTGGACGACGGCCGGGGTGCCGGCGAAGGACAGGCCGCGTTCCGTGGTCATGGCGTTGAGGACGGGGCCCACCAGGGGCCGGCCGTCGCGGACCGCGCCCTGGTCGCGCAGCATGTCCTCGAAGCGGTACCGCTGGTGGCGCAGGACACCGAGGGTGTTGGCCCAGGCGGTGGCGACCAGTTCCGCGAGTGGCGCGGCCGGGTCCACGGCCGCGTGGAGCGGCACGACGTTGGCGGCGGTGCCCAGCGCCTGGCGGGCCGCCCGGCCGGTGCGCCCGGGGACGCTCAGGCCGAGGACGGTCTGCCGCTGCCCGGTGTCGGCGTGCACGGCGAGGGCGGTGGCGGCGGCGAACAGGGCGGGCCAGCGCACGTCGTGGCGGGCGGCCGCGGTGGTCAGGGTGTGCCAGCGGTCGGCCGGCAGCCACCGGACGTGGCTGACGTGGCCGGTGGCGCCCGCCGGTGCCCCTCCGGTGGCCAGTTGCGGCGCCTCGTCCCGGCCGGCCAGTCGCCCGGCCCACCATGCGGCGTCCTGGCCGAAGCGTGCGGAACTCCGGTAGGCGGTGTCGCGCTCCACCATGGCGTCGAGGGTGTCGAAGAGCGCGGGGCCGCCGGCCGGCGGCGGGCCGGCGGTGCCGGTCGCCCACGCGGTGTAGGTGGCGGCCACCCGTCGGATGAGGTTCGCGGCGGCCGTGCCGTCGCAGATGAGGTGGTGCATCCGGATGGCCCACAGGTACGCGTCGTCGGCGACACGCAGCAGGTGGTGGTCGAAGAGGGGCGCCCGCGAGAGGTCGTACGGGCGCAGGCTGTTCTCCTCGATCAGCCGCAGCGCCTCCTCGTGCGGTTGCTCGGCCGCGCGCAGGTCGAGCAGGCGGACCTCCCAGTCGTCGAGGGGCTCCAGGAACTGGACCGGACCGTCGTCCCGGTCGGCGAAGCGCACCCTGAGCGTCTCGCTGCCCGCCACGACGGTACGGACCGCGCGGGCGAACAGCTCCTCGTCGACGGGGCCGTGGAGGTGGACGTACTGGGAGCCCACGTAGCGCAGGCCGGTGGGGTCCAGGACGCCGCTGTACCAGATGCCCGACTGCGCGGCGGTCAGCGGCCGGCTCCGGTCAGCCATGGTCGCCCTCCTTCTCCCCGGGGCCGCCCGGCTCCAGGACGCGGGCGATGCCGGCCAGCGAGGCGGGGCAGGCCAGGTCGCCGTGGGTGTGTTCGCTGGTGTGGACGTCGACGCGCCCGCTGACGTACGGATGCCATCCCGCCGGGTCAGGCGAGAGGGCGCCGGGCCCCTCGTCGGGCCGGGCCCGTACGAGGAGGACGTCGCCCGTGTACCGTCCGGGCCGGTGGGTCCGCGCCAGCCGCAGGTTGTTGTCGTACGCCCCGCCCATGGCGACCAGGTGGCGCTCGGAGATGTCGGAGAGCAGGCTGTCGCCGTCCCGGACGATGCCGAGGAACCGCGCGTCGTCCAGCTCGTCGTCGCGCAGGCCGGGCGGGCGTACCCCGGCGAAGTCCAGCAGGGCGCCGTACATCTGCCGTGCCCCGGCGCCCTCGGGAGCCGGGGGCAGTTCGTCCAGGTCGGCGAGGACGTGGGAGTCCAGCAGGATCAGGCGCTCCACCCGCTCCCCGGCACGCTGGAGTTCGCAGGCCATGGCGTGCGCGACCAGGCCGCCGAAGGACCAGCCGAGCAACTGGTACGGGCCGTGCGGCCGCCGGGCGCGGATCTCGGCCACGTAGTCGGCGGCCATGTCCTCGACGGAGCCGTGGAGCCGGTCCGCGCCGTTCAGCCCGCGGTCCTGGAGGGCGTACACGGGCCGGTCCGCGTCGAGGTGGTGGGTGAGCGCCGAGTACATCCAGCCGACGCCGCCCGCCGGGTGGACGCAGAACAGCGGGGTCTCCCCGCCCTTCTCACGCAGCGGCAGCAGGGTGTCGAAGGCCGGGTGCGCGTCCTCGCCCCCGATCAGGGCGGCCACCCGGGGGCCGGCGGGCGTGGGGGCGGCGGCACCGGTCCCGGTGAGCCGGCCGACCGGGGTGTCCGGATCGGCCAGCAGGGTGCGCAGGACGGTGAGGACGCCGTCCAGCAGGACGCGGGACCGCCCCGGGGCGGCCGCGCCGGTGCGGTGGAGGAGGTTGACGTCGGTGCCGCCGTCGCGGGGCAGCACCATCAGGGAGAGCGGGTGGTGGCCGGCCGACTCCGTGGTGGCGTCCTCCACGCGCAGCCCTGGCAGGTTCCGTGCCGCCTCGGGATCGGCCGGCGGGAAGTTCTCGAACACCACGGCCGTGTCGAACAGCGCCTCGACGCCGAGCCTGTCGGTCACAGCGGCCAGGTCCGCGTGGCGGTGCGGCATCATGCGGGCCTGTTCGCCCTGGACGCGGCGGAGCAGGGCGGCGAGCGTCTCCTCCGGTCGCAGCCGCACCCGGACCGGGAAGGTGTTGATGAGGAAACCGACGATCGACTCGACCCCCGGTACCTGTGGGGAGCGGCCGGAGGTGATCGCCCCGAACACCACGTCGTGGCGACCGGTGCGCTCGGCGAGGACCAGGGCCCAGCAGCACTGGAGGACGGTGTTGGCGGTGACCCCGAGGGCGGCGGCGGTGGCCGTGAGGCGGCCGGTCTCCTCCGGGCCGAGGCGGTGGGTGGTCCGGCCGGGCCAGCCGTCGGCCGCCGGGGCCCCGGGGGCCAGCAGGGTGGGTTCGGCGCCTGCGAGGTGGTCGTCCCAGGCGGTCATGGCCTGTTCGCGGTCGAGGCCGCCGAGCCAGGCCAGGTGGTCGCCGAAGGGCACGGCGTCCGGCAGCACGTCGCCCCGGTAGAGCGCCAGCAGTTCCGGAAGCAGCAGTTGGTTGGACCACCCGTCGAGGAGCAGGTGGTGGCCGACGATCCTTAGCTGGAACCGGTCGGGGGCCTGCCGCACCAGGGTGAAGCGGAGGAGCGGGGGGTCCTCGGGGTCGAGGCGGGTGGCGCGTTCCTCGGCGGTCAGCTCCGCCAGGCGCGTGTCACGGGCCTCGGGGGTCAGGGCCCGCAGGTCGAGCTCTTCCAGGGTCAAGGGGCGGTCGCACAGCACCTGTACCGGAGGCCCGGCGGGCTGCCGGACGAACGCGGCGCACAGGTTGGGGTGGCGGCGGCCCAGTTCGCGGACGGCCCGGCGCAGCGCGGGCACGTCCAGTTCCCCGGAGAGGTCGAGCACCAGCCGCATGACGGAGCCCGCACCCGGCCCGCCGGAGAGCAGCCCGGCCTGGAGCGGGGTGAGCGGCAGCACGCCCCGGTGGCCGGGGTACGCCGTGTCGAGAGGGCCGCGCGCGCCGGTGGCGGACACGGGGGCGGGGTCGGTGGAACGGGGTGTGGACTGGCCGCCGAGGCGGGTGGCGAGTCCGGCGGGGGTGGGGTGGACGAAGACGTCCTCCGTCGACAGGGCGAGGCCGCGGCGGCGGGCCGCGCGGACCAGCCGGATGGAGCGGATGCTGTCGCCGCCGAGCGCGAAGAAGCTGTCGTCGGGGCCGGCCGAGGGCCGGCCCAGCACCTCGGCGAAGACCTCGCACAGCACGGCGACGGGGTCGGTGGCCTCGGCGGGCGGCGGGCCCTGCGGCCGTTCCCCGGCCCTCGCGCGCCGGCCCAGCTCCCGCCGGTCGGTCTTGCCGTGGGCGGTGACGGGCAGCAGGTCCACCACCTCGAAGGTCGCGGGGACCAGCGGCGCGGGGAGTGCGCGGGCCAGCGCCTCCCGGGCGGCCCCGGTGTCCGGCCGCGCCCCGGGGCCGGGCTGGAGGAAGGCGGCGAGTGTGTGGTCCCCGAGGTCCTGGCCCTCGTCCGCCGGTACGGCCACGACGGCGGCCGCGGCCACCCCCGGCACGGCCCGCAGCAGGGCCTCCAGTTCGCCGGGCTCCACCCGGTGCCCGCGCACCTTCACCTGGTCGTCGGTCCGGCCCCGGTAGGTGAGCACGCCGTCGCGGTCCTGGGAGGCCATGTCCCCGGTCCGGTACATGCGGCTGCCGTCGGCCGCGAACGGGTCGGGCACGAAGCGGTCGGCGGTCTGCCCGGGACGGCCGGCGTACCCGCGGGCCAGTCCGTCGCCCGCGACGTACAGCTCCCCCACCGTGCCCGGCGGGACCGGGCGCAGGTCCGGGTCGAGGACGTGGCAGCGGGTGCCGTCGACGGGAGTGCCGATCGGCGGGTCGCCCTCGGCGCCGGGGTCGCAGCGCCAGGCGGTGGCGTAGACGGTGCACTCGGTGGGGCCGTAGGCGTTCCAGACGGTGGCGCCGGGGTGGCGGCGGTGGATGTCGCGCACCAGGTCGCCGGGGACCCGCTCGCCGCACAGCACGTACTGGCCGGCGCGTTCGTCGACCCACTCGGCCTGCCGCACCCGGCGGTAGACGGAGGGGACGGCGACGAGGAGGGAACCGGACCAGTCCTGCCGCTCGGTCAGCGCGAGCAGGTTGCGGACCAGGTCGACGGTGCCGCCGCAGGCCAGCGTGGCGAGGAGTTCCAGCACCGAGATGTCGAAGCCGGCCGACGCGGCGGCGAGCGTCCGGGAGAAGGCGCCCGGCCCCAGCGCCCGCCGGGACCAGGCGACGAAGCCGAGCACGTTGCGGTGGGTGACGACGACGCCCTTCGGCCGTCCGGTGGAGCCGGAGGTGTAGCAGACGTACGCGGCGTTGCCGCCGCCCGCGGGACGGTGGTGCGGGGCCTGTCCGCCGGCGGCGGGCTCGGGGGCGTCCACCAGGACGGCGTCGGGCGCTTGGGCCGGGAGCAGGCCGGCCAGGGCGACGGTGGTCACCACGTGCGCCGGGCGGCTGTCGGTGAGCAGGAAACGGGCCCGCTCCGGCGGCAGTCCGGGGTCGACGGCGACGTAACAGGCGCCGGACTTGAGTACGCCGAGCATCGCGACGGCCAGTTCGACGCTCCGGTCGGTCCAGAGCGCGACGACGGACTCGGCGCCGGCGCCGCGGGCCCGCAGTTCGCCGGCCAGCCGTTCGGCGCGCCGGTCCAGCTCCCGGTAGGTCAGCCGGTCCTCGCCCGCGCGGACCGCGACCGCGTCGGGGGTGGTCCGCGCCCACGACTCGATCGCCTCGTGCACGACGGCCGCCGTTCCGAACGGTGCTCCCGCGGGCACGGGCTCGGTCGCGGGCGGCCCGGCCGGGGCGAGCAGTGCGGTCAGCGGGGTGTCGCGGCGGCCGTCCGCGACGGCGCGCAGCACGGTGAGGTAGTCGTCGGTCAGCGCGGCGGCGGTCCGCCCGGTGAACAGCTCGGTGCTGTACTCCAGGCAGGCCGTCATCGCCTCGTCGCCCTCGCGGTCCTGGGTGACGAGGGTGAGGTCGAACTTGGCGGTACCCGGCGGCAGTCCGCTGAACAGGTTCTCCTGGGTGCGGACGGTGTCGAAGAAGTCGGTGCGGGCCTCGCCCACGTGCTGCACGCGCGGCAGCTCCTGGTGCACGAAGAACACGTCGAACAGTGGTGTCCTGCTCAGGTCACGCTCCCCCACCAGCGCGTTGACCACCCGGTCGAAGGGCACCTCCTGGTGCTCCAGAGCCTCCGCGACGACGCCGCGCACCTGCTTCAGCAGGTCGCCGAAGGAGGCGGCGGCGCCGAGGTCGGCGCGCAGCGCGACGGTGCTGTTGAAGAAGCCGATCAGGTCGCGGAGTTCGGGGCGGGTGCGGCCGGTGGTGGGGCTGCCCACGACCAGGTCGCGCTGCCCGCTGTGCCGGGCGAGGAGCAGGTAGAGGCAGGTGAGCAGCACCGTGAAGAGGGTGGCGGACTCCTCCGCGGCGATCCGGCGCAGCCGGCCGATCAGCTCGGCCGGGACGGTGAAGGGGTGCAGCTGTCCGCTGTGGTCCTTGCGCGCGGGGCGGGGGTGGTCGGTGGGCATCCGCAGCGGCTCGACGCCCGTCAGCCGCCGCTTCCAGTACTCCAGTTCGCCGTCGAGGGCGGCGCTCCGCACGAGCTGCCGCTGCCAGTGCGCCCAGTCGCGGTACTGGACCGGCAGCGGGTCGAGCCGGTGCGGGCGGCCCTCCCGCCGGGCCGCGTACAGCTCCGGGAGCTCCCGTTCGAAGATCCGGGGCGAGCCGCCGTCGTTGACGGCGTGGTGCATGGTCACGTGGACCACGTGCTCCTGCGGACCGGTGCGGATGACCTCCAGCCGCACCAGCGGGTCCCGGGCCACGTCGAAGCGGTGCGCGGCGGCGAGGCGGACCCGTTCGCGGGCGGCGGCGACCGGGTCGGGGGCGTCGCTGACATCGGTGAAGTGGAAGAACTCCGCGCCCAGTTCGCGCCGGATGCGCAGACCGGGTACGCCGTCGTCGTCGACGAGGTTGGAGCGCAGCACCTCGTGCCGCTCCGCCAAGTCCTCCCACATGCCCCGGACGGCGGCGATGTCCAGCTCCCCGCTGATCATGCTGACCATCGGGAGGTTGTAGAGGGTGGTGGCGGGATCGAGCTGGTGGTGGAACCACATGCGTTCCTGCCCGAAGGACAGCACGCGGGCGTCGGTGGGCACCACCGGCGGGACGGCGGGCCTGTGGGCCGAGGAGAGCGAGTCGATGAACCGGGCGAGGTCGGCGACGCGCGGGTACTCGTAGGTGTCGATGAGCTTGAGGCGGTGCCCGAAGCGCTCGCCGACCCGCTGGACGAGCTGCATGGCGACGATCGAGTTGCCGCCGAGGGCGAAGTAGTCGGCCTCGGGGGTCACGGGGGTCCCGGCGCCGAGGAGTTCCTCCAGGGCCGCGCAGAGCCACCCGGTGGTGTCCTCGGTACGGGTGGGGCGGTCGGCCTCCACGGGCGCCGGGAGGGCGGCGGGCACGGCCGCACGCGGCTCGGGGGCCGCGGGCGCGGCGGGCACGGGAGCGGGCAGGGGCGCGGGGGCGGCGGCCGGGGCGGCCCAGCAGCGGATGCCGAGGACGGGGTGGCCGGGGAGCCGGTGACGGCGGGGCGGCCTGGCGGCTCCGGCCGGGGTGAGGGCCCGCCAGTCGAGGTCGACGCCGCGCCGGTAGAGGTCGGCCAGGACGCCCGGCAGCCCGTGGCGGGGGTCCGGGGCGATCAGCTCGACGGCGCCCTTCTCCTCCGCGGCGGGCTGCGCCAGGGCCCGGTCGGTCTCGGTCACGGGGCCGGTGGCCACGCAGAGCACCGTCCGGCGCCGGCTCCGCAACCTGGCCAGCTGGTCGGCGCCCCGGTCGGGCCGCGTACCGGCGTCCCCCTCGCGGCCGAGCACGGCGGCGGGCCGTACGCCGGCGCGGCGCAGCCCGTCCGCCAGCTCGGTGGCCGCCCGGCCCCCGGCGTCGGGCAGCAGCACGACGCGCGGGGCTCCCCCGGCGTCGGCGCGGGGCTCCTCCTGGGCCAGCCAGGTGGCCTCGGCGGCCAGCCGCACCGCCAGGTCCTCGGTGTCCCGGGCCCGTACGGCGACGCGGTGGGCGTAGTGGTCGCGCCCCTCGTTGAGGGTGAAGGCCACGTCGTCCAGCGGCAGGTGCCCGTCACGCAGGGCCGAGGAGAGCCGGACGCAGAGCAGGGCCAGCGCCTCCGGGGTGCGTGCCGAGACACCCACGAGGCGCGGAGGGTCCTTCGGCGCCGGGTCCGCCGGCTTTCCGGGGCCGTCCTCGGCGGGTGCGCGCTGGACCACGCAGTGGGCGTTGACGCCACCGAGGCTGAACGAGCTGACACCGGCGAGGCGGACCGGGTCCGCCCAGGGCCGGGCGGCGCGCAGGATCTCCACGCCGAGGCCGGCGGGGTCGGTGCCGCCGGTCGCGCTGCGGAAGTGGACCGTCGGGTACAGCTCGCCGTGCCGCACGCTGAGGAGGGCCCTGACCAGGCCGGCGACCCCCGCCGCGTGGTCCAGGTGTCCGATGTTGGCCTTGACCGAACCGATCGGCAGCGGGGTGGTCCGGGTGCCGAACACCGCCGCCAGGCCCTCCAGTTCGACCGCGTCGCCGAGGGGGGTGCCGGAGCCGTGGCCCTCCAGGTATCCGGCGTCGGCGGGGTCCGCCCCGGCACGTTCCCAGGCCGCGCGGATGGTCCGGCTCTGCACGGTGGCGCTGGGCGAGCTGATGGTGGCGACGGCCCCGCCGTTGTGCAGCACCGCGCTGCCACGCAGCACCGCGTGGACCGGGGCGCCGTCGGCCCGGGCCTGGGCGACGGTGGTGAGCAGCAGCACGGCGCCGCCCTCACCGGGCACGGCGCCGTCCGCGTCCGTGTCGTAGGCGCGGCACCGCCCGCTGCCGGAGACCAGTTCGGGCATGGCCTCGGCCTCCTGGGCCGGCAGGCCGCCCGGGCGCAGGCTCACCCCGCCGGCCAGGGCGTACCGGGCGTCGCCGGAGGTGAGTTCGCGGCAGGCGTGGTGGATCGCGGTCAGCGAGCTGTTGCAGCCGGTGTCCACGGCGTAGCAGGGTCCGGTCAGGCCGAGGACGTGGGCGACGCGGGCCGGGGCGCCGAACGTCATGTTGCCGAGCGCGCTGAGTGTCCCCGGGTCACCCGCCGCGGCCCGGTAGGAGGAGGGCGAGGTGGCGAGGACGACGGCGGTGCCCGCGTCGGCGAGGTGGCGGGTGGCGTAACCGGCGTCCTCCACGGCCTGGTGGGCGAGGAGCAGGGCGAGCCGCTGCTGGGGGTCCATCAGGCCGGCCTCGCGACGGGAGAGCCGGAACAGGCCGTGGTCGAAGGTGTGGATGTCCCGCAGGTGGCCCATGGGCAGGTGGGCCGTGGCCGGGTCGAGGCCGGTCGCCTCGGCGCGGCCCTCGGGGAGCGGGCCGACGCTGTCGCGCCCGGCCAGGAGGTTCGCGCGGAACTCCGCGAGGTCGTCGGCGTCGGGGAACCTCAGCGCCAGTCCCACCACGGCCACGGCGTCGTCGGGGACCGCCGCGCCGCCGGGTGCGGCGTCGTCCGTCCGTCCGGTCCGCCGCGCTGTCGCGTCACCGTTGTCCCGCACTGTCTCCCCCGTTGTCCGGCCCACCGGTGGTGGGGTTCGCCGTGGTGCGGTGCCGGGCCGGCTCACCGCGATGCCGGGCGGGCGCCCGCCGCCCGCAGGGCCCGTGCCTGGTCCGCCACACGGTCCAGGTCGAAGAGCTGGCCCACGCGGAGCGCGCCGGGCCAGCGCTGTTCCAGGCAGAGGTGCAGCTCGACCACGCTGCGGGAGTTGCCCCCGGCGTCGAAGAAGCTGTCCTCGGGCCCGAAGTCGTCGTGCCGCAGGACCTTCGCCCACAGCGCCGCGAGTTCCTGGCTCAGGGCGTCCGCCGTGTCGTCGGCGCCGTCCGGGCCGCCGCCCTCCGCCGGGAGCAGCCGTGTCAGGGCGGCCTCGTCGACCTTGCCGGAGGCGGCCAGCGGCATCGAGCCGAGGAGGACGAACTCCTCCGGCACGGAGCCGGCCTCCAGTTCCTGCCGGCAGTGGGCGAGGAGTTCGCGCGGGCCGGGCAGCGCCACCGCGTCCGGTGCGGCGGTCCAGAAGGCGGTCAGCCGCAGGCCGCCGTCGCCCGGCACTCCCTGCACGCTGGCCTGGCCGACGGCGGGGTGCCGCTCCAGGACGGCCTCGACCCCGTGCCGCTCCACCCGGATGCCGCGCACCTTGAGCTGGCCGTCGGCCCGCCCGGCGAAGACGATCTCGCCGTCCTTCCGGGCGCGCACGAGGTCCCCGGTGCGGTACATGCGGGCGCCGGGCAGCGGGGAGAACGGGTCGGCGACGAACCGGGCGCCCGTCGCCGCCGGCCTCCGGGCGTAGCCGCGGGTGACCTGCGGCCCGCCGACGTACAGCTCGCCGAGGGCATCGGGGGCGGCGGGCCGCAGCCGTTCGTCCAGCACATGGACGGTGGTGGCGCCCCGGGGGCGCCCGACGGGCACCGTTCCCGAGGAGGCGTCGGGCACGGTGTGGGCGAGGACCGCGACGGTGGTCTCGGTGGGGCCGTACTCGTTGCGGAGCCCGGTGCCGGGGAGCTGGGCGCGGTGCTGGGCGACCAGCGGCTCGGGCACCACCTCACCGGCGAGGACGACCTGCCGCAGGTGGGCCTCGGCGCCCGGGAGGTGCGGCAGCATCAGCCGGTAGTAGGAGGGCGGGCAGACGGCGCGGGTGACACGCCACCGCCGCACCAGCTCCGCGCAGGCGCGGGCGTCGGGGAGGGCGGCGTGGTCCGGCAGCACGGCGGTACCGCCGTCGCACAGTGCGGGGAAGGTGAGGAGGAGGGCGCCGTCCCAGGCGAACCGGCAGGCCGAGAAGACCGTGCCGAACGGCCCGTCGTCGCGGTCCGCGACCAGCGCGGACAGGTTGTCGCGCCCGACGACGACCGCCTTGGGCTCACCGCTGGAGCCGGAGGTGGTGACGACGTACGCGGGGGCGCCGTCGGGTGCCGGGGTCCAGGTGCCGTCGTCCGGCGGTGCGGCGCGCCGGTGCTCGGCGAGGTCGAGCACCGGCAGCGGGTACGGGGCCTCGGCGGCCAGCCGCTCGACCGCCTGCCGGGCGTCCGGGTCGGCGGCAGCGTCCCAGACCAGCGCGCCGCACTCCAGGTCCCGGGGCAGTGCGGCGAGCCGTTCGGCGGGGTGGCCGGGTTCGGTGACGCACCAGGCGGCCCCGGCGCGGAGCGCGGCGATCATGCCGGTCAGGGTGTGGACGCTCTGCCGCAGGTGGAGCAGGACGGTCTGCCCCGGCCGGACGCCGAGGGCGCGCAGCCGGGCGGCCAGTGCGCCGCTGGCGGTGTCCAGTTCCCCGTGGCCGAGGGTCTCGGGGCCGACCACCACGGCGGTCCGCTCGGGGTGGCTGCCCAGGGCGGCGCGCAGGCGCTCGGCGACGTCGGGGGCGCTCACGGCGGTCACCGGGTTCCGTAGGTGTGGAAGCCGCGGCCGCTCTTGCGGCCGCGGTGTCCGCGCTCGACGAGGCCGCGGAGGAGGGCGGTGGGTTCGAAGCGGGGATCGCCGGTGGTCTCCCGCAGGACGACGAGCGAGTCCAGCACGGTGTCCAGGCCGATCAGGTCGGCGGTGCGCAGGGGTCCCATGGCGTGTCCGAAGCAGTCGGTGAAGAGGAGGTCCACCGTCTCGGCGTCGGCGGTGCCCTCCTCGACCCGGGCGGCGGCGTCGTTGATCATCGGCATGAGGACCCGGTTGGAGACGAACCCGGGACTGTCGCGCACCAGATGGGCCCGTTTCCCGATGGCGTCGAGCAGCGCGAGGACGGTGGCGAGGCTCTCCTCGGAGGTGCGCGGCCCGCGGACCACCTCGACCGCGTCCTTGAGGTGCGCGGGGTTCATGAAGTGGGTGGCGAGCACGCGGTCCGGGCGTCCGGTGTGCCCGGCCAGGATCTCGACGGGAATGGCGGAGGTGCACGAGGCGAGGACGGTGTCCGGGCCGCAGGCGGCGTCGAGGGTGCGCAGGATGCGTTCCTTGACGTCCATCCGCTCCGGGCCGCATTCCACCACCAGCGCGGCGTCGGCGAGTGCGTCCGGCGCGGTCTCCCACCGCACCCGGGCGGCGACCTCGGCGGGCGGGTCGCCGGGCGCGGGCCGGCGCAGCAGCCGGGCGGCCCGGAGGCCGTCCCGCAGCCGGCGTTCCCCGGCGGCCGTCGCCGCCGGGTCGGGGTCGTGGAGGGTGACCGGGTGCCCGGCCTCGGCGAAGCACTGTGCGACGCCGACGCCCATCGTCCCCGCGCCGACCACCCCGATCGGCGTGGTCGTCGGGGGGCGGCTGCCGCTACTCATCAGGACCTCCGGTCGGGGTGAGGAGCCGTACGTGGCCGGGTACGGCGGGGGGCGGGGCGTCGGCCGGGAACTCCAGCAGCAGGGGCTCGCCCGGCGTCGGCCGGGTGGCGTCGCCGGGCGGCCGGAATCCGGCGAAGCGCAGGTTGACGAGCATCGCCCGGTTGACGTCCGTGGGGACGAACTCGGCCTGGGGGCGCCGTCCTTCGGCGAGAGCCTGGCGCACCACGTGTCCGATGAGGGCCGGGCCGATACCGCGGGACATGACCCGGCAGGAGAGCAGCAGCAGCCGCAGCACGGTCCGGTCGGCCTCGTTCTCGGTGACCACCAGCCCGACGGTCCCGTACGAGCCGTGCACGTCCTCCAGCCCGGCGACCGTCACCCGGTGGTGCGGAGAGCGGCTGAGCTGCCGCAGCTCCGCCAGGTCGTAGGTGCGGCCGGTGGTGTTGAGCTGGTGGGTGCGGACCGTCAGTTCGTGGGCCCGCGCGAAGTCGGCCTCGGTGGCCTCCCGGACCGTCAGCTCCAGTCGCAGGGAGGCGAGGAACTCCCCGGGCGCTCCCTCGTACGTCTCCTCGGCCCGCTTGCGGCCCAGCTCGGCGCGGTACATCTCGCGGCGCCTGCGGGACTCCTCGGTGAGGTGGCGGGGGCGGAACTCCGGCAGCGAGAGGAAGCTGGGCACCGCCTCCGGCTCGTAGCACCGTACGCGGGGGTGGGCGGCGGCCACCTCGGCCCGCTCCACCGGGTCGTTGTCGACGAAGGCGAGGCTGTCGACGCCGATGCCCAGCGCCTCGGCGACCCGCCGCACCGAGGCGGATTTGGCGCCCCAGCCGATCTCCACCGCCGTGAACAGCTCGGCCAGGCCCAGCCTGGCGAGGTGGGCGGTGGCGGTGGCGTGGTCGCCGCGGCTCGCCACCGCGTGCAGTACGCCGCGTTCGTCGAGGGCGCGCAGGGTGTGCAGGGTGGCCTCGGCGGGGCGGGGGTCGTCGCCCTCCAGCAGGGTGCCGGACCAGAGGGTGTCGTCGAGGTCCCACACCAGGCACTTGACCGTTGCCGGGGCGTCCGCCGTCATGCCGTCGCTCCGTCCGGCCGGGGCGCGGGGACGCCGTGGTCGCGGAAGAGGCGGTCGGCGATGTGTGTCTCGGCCACGTGCTGTGCTCCTTCGATGATCTCCATCACCTTGGCGTCGCGGAACAGCCGCCCCGCCCTGCTGTCGGGCGCGCAGCCGGCGGACCCGAGGATCTGCACGGCGTCCCGGGTGACGGCCGCGGCCGCGTCGGCGGCGGCGTACTTGGCGAGGACGGTCTCGTGCACGGCGCGCCCCGGCTCGTGGGTACGGGCGCGGGCCGCGCGCCGGCACAGTTCCCGCGCCCCGGTGGCGGCCACCGCCGACCGGGCCAGGACGGCGCGCACCGACTGGTGGGCGCTGAGCGGCGTGCCGCCCTGGAGGCGGGTGCCGGCATGGGTGACGGCGTCGTGCAGGGCGGCCTCCGCCATGCCCACACAGCCCCAGGCGACGGTGTGGCGGCCGTGGTCCAGCACGGTGGCGGCGACATGGGAGAGCCCGAGGCCGACCGGCGCGACGAGGTGGTCGCGGGGCACCCGTACCGCGTCGAACTCCAGGTGGGCGATGCGCGCGGCCCGCATCCCGAGCTGCCCGGTGACGGCCTCCCGGCGCACCCCCGGCAGCCCGGTCTCCACCAGGACGGCGGCCAGGCCACCGGGTGCCCGGCCCAGCACCAGGACGAGGTCGGCGAGCTGACCGCAGGTCACCCATCTCTTGCGGCCGCTCACCACGAGGTCGTCACCGTCCTCCTCGACGGTGGTGGCCACGTGGGCGAGAGCGCTGCCGGCGTCCTGCTCGGTGGCGGCGAAGGCGGCGACCAGTTCCCCGGAGGCGAGCCGGGGCAGCCACGTCCGGCGCTGGCCGGCGGTGCCCCAGCGGCGCAGCCCGGCGGCGACCATGCCCTGCACGGTGACCAGTCCGCGGACCGCGCCGCACACGCCGCCCAGCGTCGCGCAGACCTCGCCCAGCTCCTGCTGCCCGGCCCCCGCGCCGCCGTACTCCGCCGGGACGTCGGGGGCGAGGAGTCCGGCGCGGGCCAGGTCGCCGGCCACTTCCCCGGGCAGCCCCTCGGAGCGGTCCCACGCGGCCGCCGGCAGGAGCCAGCGCGCGGCGAGTTCCCGGGCGGCGCGCACCGGCTCCGGCACGGCCTCAGGCGGACGTGTCATCGCCCGCGCCCAGTCCGGCGGGGTGGCCCTGCTTGGCCTGGACGAAGCGGGTGATCCGCTCGGCGGTGCGGAAGCTGTCCAGGTCGAGGTCCTCCACCTCGACGGTGACCGCGAACCGCTCCTCGACGAAGGTGACCAGCTCCAGCGCGAACAGGGAGTCGGCCAGTCCGAGGGCGAAGTAGTCGTCGTCCGGAGCGACGGGACGGCGCAGCGCCTGGGTGAGGAACTCGGTGACCTGCCCGGTGATCTCGTTCACGCCGTCGTCTCCTGGGATTTCTGGCGGGACGGGGCGTTCCCGTCCCGCTCGGGGCCTATGCGGACCAGCAGCAGGCTCCAGGCCGCCACCGGGCTCACGTTGATCAGCACGGCGTGATCGCCGTCGGCGAGCCGACCGGTCTGAAGGGCCGACGAGAGGTTGAGGAAGACGTCGTTGGGGCCGAGGTGCCCGAGGGTGCGGAGGTTCTCCCGGCAGTCCGGGAGCAGCGTCAGGTCCAGGGCCTCCTCGGTGAAGGTGAGGCCGCCGGCGGAGAGGTTCTGGCTCACGAAGCCGCGTACGTCCGCGCGGACCAGGCCGTTGCGCCGCAGCAGCCGGTCGAGCAGGGCCCGCAGCCGGTTGCGGGTCTCCACGGCGAGCCGGAAGGAGTAGGCGGGCTGGTCCGTGCACTCCTCGCGCCACCGCGACGGGTGCCGGCCCCGGTAGTCGACGTGGAAGAGGTCCCAGTACCGCCCGTCGGTCTCCTGGACCTGGTCCACGATCGTGACCTTCCCCCGCCGTCCGAGCAGCAGGGCCTGTCCGCCGTCCCCGTTGACGGTGACCGGGTGGCGGTACCGGTGCTCGGAGACGGGCTTGCTGCCGTGGGCGACCAGGACCGGCCCCAGCTCCGGGTCGGCGGCCAGCAGTCCCCTCGCTGTGAGGAGCGCCGGGGTCACGGAGACGCAGCCCAGTCCGCCCACGGTGAAGGTGAGCGCGTGGGTCGCGCCCAGACGGGCCTGCAGCAGGGTCGCCTCGGAGCTGAGCAGCGTCCGCGGTGCCCGTTGCTCGACCACCAGCAGCGCGCCCAGCTCCTCGGCGGAGATCCCGGCCTCCGCCAGGGCCCGCCGGGCGGCGCGCTCGGCCAGGGTGGTCGCGTCGGCGTCGTCCACCCCGACCGTCTCGATGCCCAACTGCGCGCACACGGCGCGTTGTTCTTCCGGCAGGTCGAGGATCGAGGGCAGCTCCGCCAACTTCGTCCTGGCCGGCGGCAGGAAGGAGCCCACCGCCCGGACCGCGAGCGGTGCGGTCGGCCTGCGTGCACCGGAATGGGTCACTGGCTCTCCCCGGTGAGGCGGCTGGGTCCGGCGTCATTCCAACGGGAGGGACGAGGCCGGGGGAAGGCTGTTTAGCCAGGGCTGAACCACGACGGACGTCCGCCTTCGCGCGCACCACGGACCCGGATGGGCCGGCTCCCGCGGGAGTTGCTCACGGCTGCCCGGGAGGCACAGGGCATCCGCGCGGCGGGGGGGGCGGCGCGGGCCACCGGAGGCGGGCGGAGACGAGACGCCGGGTGGTGGCCGTCCGGCGGGCGAATGTTCGGCAGCAAGGGCGGCCTGGTGGCGGCCCTGGTCACCGACCGCCTGCGGCCGCACCAGGAAGAGATCGAGCAGGCGGTACCCGCGGAACTGGCTCTCCTGGAAGCGGTGGGAGCCTTCGCCCGCCACTACCGGCGCAGCTGTGACGCCCCGGCCGCGACCTCCGCCCTGTCGTTGCAGATCACCCTGCTGGACATGGCCCTCCACGGCCCCGAACTCCGGTCCCGACTGGCCGCGACCGTCCAGACGCAGGAGAGGCACCTGATCGCGTGGTTCACCGGCCGATCGCACAACGGGCAGATCGTGGCACCCCATCAGGCACAGCGTCTGGTCACCGCGCTCAGGGCGCTGTTCGTCGGTCTCGCGCAGGGCGTCACCCTGGGCCTCGCCCCCGAGGCCGACGAGCGGTTCTTCGCCGACACCGCGTGCGCCCTGGCGTCCAGCGCGGCCCTCCTCGATCAGGACGCCGACGCGTCCGGTTGTTCGCGCCCCGCTGGTACAGGGCTCTGGTCAGGTCTCGCCGGCCCCCTGGCGGCATCGAGAGCAGAACGGGCCTCCCCGGCCGCGGAGGTCGGGACGGCCTCGCGCTGCTCCGACCCGCGATCTGCCGCTGAGGACCATCACGATCGTCACCGGACCCGAGCCGAAGGGCTCCCGGCCCATCGCCCGGCCTCCTTCCGTCCGAGCCGCCCGTAGGGGGTTTCCCGTTCCGCTCCGGCGCGTACCGCCCGGTGCGGCTGCTCAAGATCCGTCTCGTCACAAACGATGAGCTGGGCCTCTTCCGTCAGGGCGACGGATGCCCTGCCGGCGCTCAGTCCCGGACTCCGGCGAGGACGCCACCGCTGACGTGAGAGTGACCGGGAGCCCCCATGACTCGACGGCCCTCCGCATCTGGAGCTCGCGGGCGTAGGCTCCCGGGGATGCGGATAGGCGAGTTGTCCAAGCGCACGGGCGCGAGTCCGCGCTCACTGCGGTACTACGAAGAGCAGGGCCTGCTGACCAGCTCACGCTCCGACGCGGGGCAGCGTCACTACTCCGATGCCGCGGTCCAGCGCGTGTCACTCATCCGACAGCTGTTCGACGCGGGCATGTCCAGCAGAGTGATCGCGACCGTGCTGCCGTGCGTGGACATCCCAGGTGACCTGGGCATCGCCGAGGAGACGTTCACGGCGATGATGCGCGAGCGTGACCGGATCGACGCCGACATCGCGCGTCTGACCGAGACCCGGGAGGCACTCGACGTCCTGATCAGAACCAACAGCCGGCACCGTGCGGAGCTGTCCACGGCCGCGAGACCGGTGACACAGTCGACCTGACGCTGTGACCTGCGTCTCTTCCCCTTGCCCCTCACATCGATGTCAGCGGTGAGGATGCACCTGTGCCCGGAAACACCGGGCCGGTCACACGAGAGGCGGCGGAAGATGGGAAAGGCATGGGGTTTCGGCAGGTATGGCGGACCCGAGGTGCAGGAGTTCTTCGATCGTCCCGACCCGGTCCCCGGTCGCGACGAGGTGCTGATCCGAGTCGGCGTCGCCGGCGTGAATCCCCTCGACCACCTTCTGCGCTCGGGGCTGGTCGACGGTCTCGACGGCGGGCGTCCGTTTCCCCGTGTACTGGGCATGGAGGCGGCCGGAACCGTTCTCGCGCGGGGCGAGGGCGTCGACGGGCTGGAGGTGGGTGACGCGGTCTTCGGCTTCGCACTCACCGGCGGCGGCACCTACGCCGAGACGACGGTGCTGTCCGCGCCGAACACCGCACGCATCCCTGAGGGGCTGTCCGCCACCGTGGCGGCGACCCTGCCAGTGGCCGGGACGACCGCGGTGGACGTGCTCGACCAGCTCAGCCTCCCGGCCGGCGCCACGGTCCTGGTCAACGGAGTCGGGGGCGGGGTCGGCCTCGCCGTCGCCCAACTGGCCCTCGGGCGTGAGCTGCGGGTGATCGGCACCGGGAGCACCGCCAAACGCGAGCACGCCGAGTCCATCGGGGTGCGGTTCGTCGACTACACCGCCGAGGACGTCGTCGGCACGGCACGCGCGCTGCTTCCGGACGGCTTCGACGGGATCGTCGACCTGGCCGGAGGCACCTCGCTGCGGACGGTCGCTCCGCTGGCCCGGGATCCCCGCAACGTCATCGCCGTGGGCGACAGGTCCGTGCCCGATCTCGGTGGGCGTTTCGTCGAGCGTCGCGTCGACCGCGAGAACCTTCAGCGGTCGGCCCGGCTGGCCCTCGACGGACTCCTCACCCCCGTCATCACCGCGGTCCATCCGCTCTCCGACGCCCCGGCCGCCCTGGCCACCGTCGAGACCGGTCACACCTCGGGCAAGGTCGTCGTCAAGGTGGCATGAGAAGTGCCCGGCCGCTTGTGTCAACCTCTTTGCCGAGGGCCCGGGTTCTGTTGGCCCTTGACGCCGCGCGCCGGTCCGGCCACTCTCTGAAGGACGAGGGGCCGACTGGGTGGAACCGAGCAGGCAGAGATCGCAGACCGGACCGCAGCGGGGCGACCAGGCACTTCCGACGTCCGTCGACAACGCTCGCCAGGGGCCTCACGGTCTCGTCGGCCGCTCACGACCGGCTCGGGGGCACCGTTCCTGCGCGATGACGAGCGAAGGAGGCTCACTGCGTTGAGCGATGAGCGTCCGCCCGGTCATGAGCCGGAAACCGGTGGTGTGCCCGTGCACCCGCAGCCCGAAGACCGTCTGGGCTCCGAGCGCTCGCTGGTGCGGGCCACGTGGGTCGTGGTCGCCGTGCTGGTCGCCTGGCTGCTCTTCGGGTTCGTCCGGGAGCCGGCGGCCTCCGGGGCGGAGCGGTCGATCGTCGCGGTCCTCGCCTGCTGCTTCGCCGTGCCCCTGTTGGTGACGAGGGGCTGGCGCGGGACACTCCCCGCGCTCGACCGGACTCCACGGCGAGCCACCGTCACCGGGCGCGTCCACTTCGCGGTGGATCCCGACTCCGACAGCGACGTGCCCGCCTTCGATCTCATCGAAGCCCGCGTCGACATCGACGGCGTCCAGGTCGGCACGACGATCGCCGACATCGTCGCCGCGGAGAGCCTGGCGCGCTTCGCGGTCGGCTCGGTCTGGGACGTGTACGCGTTCGAGGACCCGGCCGAGCTGAACAACGACCACCGGACCCGGGTCATCCTCACCGAAGCCCACGAGGACGTCGTCCGTACCGGATACGACCTCGGCACCTACGTGCTGCATCAAAGGCCGGGGCCGGGGTCGGACCTGCTGCTGCGCCGCTTCGCCGACGACCGCCACGCGAGGAAGGCGGCGGCGTCGTGACGCATGGGCGGCCCGAGGAGTGGATGAGCCGGGCGAGGACGCCGCAGACCCGGGCACGGATCCGCCGGTGGGCGCGGCTGGAGGACCTCTCCCGGTGGATCCTGTCGGTCGGTGCGGTGGCGTTCGCCGCGGCGGTCCCGGCCGGTATCGGGCTCGCCCTCTGGTTCTGGATCGCCGGCGTCGAACGGTTCGACGTCTTCGCCTGGCTGTACGGATCCGGCCTGGGAGTGCTGCTCATCGGGACCGGCCTCGACGTGTGGACCAACTCCCGGCTCGTGGAAGCCCGGTTCGCCGACGGACGTCGCACCGTGGGCGTCATCGGAGAGGTGGTCGAGCTGCCCGAGACCGACATCGACGGGAACCCGGCCTACCACCTCCTCGTCAGCGCCGAGCTTCCGGGACGGCCCGCGCTTCGGCGGACCATCGACTGGGGGTCGGGGGATTCGTCGGGGCCGGACGATCGGTGGGCCGGGCGGGCGGTCTGCTTCCGCCACAACACGTTCGACCCCGACGACGAGCACGACGTGCTCTTCGACGGGTGGCCCGAGGACTGGACCGAGAGCCGCCGATGACCTTCAAAGGCCCTGGTGGCCTGGCCCGCCCGCCACGGGAACCCTTCACCGAAGGGCACCTCGCCGTCGGTGTGATCGAGGAAGCGATCGAAGACGGCCCCAGCAAGGTCCAAGGCCCCGACATGCTCATCATCGGCGCTGACGTGCACGGGCACGGCGTTCTCCGCCGGAGGGTGACCTGCCCGCTGCCGTTACCCGGCAGTGGACGCGGCCTGGTCGGACGGGCCGTCGGCATCCGGCACCGCACGCACGACCCCGACGACATGGACGACGTGCGCGTCGTCCGGTGGCCGGTCGAGGTCGGAAGAACCCTGCAACGGTGTCGAGCCGGTCTTGAGGGTCCCAGGGCGGGACGTGCGCGGGCATGGAGACTTCTCGCTCAGTGCAGTGCGCTCGTCTCGGTGGCAGGCATCCTGCTGACCGTCGTGAGCCTCATCGTCCTGGTGTCCACCGCCGGCGGTCTGTTCGCCGAACTCCCGGCATGGTTCCGGCCCGGTGCGGTGCTCGCCGCGAGTGCGGGCGCAGCACTGCTGGGGCCGCTCATCTTCGCCTTCTGCGATTCCCGCGAGACGGCGGCTCTGTCCCGCTCCCGCGGGTGAATCCCGCCCCTTCGCCGACTACGCGCAGGTGACGGGGAACCGGCATCACCACGGTCGAGCACGCCCAGGAAGTAGCGCGGAGCTCGTGCGCGATCACGAGCGGCGTCCGTGGCACCTGCGCCCGGCTCGCCACGAGGTTCGGCATCGGCATCGCGACCGTTCAGCGTGAGGCGGGAGAAGGTTCAGTGTGCCGGGCCCACCTGCTCGGCGGGTGCCGGGGGCGGCAGTTCGCGGGCGAAGGGCGGTTCGGCGCCCGCGCGGGTGCACGTGATCGCGGCGGCGCGGGCGGCGAAGCCGAGGATCTGCCGCCAGGTGTCGGCGGACAGTCCGGCCAGGGCGTCGGCGGACAGCAGCTCCCGTTCGGCCAGGGTGTGCAGGAGGGCCGCGTTGACGGTGTCACCCGCGCCGATGGTGTCGACGACCCGGACGGGCTCGCCGGGCACCGAGTACGCGCCGCCGGTGCGCGTGTGGACCGTCAGGCCGGCCTCGCCCCGGGTGACCACGACGGCGGACGGGCCGGCCTCCAACCAGCCCGCGATGTCGCCCCCGAGCCATCGCGCGTCCTCGTCGCTGAGCTTGACCAGCGAGACCGACGGCAAGAGACGGCGGAAACGCGCCCGGTAGGCGTCCGGGTCCGGGATGAGGCCCGCCCGGATGTTGGGGTCCAGAGCGACGAACCGTCCGAGCCGTGCCTCCCGGTGCATGAGCGCCTCGTACGCGCTCGCTCCGGGCTCCAGCACCAGCGAGCAGGTACCGAACGACACCGCCCTGATCCCGTCGGGAAGGGCCCCCGGCACCGTGAACAAGCGGTCGGCGGTGCCTTGGCAGTAGAAGGCGTACTCGGCCGAGCCGCTGCTTCCGACCGAGGCCACGGCCAGTGTGGTCGGCTCCGGCCCCCGCTGCACCAGGGCGAGGTCGACCTTCTCCTCCCGCAGGCGGTCGGCCCGCATCGCGCCGAAGGCGTCCGTCGAGATCCGCGAGCAGAAGGCGGTGGCGGAACCGAGGCGGGCCAGCGCGACGGCCGTGTTGTAGGGCCCACCGCCCCGGACGGGCAGTAGCGGCGCCGAGGTGTCTCCGACGGTCTCGGGCACCAGGTCGATCAGTGCCTCACCGGCGACAGCGATCACTGCGGGTTCCTTTCACGGTTGGCGAGGAGCGGAACTCCCCCGGGGGCGCGGCGCGTTGGCGCGAGACGCAGCCCACGGCCGGTTCCGGCGGAGCCGTGCGGTGCTGGCCCGCGCCGGGCCGAGCCGGCTTGCCCTCTTCGCGCGGGCGTCGAGGTGCGGACGGCCCTCACGGTGCGGCGGCGGTGATGAGCACCTTCACGTGTTCCGGTCGGAGCGAGGCGGCGAACGCCTCAGCCGCTTCCTCCAGCGGGTAGGTGGCGGTGACGAGCGCCTCGGCGTCGACGGCGCCGGAGGTGATCAGGTCGATGGCTCCGCGGTAGTCGTCAGCGGTGTACATGAGAGTCCCCTCGATGCGGATCTCACGGTCCTGGACGAGGTCCAGCCGCACCGGGGTGGTCCCGGCGGCTCCGACGCCGACAACGATGATCCGGCCTCCCTTGGCCACGAGGTCGGTGGCCTGCGCCATGGACTGCTCGCGGGCGACGCAGTCGAAGACCACGTCGGCCGGACCACCGAGGACCGCCTGGGCCTGTGCGACCAGGTCGTCCGCGTCGGCCGGGAGCGCGTCGGTGGCACCGAGCCGGACGGCCCGCTCCCGCTTGGTGTCCAGCAGGTCGGTGACCACGATCCGCGCGGCGCCGGCGTGCCGGGCGGCGGCCAGGACGAGCAGCCCGATGGGCCCGGCGCCGAGGACGGCCACCGCACGCCCCGTGAGGTCACCGGCCTTGGCGACGGCGTGCACGGGCGTGGCGAGCGGTTCGACCAGGGCCGCTTGGAGGTCGGACATCGTCTCGGGCACACGGTGGACGCGGCCGGCGTCGATGGTGAACAGGTCGGCCATGCCGCCGGGAGTCTGGCAGCCGAACACCCGCAGGTGCCGGCAGATGTTGTAGCGGCCGGAGCGGCACTGGTCGCACTCGCCGCAGTACAGGTTGGGCTCGATGATCACGCGGGTGCCCGGGGTGAAGTCCTCGGCACCCCGGCCGGCGGCGACGACCACGCCGACCACCTCGTGTCCGGGCCGGTAGGGCAGGCCGATGAAGGGGTGGTGCCCGAGAGCGGCGTGCGTGTCGGACCCGCACACCCCGATGACCGTGCTGCGGACCAGAAGTTCGCGGTCGCCAGGCTGAGGAGTGGGCACCTCTTCGAGGCTGATGTCGTCGATGGACCGGACGAGCACACGGCGGTTCGGTCGGTACATGCTGGTGGGTTCCTTTCGGTGTGGCGTGGCTTCGCGTGGGGGGCGGAGCAGGTCGGGGCGGAGCGGGTCGGGGCGGGGCTGGCGGTCGTGAAGGGGTTGACCGGGTCGTCCGGTGGTGGGCGTGGACCGTGGCCGCCGCGCCGCCTCCCGCAGCCGGGATCGCTGGGCGGGAGGCGGTGCGTACAGGGTCGCCTGCGTACGGCCGCGGTGGACCGTCGGCACGACGCGCACAGGCCCGGGGCTCCGCCCGTCGGGCCGCCCCGGGCCTGTGCGCCGTCCTTGGCCCGGGGTGCCGCCGGCCTGCTCGGGACGGCGACGGGGACCGGCTCCGTCCGCTGACTACGGCTGCCGCGTCGGTTCGGGGTCCCGGCCCCCGGCGGCCCGGGTCCTCCGAGGAGCGGTTTCGCGGATCGCGGTGATCGCGACGACCAGGGTGACGGCGGCCAGGAACATCACGTAGAAGGACGGGGCGAGCTTGCTGCCGGTGCTGGCGACCATCCATGTGGCCACGTAGGGCACCGTGCCGCCGAACGCCGAGACCACCAGGTTGTAGGGAATGGCCATCGCGCCACTGCGGATCCGGGCGGGGAACTGCTCGGCCATCATCGCGCTCAGCGCACCGTCGAACACGGCGATCAGGAGGCCGAGCAGCAACATGGCGCTGATGGCCGCCACGAGGTTGCCGAGCGACATGAGGTAGAACGCCGGCCAACTGCACACGACGAAGCCCGCGCTGCCGCGATGAGCATGGGCTTGCGGCCCACGCGGTCGGAGACGGCGCCCATGACGGGTACCGCGATCGCGGTGATGCCGATGGCGATGGTCGTGGTCGTGAAGGTCTCACTACTGCTGAACCCGAGGTCCCCGCTGAGGAAACTCGGCAGGAAGGAGACCAGCGCCCAGTGCCCGATCGCCTTGAGGAGGAGAATGCCGCAGAGCACCAGCATCGCCTTGTACCCGGTGCGGAACGCCTCCTTGGTCGGCGATTCCGCGACGTCGCCCTCGGCCTCCAGTTCGCGGAACTCCGGGGAGTCCGCCAACTGGACCCTGAGGTAGAGACCGACCAGGCCGAGCGGAAGCGCGAGGAGGAACGGGATGCGCCAGCCCCACTCCGTCATCGCCCCGTCGCCGAGCACGTTGATCAGGACGAGCGCGAGCGCGGAACCTGCGACGGACGCGACGAAACCGATGCCGTCCATCCAGCTGGTCATGTACCCGCGGCGGGTGCGCGGCGAGTGCTCGAAGAGCAGGGCCACCGCGTTGGACGTCTCACCGCCGGCCCCGAAGCCCTGCAGCATCCTGGCGATCACCAGCAGCACGGGCGCGAGGATGCCCACGCTGTCGTAGGTGGGCAGCGCGCCCATCGCGAAGGTGGAGCCCGACGTGAGCAGGACGACGATGACCAGAGTGCGCTGCCGCCCGATGCGGTCTCCGAGCGGCCCGAAGAAGAGGCCGCCGAGCGGTCGGAGAACGAACCCGACGGCGGAGACGGCGAAAGTGGCTAGCAGGCCGGCCGTCGGATTGTCGGAGACGAAGAAGTTCGCGGCGAGGTAGGCGGCCAGCAGCCCGTAGGTTCCGACGTCGTACCACTCGATGAAGTGCCCTATGCCCGCCGCCACGAGCACCTTGCGGGCCTGCGGGCTGATTCTCTGGTCTTCCGCCTCGTCACAGTCGCGCATCGGGTCCTCCCGCCGAGTCCGCGTGTGCCGGCGGTGTCACGCGGCCGCCCTGGTCGCGGATCGCTGTCCTGATCTCATTGGTGTCCAGCTCCCGCGGCTGCTTCTTGCCGGTCGCCGCGAGGGCGGCGGCCACACCGGCGGCCTGGCCGGTGGCTGCGCAGGTGGCACCCACCCGTGCCGATCCGAGCGCCTCGCGGTCCACCGAGATGCACCGGCCGGCCACGAGCAGGCCGTCGGTCTTCTGCGGCAGCAGGGTGCGGTAGGGAATCTCGTACGGGAGCGGTACGTACATGGCGTGGACGCCGACGTCGCCGGCCTGGTGCACGTCGATCGGCCAGCAGCCGACGGCGATGCTGTCGTCGAACCGGGTGTTGGCGCGTATGTCCTCGCCGGTGAGCGTGTAGGCGCCGACGAGGCGCCGGGTCTCGCGGACGCCGATCTGGGTGCTCGTGTGCAGCAGCCGTCCCTCAGCGAAGGCGGGGCTGTGCTCGCGCAGGGCTTCGAGGAGGACGACGGAGTCCTTGCGGCCGGTGATCTCCGCGCGGGTGAGTTCGTCCGCGTCGGACGCGTCGCCCACCACCCGGGTGGTGTTGACCCAGGCGATGTCCTTCTCCATGCCGCCGAACCACGGGCCGCCGAACGGCGGCAGCTCACCGCGGGTCCTGGCCTCCCTCATGGCGTCCACGTCCAGGTCGATGTCCCTGCGGGTGGAGGCGTACCGTCCCAGCAGCGGCTGCTTCAGCAGCGTCGCCTCGGGGCCGATGGGTATCCGCACCGACGCGTTGTGCTCGCGTTCGGGGTCCGGGCTCACGTTGCCCACCCGGAACGGCATGGTCATGGGCTGCAGGGTGTTGCCCTTGACCCAGTCGGAGCCCGCGCCGGCCACGACGTCGCCGTTGCCGGTGCAGTCCACGGTGACCGAGGCCCGGACGGCACGTCGGCCGTCGACGTTCTCGACGTACACGCCCCGCACGGCGCCGTCCTCGACGATGGGGCGGGCGCCCCAGCTGTGCAGCAGGAGGCCGATGCCCTCGGCCTCGATCATCTCGTCGGCGACGCGCTTCATGACCTCCGGATCGGAGTTCAGCACCCAGCCGTCGCCGTCGACCGCGCCGTTCTGCTCCGCGGCGCGGGCCAGCCATTCCGCGGGGACGCCCTCCACGCACCGCTGGTACGGCCGCAGCCAGGAGTTGTATCCGGCGAGCGTGAGGACCATGCCCGCGGTCCACATGCCGCCGAGGAAGCCGTGCCGCTCCACGAGGAAGGTGCTCGCCCCGGCCCGCGCCGCGGCGACGGCGGCGCACACCCCGGCCGGTCCGCCGCCGACGACCAGGACATCCACGTCGGCCACCACCGGGATCTCCCGGCCCTGTTCATACACCGTCATCTGTCGTTCCGCCGCATTCGGCATGATCGTGGTCCTCTCAGTTCGATCCATGGGGGTTCCGGCCACCGGCCGAGGCGCGGACCTTCAGCTCCGGCGGAAGCCAGATGCTCGTTTCTGGTGCCGTCGAGCCCTGGATGCGCTCGAACAGCAGGTCCGCGGCGCGCGCTCCGATCTCGTCGGCCGGCGGGCGGACGCTGGCCAGCGCCGGTCGGAGGTAGGCGGCGAAGGGCATGTCGCCGTGACCGATCACCGCGACGTGGGCGGGTACGTCGATGCCCTTCTCCGCCAGTGCGCGGTACAGGCCAAGGGCGAAGTAGTCACTGCCCGCCAGTACCGCCGCACCCGGTTCGAGCCTGCTCACCAACTGCTGGGCGCACCGGTAGGCGGCATCGGGCTCCCACGGCAGTACGCGCCGCCCCTCCACGGACTGCGGCACCAGGGTGACGGCGTCGTCCTCCGGGAGGCCGCGTTCGGTGAGTGCGCGCCGGAAGCCCGCGCGCCGGTCGGCCGCCGAGGAGAACGGCACGTCCTCCTCCAGCAGGTGGACGCTGGAAGCACCGGAGTCGAGCAGATGGCCGGCGGCTTCGTACGCCCCCCGCTCGTGGTCGACACCGACGAAATCGCAGGCGAAGCCCTCCAGTCCACGGTTGACCAGAACGATCGGCACCCCGGAGTCCCGCAGTCGCTGCCAGTGCTCCGCGCCCTCCTGGACGGGAATCACCACGGCACCGTCCACGCCCCACCGCAGGAGTGCCTCGGCCGCGTTCCGCTCCGTGGCCAGGTCCTCCTCGGTGACCATGAGCAGCAGCGAGTAGCCGTTCGCCCGGCAGCGCTCCTCGACGGCGCTGATCAGCAGTGAGTAGAACGGGTTGGCCGGGTGGGTGATGACCATGCCCAGCGTCATCGCCGAGCCGGACACCAGTGACCTGGCGATCGAGTTGGGCACGTAGCCGAGCCGGTCGGCCTCGGCGCGGATGCGTGCGCGCAGCTCCTCGCCGACCGAGTCCTTGCCCGCCAGGGCACGCGACACGGTCTTCACGGAAACCCCGAGCGAGTCGGCGATTGTCTTGAGTGTCACGCGTCCGCCAGCCGGCATCGTGTGCCCTTCCCGTGGGTGACCATCATGGAGGTAAACGTTTACCCGGATTGTCGTGGGAAACATGGGTAAGCGTTGGGGTCAGCGATTACCTTAAGGACCGGCCCCTCCCCGGTCAATACCTCCGCGCTCCCGATCGCCGCGCCGTCGCACTCCACGCCGGCGGCAGGTCGGGGATGGCGGACAACCGGCGCGTGCCCCCTTTTCACGGCCGACGGGCGCTTGGGCCCGCGGGCCGGCGATGGTCGGCCGGAGCTAGCATCGCCCCCGTGGGAGCGATGATCCGGGGAGCCAGCCTGCGCGGATTCGCACGTCTCGTCGAGGAACTCGGTGGCGACCCGGTGGCATTCACCGAGCGGTTCGCGATCTCCCCGGACGCGCTCACCTCCGAGGAGGGGCTCGTCCCGATCACCGCGCACGACCTGATGCTCGACGCGGTCTCCGTCGATCTGCGGTGCGCCGACTTCGGCCTCCGTCTGGCCTGCGGCCAGGATCTCAGCGTCCTCGGCCGGCTGGCGCTGGCCATCCAGGCGTCGTCCACGGTGGCGGAGGCGCTGGAGTGCGCCTCGCGCTTCATGTTCGTGCACAGCCCCGCTCTGAGCGTCGGCGTGGAACCGGACCCGCGAGGGCGCCGGGAGGTGGTGGCGCTGACCTACCGGAAGGATCTGCGTGAGTCGCCGTACTCCCCCCAGGCCATGGAACTCGGGCTCGCGCTCTTCCACCGGGTGGCGGTGGCGCTGACCGGTGGGCTGGCCGGTCTCCGGTCGGTCGAACTGCCCCACCAGCCCCTCTCGCCGGTGTCCCGGTACGCCGAGTACTTCGGTGTGGGGGTGAGCTTCGGGTGCCCCGCCGCCGCGCTCCGGGTGGAGCGGCGACTGCTCGACCAGGAGTTCCGCGGCGCGGACGCGGCGATCCGCCGGCTCGCCGTGGACTACCTGACCGGCCACCACACCGATCCGGAGCGTCTGGTCTCCACTCACGTCCGCCGAGCCCTGGCCGCGAGCATCGGCGCCACCCCCGCCGTACTCGGCCAGATCGCTCGGCTCCTCTCGATGCACCCCCGCACGTTGCAGCGACGGCTCGCCGCGGAGTCGACCAGCCTCGAGGCGATCGTGGACGACGTGCGGCGGGACATCGCGCTGCGCCACATCACCACCACGGACCTGCCGCTCGGCCAGATCGCGGCGATGGCGGGGTTCGCCGAGCAGTCCGGCCTCAGTCACGCCGTACGGCGGTGGGAGGGCACCAGCCCGTCCCGGCTCCGGCGCCGCACGCGCGGCACCTTCTGAGATTGTCGCGCTGAAACAAGTTCCGGCCTGCCGGGGAGGGCATCCTGCTGCCCCGACGACCGAGAGCGAGGAGCAGCCCATGGCGACTGCCGGAACCGACCAGCTGGCCGGGATCGGTGCACGGCCGATCCCCGAGTTCGACGGTGTGCACGACGTGTGGCCGCGCGGCGAGCGGTTGCGGGCGGTCCGCGAGGCCGCCTCGGCGTACAAGGAGCGCTTCAAGGCCCAGGGGCGGGTGCACGCGGTGAAGTCGGTCGACATCGCCGCGGCGCCGTACCCGGTCAAGTACGCCTTCCACAACGCCGTGTCGGTGCCGAGCCTCCCTCTGATCTCGATGATCAACCGCATGATCGTCGTGCAGTACGAGGACTTCGACGGCCGGGCACGCACCCTCGTCTTCGAGCCGACGGTGCCGGACGGCTCCGCGGAAGCGCCCTTCTACCGCAACCTGCAGAAGATGATGGACAAGGTCCCCGGCGGCAAGGTGCTGGAGCGGACCGTGCTGAGGTACTACGCCGAGCCCGGTGATGTCCTGCGTCGGCTCGGGCTCGCCCCCGACGACATCGATTTCTGCACCTTCGACCACCTGCACGTGCAGGACCCGCGGATGATCCTCGGGTCCACCGAGGTCATCGAGGGGGAGTCGGCTCCCCGCGGACCGCTGTTCGGCGGGGCGCGGATGCTCGTACACCGTCGTGAACTGGCGACGTTGCAGTCCCTGCACCCGATGCAGTGGGCGTGGTACGTCGACGGCGGCCTGGACGGCGTCGACCCGGCCCGGTTCGTCACCTTCGACGGCGACATCGAACTCGGCCCCGGTGTCACGCTGCTGTGGACCCCGGGGCACACCGACGGCAACCACTCCCTGGCGCTCAACACCCCCGACGGGGTGTGGGTGTCCTCGGAGAACGGCATCTCGCTGGACAACTGGCAGCCGGAACTGTCCAGGATCCCCGGCGTGCGGCGCTACCACCGGAACTTCGGCCGGGAGGTCTGCCCCAACGCCAACACCCTGGAGGACTCCCTCGACCAGTACGACTCGATGGTCAAGGAGAAGACCCTCGCCGACCGGTGCAAGGCGGACCCGCGCTGGCTGCAGATCCTGCCCTCCACCGAACTCGCCCCGTGGAAGCGGTTCTGGCCGGTGGTCCCCACCTACGTCCACGGGGGCATCGGATACGGCGAGATCAAGGGCGGACGGCGATGAGGCGCTCCCCCGCCGGGGCGGTGGTCACCGGAGCGGGCCGGGGGCTGGGCCGGATGCTCGCGGCACTGCTGGTCGGACGCGGCCACCGCGTGCTGGTCACCGACATCGACGAGGACGCGGCGCGCACCACGGCCACCGGGCTCGGGCCCGATGTGCTGTGGGCCGGCGTCGACGTGCGTGACGAGGCCCAGGTCGACGCGGCGCGGGACCGCATCGCGGCCGAGGCGGGACGCCTGGACCTGTGGGTCAACAACGCCGGCGTCCTCGCGACCGGGCCGGCCTGGGAACAGGCGCCGGACGTGCGGCGCCTGATGCTGGAGGTGAACGCCCTCGGCACGGTCAACGGCACGGTCGCCGCGATCGAGGCGATGCGGGGCACGGGCGGGCACATCCTCAACGTCGTGTCGCTCGCCGGTCTGACCCCGGTACCGGGTGAGGCGGTCTACGCCGCCTCCAAGCACGCCGCGATCGGCTTCAGCCTGAGCACCCTCGCCGACCTGCGCCTCGCCGGGATCAAGGAGATCGACATCTCCTGCGTCTGCCCCGACGGCATCTGGACCCCGATGCTCCACGACAGACTCGACGATCCCGCCTCCGCGCTCTCCTTCTCCGGCAAGCTGCTCGAACCCGAGGAAGTCGTCGACGCCGTCGGCAAGGTCCTGGACCGCCCGCGCCCGGTCACCGCGACGCCGGCCTGGCGCGGGCTGCAGGTGCGTCTGGCGGACGCCCTTCCCTCGTTCGGGCTGCGCGCCCTGCCCCTCGCGGTCGCGCGCGGCAGACGGGTGCAGCGCAAGATGCTGGCGAAGTCCGCTCGTCGCGGGTGACCGGTGCGGGCGGGGCGCCGCTCCCCCGGCCGGCGCCCCGCCCGCACCGGGCTCGCGCGTCCCCGGCCGGCCGGACGCGCCAGGCGGCGGGATGCTCACCTCCGCACTGCCGGACGGTGGACGGGGTGCACGGAAGCTGGGTGCGGGCGGGCCGTGGCACCGGGGGCGTTCCTCAGGGGACCGCCGGCCCGTCCGGGCCGCAGGACCTCGGTCGCGCTCCGGCCCGCGGCGTCGGTCAGGCAGCGCTCAGGCCGGGCTGGAGCACGACCTTCGAGTAGCCGTCCTCCCGCTTGTCGAAACGCCGGTAGGCGTCCGGAGCGTCCTCCAGGGGCAGCCGCTTGGAGACGACGAAGCTCGGTGAGGCGCGGCCGGCGATGATGAGGTCGCGCAACTGCTGGTTGTACGCCTTGACGTTGGCCTGCCCGGTGGCCATCCGCAGCCCCTTCTCCCAGAACTCGCCGATGTTGAACAGCAGCCGGCCGTGTGCGGCGTCCTCGTTCGGAGCGCCGGGGTCGGAAGGCACGTACAGGCCGACGACTCCGAGCATGCCGGTGGGCCGGACGGCCTTCACGAGGCTGTTGAGGACGACCGCCGGCTGCTCCTCGCCTTCCTGCGCGGTGGCCTGGTAGCCGACAGCGTCGATGCCCTTGTCGGCCCCGTCCCCGTCGGTCTGCTCGGTGATCTGCTCCACCGCGTCCACCTTGCTGTAGTCGACGGGTATCGCGCCGATCTGCTCGGCGAGCGCCAGCCGGCTCGGCACCTTGTCGATCACGAACACCTTCGACGCCCCCCGCAGCAGCGCCGAGTAGGCAGCCATCAGCCCGACCGGCCCGGCGCCGGAGACCACCACCGTCTCGCCCGGACTGACCTGGGCCAGCTCGGTGGCGTGGTATCCGGTGGGGAAGATGTCGGCGAGCATGGCGAAATCGTCCTCGTGCTCGGTGCCGGGCGGCAACCGCAGGCAGTTGAAGTCGGCGAACGGCACCCTCAGGTACTCCGCCTGCCCGCCGCCGTAGGGGCCCATGGACACATAGCCGTAGGCACCCCCGGCGAAGCCGGGGTTGACGGTGAGGCAGAAGGCGGTGCGGCCCGCCAGGCAGTTCCTGCAGAACCCGCAGGCCACGTTGAACGGCATGCTGACCCGGTCCCCCGGCTTGACGCCGGCGACTCCCTGGCCGACCTCCTCGACGATCCCCATGTTCTCGTGTCCGAAGACGATGCCGGCTTCTGCGGCCGTGCGCCCCTCGTACATGTGGAGGTCTGAGCCGCAGATCGCGGTGGAGGTGATCCGGACCAACGCGTCGGTGGGGTCCTGGATGCGGGGGTCCTCGACCTGTTCGACGGCGACCTTGAACGGTTCCTTGTACACGACGGCCTTCATGCTGTGCTCCTTCCACCGGGACAGTGCTGACGCTGCTCGCGCCGTCCTCCGACTCGGCCGCGTACCGGCCAGACGACCGGCCCAGCCGGTCCGGTCGCCGCGAGCGGCGGGGGCTCTTCCGGCTGGAGAGGTGTTGCCGAAACGGGCCCGACGACGTGGGCCGGACACCTGGCCCTGACGTTCGCGTTCCTTCCTGCGCAGGAGACTGACGTCCGCCTGGCGCCGAGCCCGTCTCCCGCCCGGAAGGCCGGGGTCGCCGGGTGTGCCGGTACCACCGGCACACCGAGAGAGCCCGGTCCGCTGCGGACAACCAGGGCGGACCCGAGGGCCGTGCAGCACCGGTCGCGGTCCGGGCGAAGCAGCCGTGCCAGGACATTCCCGTCATCCGGTCGCGCGGCCCCTGGGGCATTCCGTTCCCACAGTGCCATACATCCCTCCGGTCGTCCTGTCCGGTTTGACCGGGGCCTCGGCGCCGCCCGCGCGGGACCGGCCGATCGGTGGTGGCCTCCGCGTCCGGTGCGACAGCGGTGGTGGTCAGGGCCGAGCCGCCCTTCGCAGGTCGCCCCAGCGGGTACGCGTCGCCCGCGCTCCCGGAGCGCGCGGCGCACCGCGCTGTGCCGCTGCCTGGACCTGACGCCCGGGGCTCTCCGTACCTGGTCTGCCGCGGGCGTCGAGCGGGTCGTGATGCCGGCGCTCGCGGATCCTGGATCCTTCCGCGTCCGCGGTGGCTCCCGCCGTGACCGGCGGTGCACGCGGGCACGGCTGCCGCACGCAGCGCCGTAGCGCGAGATCAGCGGGCTTCACCGGCCGGGCGACTCACCCGCGCCGAAGAGGTCCGCTGGTGTGGCGTGTCCCCTGCCCGTTGCGCGGTGCGTCTCGCCATGCTGGGGAACGCCGGCGACCCGGCCGCGACCTCCAGGTGGCCCGGAGGGGCTGTCGACGTCGCGTGCGCCGGCCGCCGGCACGACGACCGAAAGAAGAGAGACACATGGTCCTGAACGAGAGCTACACCCTCTCCAACGGCGTTGGCATCCCCAAGCTGGGCCTGGGCACCTGGTTCATCGACGACGACAAGGCCGCACAGGCGGTTCGCGACGCCGTCGGGATCGGGTACCGCAACATCGACACCGCACAGGCGTACGGGAACGAGCGGGGAGTCGGAGAGGGCGTGCGCGCCGGCGGCATCGCCCGGGACGAGCTGTTCGTGTCCAGCAAGCTGGCCGCCGAGATCAAGAACTACGACGACGCGGTCGCCGCGATCGACGAGTCTCTGGTGACGCTGGGCCTGGACCACATCGACCTGATGCTGATCCACAGCCCGCAGCCCTGGGCCGACTTCCGCGGCGGAGACTACGCCGAGGGCAACCGCCAGGCGTGGAAGGCGTTGGAAGAGGCGTACCAGGCGGGCAGGCTCCGTGCGATCGGCGTCTCCAACTTCCAGCGGCGGGATGTGGAGAACATCCTCTCCGCCTGCACCGTCGCCCCGCAGGTGAACCAGTTGCTGGTGCACGCGGGCAACACCCCGGTCGAACTCATGGCGTACTGCGAGGAGAAGGGCGTCCTCGTCGAGGCGTACTCGCCGATCGCTCACGGGGAGATCCTCAAGAATCCGGACGTCCGGGCGATGGCCGACCAGTACTCGGTGACCATTCCGCAGCTGTGCATCCGCTACACCCTCCAGCTGGGCACCGTGTCGCTGCCGAAGACCGCCGATCCCGAGCACATGCGGAGCAACGCGGAGGTGGACTTCGTCATCTCCGAGGACGACATGGCCACACTCCGGGGGATGCACGCACGGGACTACGGCGAGAACAGCGCCTTTCCGGTCTACAGCGGCACGTAGGGGCGTCCAGGAGTTCGTCCACGAGCAGCCCACCGCATCGTCCCTCCTCGGCGCACCGGCCTGGGATGCGTGGGAGTCGCCCGGTCCTCCCGGACGGACGGCACCCCGCGAACGGGGCGCCGCCAGGGCACCGGTGCCCGATTCCCGCTCAAGTAGCGGGGCGACCCAGGTGGTGCGCGACCGGCGGGCAGGGACGGTGCTCCCGGGGTGGCGAACCGGCCGTGACGGAGCGACGGCCCCCGTACGAGATCTTCGCCGCCGCGGTCACTCCCCCAGCCCCGCGTCCCGCGCCAGCAACGCGGCCTGCACCCTGTTCTCGCACTCCAGCTTGGCGAGGATGCGGCTCACGTAGGTCTTGACCGTGGCCTCGCTCATGTGGATGCGCTGGCCGGCGTCCGCGTTCGACAGGCCCTCGCCCAGCAGCGCCAGGACCTCCCGCTCCCGGTCCGTCAGCTTCTCCAGTCGGCGGCGGGCCTGTTCCTCGCGGTGGGCGGTGCCGCCGGATGCCAGGGAATCCACCACGTGGCGGGTGGCGCCGGGTGACAGGTACGCCTCGCCCGCCGCTGCCGCCCGTACCGCGCGCAGGAGTTCCGCGGGTGCCGAGTCCTTCAGGAGGAAGCCCGCGCCGCCGCCGCTCAGGGCGCGGAGGACGTTCTGCCGTTCGCCGAACGTGGTCAGGATCAGCACGTGCACCCGTGGCGCCGCCCGCCGCAGTTCGGCCAGGGCGGTCAGGCCGTCCATGACCGGCATCTGGATGTCGAGCAGCGCCACGTCGATGTGGTGGGTCCGGGCGAGTTCGACGGCCTCGCGGCCGTTCGCCGCCTCGGCGACGACCTCGATGTCCTCTGCCGAGGAGAGGATCATCCGGATGCCCGCCCGGATCAGCGGCTCGTCATCCGTCACCAGAACCCTGATCACGACTCTCCTGTGCGGTCCGTGCGGTGCGTCGTACCTGCGAGCATCGGACCATCATCCCCGATCGGGCCGGCGGTCACGAAGCCGGGCGCCGTCCGTGCTCAGCTCTCGACCTCGAAGGACTTCTTCTCCACCAGTTCACCGTCCTTGAAGCAGAAACGGAAGACCGGTTCGGCGTCCCAGCTGCTGCCGAACTCCGTGGAGAGCAGGGTGAGGCACCGCGCTCCCTCCGGAACGGGCGGTGCGCCCTTCTCCACGCCACTGGTGAGGAAGGAGTCCCCGTCGGGGAGTTGCCGCCGGACCTCCGCCTCGGACTGGCCGACCTTCACCGCGTCGTACTGCTTCGGTTCGATCATGGCCTCGTCGGCCTCGCGGAAGAGGAAGACACCGCCGACGATCAGCGCGGCCAACAGCAGTACGGCGATCAGAGCCGCCACTCCGCAGCCGATGGCTATGCCGCTGCCCCTCTTGTTCCTGCTCATTGCCTTGGCCAGCTCCTTCGGAAGACCGTTCCCGTCGATGACGGGTCCCATCTCACCGAAGGAGCCGGCCGGAATCTGTGGGCGAAAGTCGTCCGGGGCAGCGACGAACGTCGCTTGGGCCACGCCCGGCGAGGTGTACGGCAGAACGCCCGCGAGGCGGAACCCGCCGTCCGCCGTACGGCCCGCGTGCACCATGCCGCCGACGAGCCGGGCCCGCTCCTCCAGCCCGGTCAGCCCCTGGCCGCCGTGGGCCACGCTGCCGGGTGCCGGTTCCGCCGCCGGGCGGTTGGTGACCTCGACGACCAGGGAGTCCTCCTCGTACCGGAGGCCGACCGTGATCGAGGCGCCGGGGGCGTGCTTGTGGGCGTTGGTCAGGCCCTCCTGGACCACCCGGTAGGCGGCGTGGTCCGCGGTCGGGGCGAGCGGGCGCACCTCGCCGGAGCGTCGCAGCTCCACCGGCGTACCGGCCCGCCGGGAGGTGTCCACCAGGCTGTCGACGCCGGCGACCCCGCGTGACGGGGTGCCGGGGTCCTCGCCGTCCCCGTCCGGGGCAGGCTCGGCGCCGTCGGGGCCGGGAGTCTCGGTGCCGTCCCGCAGGAGACCGACCACGTCGCGTAGTTCGTGCATCGCGGCCACGGAGGCCGCCCGCAGCACCCCGACGGCCTCGCGTTGCCGTCCGGTCAGCTCCTGGTCGACTTCCAGTGCGCCGGTGTGGACCGCGATCAGCGCGAGCTGGTGGCCGAGGCTGTCGTGCATGTCCTGGGCGATGCGCTGACGCTCCCGGATCCGGGCGTGCCCGGCTATCATCGCGCGTTCGCGGATGAGCTGGGCGTTGTACTCGTAGAGGGTGTCGGTCAGCGTCCGGCGTTGCGACCAGTAGCGTCCGGCGAGGCCGGGCACGATGAGCGAGACCAGCAGCCACAGCCCGCTGAGTGCCAGGAGCGACGGGGAGAGCAGCGTCGGTTCCCACGCCACGGACAGCCCCAGGGACAGGCCGTACGCGAGGGCGAAGACCCCGGCCGCCCTGCCGAGGCCGCCGATCCGCCGCCCGGCCGACCACGCGGCGATCACTATGAGCGGGCCGGCGCCCGGGAGCGTCACCGAACCGACCGAGGACACCAGCAGTACGGTCGCGGGAAGCACCCGGCGCAGCACCGACAGCAGCCCGACGCCCAGCGCGACGCCGACGGTCTCGACCACGCCCCGGTCGCCCAGCACTCCGAAACCGGCCGCCACCAGCATCAGGAGCAGGGACAGCGCCGATTCCCCCACGATGCGCCGGGCAGGCCACATCCCGGGGGCGGACAGGGCCCGCCACAGCGCGGCCGGCTGGAGCACCCGGCGCGGCCTCGTCGGCGGCGCCGGGTGGACGGATGCTGCGGGGGGCATGGATCGCACACGAGTCACACGCCCACGCTATGCCCCGCCCGCCGGCCGCCGCAGTGGCCCTTCGTCGTCGCGGCCCGCGACGAAAGTCGGCGGTGCGTCCGCACGACGCCCTCAACACGCCGACCGGGACGGCGGCACGGCCGTCCCGGTGCGGCCCAGGACCTGACCCGCGTCAACAACGCTCGTGATCAATACACCTATGCGGGGCTGCGGTGCCCCCAGGTGTACACGGGATCGGTGCCGTCGCGTCGCGAGGCGACCCAGTCGGGGTTCAGGCCGTCGGTCATGGGGACGACGCGCGACTCGTCGAACACGACGACCCGGTCGGCGATGCCCCAGGAACCGTCACGCCGCTCGAACCGGTCGACGTACCGGCAGCGGATGACCGCCAGGTCCTGCTCCCCGCCGGGCTCGGCGGGTTGCTGCCGCAGGAAGCAGAGGCAGTACGACTCGACGTCGGCGCTGTGCTCCCCGGTGAACTCCACGAGGACGTTGGTGATGAAGTGCTGGGAGGAGTCGATGGTGCGGTGCCGGGCGCGGATGTCCTCGACGAGTCCGGCGGCGTCGCCCGTGTACCCGCCGTGGACGTCGACCGCGTCGTCGAAGTAGCAGGCGGCGATGGCGTCGTGGTCGAGCCGGTCCACCGCGCGGGCGTACCGGAACAGGACGTCCTGGATCGCGAATCGGTCGTCGGCGCGGCTCATGCGGGGTCCTCCTCGGTCCTGGGTGATGACGCGGCGGCGCGGGCGGCCGCCTCGCGGCCGGCGACCCGGCCGAGTACCAGCGCGTGGGCGACGGAGTTGCCGCCGCCGACGTAGCGTTCGCCGAGGATTCCGCCGGCGGCCTCCCCGGCCGCGTACAGGCCCGGCAGGGCCCGGCCGTCGGTGCCGAGCACACGGGTGCGGGCGTCCACCTCGAGGCCGGTGTGGGTGCAGACCAGTTCGGCGGGGAGCATCCGTACCGCGTGGAACGGTCCGGTCGCGATCGGGGCGAGGTGCGGGTCGACGCCCTTGGCGGCGAGGGATTCGTGGCGCAGGAAGTCCTCGTCGTTCCCGTTGGCGAACAGCGCGTTGAAACGGGTGACGCTCGCGGTCAGGTGGTCCGCGGGCACGTCCATCAGGGCCGCGAGTTCCTCGAGGGTGTCGGCGCGCAGGACGACGCCCTTGGCGGCCTCCTCCAGGATCCGGTCGGCGTCCCAGTCGGCGTAGCCGGGGGGCAGCGAGGTGCGGGCGTCGTCGTCGAAGACGGACCAGACCCAGCCCCCATGGTCCTTGAGGATGCCCGGGCTGACGGCGTACGGGGCGTCCTCGTCCATGCAGCGCCGGCCGTCGAGGCCGACGTGGATGCGGGAGGCGGGCGGGAATCCGCTCTGCCAGTGGTGGTACCGCTGGAACTCGGCGGTCACCAGGAGCAGGCCCCAGCCCTGGCCGAAAAGGGCGAGGTCGTGCCGCTCGGCGATGCCGACGTGGTCGCCCCGGCAGCCGGGTGCGGCCACCACGAACAGCGCGTCGCCCGCGACCTCGGCGTCGGGAAGGAACCGGCGGACCAGGTCCGCGTCGGCGGCGAGGCCGCCGCTGGCGATGACGACGGCCGGTGCGGTGGCCTCCTCGCCCTCGATGACGACGCCTTGGACGGCGCCGTCCCGGACCACCAGGTCCTCCACCCGGCTGCCGAGGGCCAGGTCGACGTGGAGCCGTGCGCGGGCCTTGTCGAGCACCTGCACCAGTCCGTAGCCCTGGTCCTTCGGAACGTGGCCTCGCCAGACGTCCTCCACACCGGCCCGGGTCAGTCCGGGCTCGTGGGCGCTGCGCGAGACCTGGGCGGGTATCTCGACCCCCAGTTCGAGCAGCCACTCGACGGCGCTGCCGGACTCCTCGCAGAACATCCTGACGGGGCCCGGCCTGACCCGCCAGCCGTTCAGGTCCATGTAGTGCTGGAACATGCGCAGCGGCGAGTCGTCGACGCCGAGGCTCTCCTGGACGCTGGTGGCCGAGGCGGTCAGCAGGCCGGCCGAGAGCTGGGTGGAGCCGCCGATCTCGTCCTCGGCCTCCAGCAGCAGCACGCGTGCGCCCGCCTGGGCGGCTGAGATCGAGGCGGCCAGGCCGGCGCCGCCGGCGCCGACGACGATGACGTCGTAGTCGTGGGCGGTGTCGTGGGGCTCAGACATGCTGCGAACCGCCGTCCACGGGGATGCTGACGCCGGTGATGTACCGGGCGCTGTCCGAGAGGAGGAAGTAGAGGGCGGCGAAGACCTCCATGGGCGCCCCGATCCGGCGGAGCGGGACGGTGGTGAGTGCCCGGTCCATCGCCGCCCGGTCCTCGCGGATCCAGCGGGTCATCTCGGTGTCGATGTAGCCGGGGGCGATGGAGTTGACGCGGATGTTGTCGGGGCCGAGCTCGACGGCCATGCAGGTGGTGAGGTGCCGCACGGCGGCCTTGGAGGAGTTGTACGTGGCCCGGGTCGGGCGTGCCCGGACGGCGGCGACCGAGGACATGTTGACGATCGCGCCGCCCCCGACGGTGCGGAAGTGGCGGGCGGCGGCCTGCCCGCCGTACACGACGCCGTTGACGTTGACGCCGTAGGTGAGCGCGAGCTGCTGGGGGGTGATGTCGGTGAACGCGGCCTGGGGGAAGACGCCGGCGTTGTTGACCCACAGGTCGAGCCGGCCGAACTCGCGCAGGGCGGTGGCCACCAGTTCGTCGCCGGCGGCCGGGTCGGTGACGTCGGCGCCGACGCCGACCACGCGGCCCGCGCCGTCGGTGCCGGCGAGGCGCGCGTTGATCCTCTCGGCCACGGCGGCCATCTCCTCCTGGTCGAGGTCGCCGCCGACGCCGTTGACGCCACGGCGTGCCAGCTCCTCGAGGAAGAGGGCGCCCATGCCCCGGCCGGCGCCGGTCACGACGACGGTGCGGCCGACCAGCTCCGGGTTGATGGCGGGGAGGGCGTCGTGGTTGACACGGCCGGGGTTGTCGTCGGCTGCCTGGGTGCTGGTCATGAAGGTTCCTTCAGGTGGGTGGGACGGGTGGGTGGTCGTGGACCCGGCGCCGACGTGCGGCGGGCGTCGGCGCGCGGGCCTTCGGACCGGCTCGGTGGGGCGGTTCACGGCCTGTCGGCCAGTCCGGCGAGGATGCGGTGGTAGAGACCGCCGGAGGTCAGTCCGCCGTCGACGACGACCTCCTCGCCCGTGATGTAGGTGGCGTCGTCGGACAGCAGGAACGCGACCACGCGCGCGATCTCCTGGGGAGTCGCGAGCCGGCCCGCGGGCACCGACCGCACGCTCTCGTCCACGAAGGCGGTGTCGGGGGCCTGGTGGAGCAGGGGTGTGGAGGTGAGTCCCGGGTGGAGCGAGTTCACGCGGACGCCGTGCGGCGCGAGTTCGAGCGCGCCGACCTTCGACAGGCCGCGGACGCCCCACTTGCTGGTGCCGTACGTGGCGGAGAAGTAGCCGACCATTCCGGCGATGGAGGAGACGTTCACGACCGCGGCGCCACCGGCCTCGGCCCCTCGTGCGAGGGCGGGGGTGAGTGTCTTGAGGCCGTAGAAGACGCTGGAGAGGTTGACGTCCATGACGCGCCGCCACTGTTCGACGGTGGTGTCGGCGATGCCCGCGCGCAGGCTGACGCCGGCGTTGTTGACCAGGCCGTGGAGGGGCCCGGCGGCTTCCACCTCGTCGGCCAGCGCACGCCAGGAGTCGGCGTCGGCGACGTCCAGGTGAACGGCCCGCCCCGACCCGCCGGCCGCCGTGAGTTCGGGGACGAGCGTCTCGGCGGCGGCCACGTCGATGTCGGCGGCCCAGACGTGCGCCCCCTCGGCGGCCAGTGCCAGGCAGTCGGCCCGGCCCAGGCCGCCGGCGGCGCCGGTGACCAGGACCGTACGGCTCTCGAACCTGCGTCGGCCGGTCTGCGCGGGGCTCACAGTTGCAGTTCCTTTCCGCGGGTCTCCTTGAGGAAGAAGGTGGCGATGAAGGTCATGAGCGCGGTGGCGAGGAGGTAACCCGCCGGCGCCAGGTTGTTGTCGGTGGTGCTGATGAGGAGTGTGGCGATGAAGGGCGCCGTGCCTCCCAGCGCCATGTTGGTGACGTTGTTGCTCATCGCGATGCCGCTGTAGCGGTAGCGCGCCCGGAAGATCTCGGCGTAGGTGGCGAACGAGACACCGTTGACCAGGCCGATGAAGAAGGTCAGCGCGCACTGGGCGAGGACGGCGGCCGCCGGGCTGCCGTCGCGCATCACCATGAAGGCCGGGAAGGAGATGACGGCGGTGACGCCACTGCCGAAGAAGAACACGGGCCGGCGGCCGATGCGGTCGCCGACGTACCCGGCGATGGGCAGGCTGATCACCGCGGCGACCATGGCGATGCAGGTGGAGGTGAAGGCGAAGTCGGCGGAGCGTCCCCCTTCGGTCTGCAGGTAGCTGGCGGCGTAGACGCCGGCCACGTAGTAGCCGCCGACGATCAGCGCGCCGAGGAAGATGACGAGCACGATCTGGCGCCACGCGTGGGTGAACACGTCGGCGATGGGGTACTTCGCCACCTCGACCGAGTCGCTCTCCTGGACGGCCTCGAACTGCTCGGTCTCGGGGAGCTGGCTGCGGATGTAGAGGCCGATCAGGCCGATCACCGCGCTGAGCAGGAAGGGGATGCGCCAGGCCCAGTCGTGCAGGGTCTCCGCGCTGACGGCCGAGGTCAGCAGCAGCGCGACCAGCGAGGCGACCAGCGAGCCGAGGTAGGTGCCGGTGTTGACGAACGAGGTGTGGAACGCCCGTCGGTGTGCCGGGGCGTGCTCGGAGACGAAGGCGTTGGCGCCGCCGAGTTCGCCGCCGGCCGCGAAGCCCTGGAGGCAGCGGCACAGCACCAGGAGGACGGTCGCCCAGATGCCGAGCGTGGCGTACGAGGGGATCAGGCCGATGCCGGTGGTGGCGATGGCCATCAGCAGGATGGTCCAGGTGAGCGCCTTCTTGCGCCCGTACTTGTCGCCCATGTGGCCGAAGAGGATGCCTCCGGGGGCCCGGAGGAAGAAGGCGACGGCGAAGGCGGCGAAGGTGGAGAGCAGCGCCGTGTTCGGGTCGCTCTCGACGAAGAAGTGCGCCGAGAGCAGGGTCGCCATGTAGCCGTAGATGCCGAAGTCGTAGTACTCGACGACGGTTCCGAGGATCGCCGCCCGGATGACCTTCAGTGTGGCGGCGGGGTTCTCGCCGACTTTGGGTGACGCCTCCCCTGAGTGGTTCGACGGCGTCGGTTCGGCTCTCAGGTCTGCCATGGGTCGGTCCTTAGAACGCGCGGAAGCTTGAGTGGGGCACGGGAGGTCGTGGGGCGACGGGGGAGCGCGGTCGCTGTCGGACGTCCCGGGCGGTGCGGGGCGGGCGGGGCGGGTACCGGTGTCCTCAGCCAGAGGTAGCGCCGGCCGGCGCCCGTGCCCCTCGCCGACACTCCGGGGCCTTCGGGCTGGTGGCCGCCGGGCCGGGTGTCGTCGTGGAAGGGTCGGGGTGCGTGCGGGCAGAGACCGGGGCGCGGGGCCCCGGGCGTCAGACCTGGGGGGCGGTGGGAGCGCCGTCGCGGTGTACGACGCGAGCGGCGATCCGCCAGTCGCCGCCGTCCTGGACGACCCGGTCGGTGAGGGTCGTGAACCGCTCGGTGTGCGGGGTCCCGCCGGCGGGGGTCGCGACGATCTGCAGATACGCCTCCACCTGGAGCGTCCCGGCTCCGTCGTCGCCGGTCAAGGCCACATTGCTGACCACGTGCCGGCGCACCACGCCGTCGGCGGCGCAGTCGGCGGAGAACCGTTTCGCGAACGCGGTCAGCGCGGCGGTGCCGGTCACGGGGGCGGGATAGGTGGGCGAGGTGAAGGTGCCGTCCGCGGTGAAGGTCGCTGCCCAGTCGTCGGCACGGCCACCGTCGATGAGGTGACTCTGGAGGTGGTAGAGCTGGTGGATTTCGGCCAGCCGGGCACTGGCGGCAGGCGCCGGCGCGTGGGGATTCATAGGGAGATCCGTTCGGCTCGTGTCCTTCTTCCGGCAGTCGTCCGGCCGCTGGAGAGGAGAGCTTGCGACACACCGAGATTGTGTGCGATATTCGCACCACCTGTGCGAATACTGGGAGCATAGGGAGCTGGCTGAAACCCGTCAAGGGATGAATTCGTGACTTCACCTTCGCCGACCAGGTCGGCCCCCGAACTCGACGCGGGCATGTCCAAGACGCTTCACCACGGGTTGCTGCTGCTCAGAGTGGTCTCCGAGCATCCGCAGGGCCTGACCGTCAGCGAGCTGGCGGACGCCATCTCGGTCCACCGCACAGTCGCCCACCGCCTGGTGCGGACCCTGGAGGCGCACCAGCTGTGCCGCCGCGACCACCAGCGCCGGGTCGTCCTGGGCACGGGCCTGGTGTCGCTGGCCGAACCGGTTCAGCAGGACCTGCGCGCGCTGGCCCGGCCGGTCCTGGACGAGCTGGCCGAAAACACTCGGGCCACCGCGCATCTGCTGGTCCGGGAGGGCGACACCCAGATGCGCGCGCTCATGGTGGTGGAACCGCGCGGCGCCCTGGTCCACGTGTCCTTCCGGCCCGGGCAGACCCATTCCATCGAGCAGGGCTCCGGCGGCGTCGCCGTACTCGCCCACGGCCCGCACCGCGAGGGGGAGCGCGCGGAGGTCACCGAGGCCCGCGCCAAGGGGTACGCGGTCACCACGGGCGAGGTCATCCCCGCCGTGACCGGCGTCTCCGCCGCCGTCCCGGCGGGCAACGGGAGGGCGGCGGCCAGCATCGGCGTCTCGGTCTTCGAGTACACCGACCTCGACCAGCTCGGCACCATGGTCTCCCGCGCGGCGAGGAGCCTGGGCGAACTGCTCGACTGACGCCCGAGGCCGGCCGCGGCGGCACCGGCCGCCGCGCCTGGCACCCGCCCCGGCGATCTCCGCGCGAGGCGGTCCCACCGGTACGGCGTCCGCCGTACCGGTGGGACCGGGTTCAGGCGCGGCTGAGCTGTGCGAGCCGGGCGGCCGCCCCCCGCACCAGCTCGCCGAGACGGCCGACGTCGACCTCCCCCATGGCGACGGTGCCGACGGAGGCGCCGAGCAGGTGCGGCACCTCGAAACCGGCGGCCACCCCGACGGCTCCCTGCTGAAGCTCTCCCGCGGTGACGCTGTAGCCGGCGTCCCGCGCCTGCCTCACGGCCTCGGAGTCGCCCCGGGCCGCCGGCTGGAGCGCCAGGATGGCGATGCCGTTGGCCCCCTTGTCCAGCGGGTGGCCGGCCCCGATGCGGTAGCTGACCTGGAAGATCGTCTGCCGGGCGGGTTCCGCGGACAGCACGGGGACACACGCGTCGTCCCCCTGGGCCAGGGAGAGGAACGCGGCCACCCCGGCGGCGTCGGCGAGTTCCTGGAGGACGGGTCCGGCCGCGCGAATGAGCTGGGGCTGGAAGCGGCCGGCGAAGACGACCGCGCCGGCCCCCAGCCGGATCCTCTTTCCCACGCCCCGGGCCACCAGCGCGTGCTGCTCCAGCGTGTCGACGATGCGGTAGGCGGTCGCCCGGTCGGTGCCGAGCCGCGTCGCGATCTCGGCGACCGTGAGCCCCTCGGGGGCGAGGGAGACGAGGCTCAGGGCCCGCAGGCCACGGTCCAGACTCTGCAAGGTGGCCACGTGGGCATCCTCCTGTGTTCGCTCCGCGGGTCGTGGCGCGCCGCGCCTTCGGACACGGCGCGCGGCCACTCGAAGGTTAGCCATCCGGCGGCCCGGCCCGCCGACGACTGCCGGTGCCCGCCGTCGCCACGGCAGCTCAGGCACGGCTCCCACCTCGGCCGATCCGCGACACGGCACCTCTTGACCGCGCCCGGGACGCGAACTATGTTGCACACAAGTTGCGGACACCGCACAGAAGTGTGCGCCAGGCGCACATGCGGCCGGAGTGGCGGCGGTCCCTCCGGGACGAAGTCGCTGACCACGTCCTCCAGGCCGTATGCCGCACACACCGTCCGGCGCAGCTCGCAGCCCTTCCCCGCGTCGGGACCCGCCTAGGGCGCCACCGGCGTCCATGGCTCCGGGTGTCGGCCGACAAGGGTGAACTGCCGACAGGAGATGGACAGGCATGCCGTACTACCGCGTGGCGGGGAGCGTCCCGCCCAAGCGCCACACCCAGCACCGGGCCCCCGACGGGTCGCTGTACTTCGAGGAGTTGATGGGCGAGGAGGGTTTCTCCTCCGACTCCTCGCTGCTCTACCACGTGAACATCCCGTCCTCGATCGCGGCGTACCGGGTCTGGGAGCTGCCGGACCAGTCGCTCGTCCCGAACCACCCGCTGACTCCGCGCCACCTCTCCACACACGACCTGTTCGGCGAGGGCGCTGCGGGCACCGACGCGGTGACCGGCCGGAGGCTGCTGCTGGGCAACGCCGACGTCCGGCTCTCCTACGTCGTCGCCGACACGACCAGCCCGTACTACCGCAACGCGATCGGTGACGAGTGCCTCTACGTGGAGGCCGGCGCGGCTCGGGTCGAGACCGTCTTCGGAGATCTGCCGGTGGGCGAGGGCGACTACGTCGTCGTCCCCCGCGCGACGACGTACCGGATCGTCCCGGACGGGCCGGTCCGGGTGTACGCCATCGAGGCCAACTCCCACATCACCCCCGCCAAGCGCTATCTCTCCCGCTTCGGGCAGCTCCTGGAGCACGCCCCGTTCTGTGAGAGGGACCTCCGCGGGCCCGAGGGCCTCAGGGTCGTGGCGGAGCAGGACGTCGAGGTGTACATCAAGCACCGCGGCACCGGCCCCGGGGGGATCGCGGGCACGGTGCACACGCTGCCGCACCACCCCTTCGACGTGGTCGGCTGGGACGGCTGCCTCTACCCGTACGTCTTCAACATCCGCGACTTCGAGCCCCTGACGGGCCGGGTCCACCAGCCGCCGCCGGCCCACCAGGTGTTCGAGGGGCACAACTTCGTCATCTGCAACTTCGTGCCGCGCAAGGTCGACTACCACCCCCTCGCCATCCCGGTGCCGTACTACCACTCGAACGTCGACTCGGACGAGGTGATGTTCTACTGCGGCGGTGACTACGAGGCCCGCAAGGGTTCCGGGATCGGGCAGGGCTCGATCAGTCTGCACCCCGGCGGCCACCCGCACGGGCCGCAGCCCGGGGCCTACGAGCGTGCCATCGGAGCGGAGTTCTTCGACGAGCTGGCCGTCATGGTGGACACCTTCCGCCCGCTGGAACTCGGTGAGGCGGCCCGCGCCTGCGACGACGGTGTCTACGCCTACTCCTGGGCCAAGGGCGGCAAGGAGGCCGGGAAGTGACCAGCGCCGCACCCGGCGCCGTCCGGGTCCCGCCGGACCTGTTCGCCTCGTTCTGCGACGACGCCGCGGTGTTCCCGCCCGGTGAGATGCCGCTGGCCGATGCGGTGCCCGCGCACCTGAGGCACGTCGCCGCCGCCCACGCGCCGCTGGTGGGACCGCTCGTGGTGCCGCGGGCCCGGCTGTCCGAACTGGCGGCACTGACGGCCGGGTACGGCCCCGGGACGCTGGACCTCGCGGTCACGGTGCCCTCGCCCGAGGAGGCCGCGCGGGCGCCGGCCTCCGTCCGCGCCCTGCCGGCAGCCCGGCTGCGCTTCCTGGAGGTCGCCGTGCCCGAGGACGTGCCCGCGGCTGAGGTCGTGCCCCGGCTGACCGCCACCCTGGCGGAGGCGCCCGACCACGCCCGGGTGACCGTGTACGTGGAGGTGCCGCGCGACGAACGCCGGGCCGAGCTGATCGCCTCGCTGGCCACCTCCCCCTACCTGGCGAAGTTCCGCACCGGCGGTGTGCGGGCCGAGCTGTATCCCGACGAGAGGGAACTCGCGCGCTCCGTGCTCCTCGCGGTACGCGCGAAGGTCCCCTTCAAGGCGACCGCGGGGCTGCATCACGCGGTGCGCAACACCGATCCGCGGACCCTCTTCGAGCAGCACGGGCACCTCAACCTGCTCGCGGCCACCGGCGCCGCGCTCGACGGCGCCGACGAAGAGGACATCGTCGCGATCCTGGCCGAACGCGACGCCGCCACGGTCGCCGGGCTCGTCGGCGCCCTGTCCCCGGAAGTCCGGAAGACCTTCCGCTCTTTCGGCACCTGTTCCCTCACCGGGCCGGTCAGTGAGCTGGCGGCTCTCGACCTGCTCGGCCCGGACCTGACCAAGGACCTCCTGTGACCGCATCCACCACCGTCCGCCTCGACGTGCCCCGGGACGACCCGTTCGGCATCCACAACCTGCCCTACGGGGTGTACTCGCTGCCCGGCCGCGACCCCCGCGTCGGCACCCGTTACGGCGAGCACGTCGTCGACCTCGCGACACTCCTCGGCGACGAGGTGTTCGCGGGCCCGTCACTCAATCCGTTCATGGCCCAGGGCCATGACCGCTGGGTCCAGGTGCGGGCCGCCATCGCCGCCGCGCTCAACGGGGACGTGCCCCGGCAAGCGGTGCACTCCGCCGCCGACGTGACCCTCCATCTGCCGTTCGAGGTGGCCGACTACGTCGACTTCTACGCTTCGGAGCACCACGCCGCGAACCTCGGACGGCTGTTCCGCCCGGACAACCCCGACCCGCTCATGCCGAACTGGAAGCACCTCCCGGTCGGCTACCACGGCCGGTCCGCCTCGGTCGTGGTCTCCGGGACCGACATCATCCGCCCCTGCGGGCAGCGCAAGGGCCCGAACGACCCGGCGCCCGTCTTCGGACCGTCGGTACGCCTCGACATCGAGGCCGAACTCGGCTTCGTGGTGGGCACCGGCAACACGCTCGGTGAGCCCGTCGCGGCCGGGCGGGCGGAGCAGCACCTCTTCGGCGTCGTCCTCTTCAACGACTGGTCCGCCCGGGACATCCAGGCCTGGGAGTACGTGCCGCTCGGCCCCAACCTCGGCAAGTCGTTCGCCTCGACCGTCTCCCCCTGGGTCGTGCCGCTGCTGGCCCTGACGGAGGCCAAGGTGCGCACCCCGGTCCAGGAACCCGAGGTCCTCCCCTACCTCGCGCTCGACGAGCCCTGGGGCCTGGACATCGACCTGGAGGTCGAGTGGAACGGCCAGGTGGTCTCCCGGCCGCCGTACGCCGCCATGTACTGGTCGCCGGCGCAGATGCTGGCCCATCTCACGGTCAACGGAGCGCCCACCCGCACCGGCGACCTGTTCGCCTCGGGCACCGTCTCGGGACCGGCCAAGGAGCAGCGCGGTGCCTTCATCGAGCTGACCTGGGGCGGCGCGGAACCGGTGACGGTGGCCGGGCAGCAGCGGACGTTCCTGGAGGACGGGGACGAGGTGGTGCTGCGCGCCACCGCCCCCGGAGCGGGCGGCGCCCGCATCGGCTTCGGTGAGGCGCGCGGACGCGTCGTCGCCGCGCGACAAGGCCGGGAGGTCTGATGGACAAGGTGGTTCCCTCCGCCGTCGAGGCGGTAGCGGACGTCGGCTCCGGCGCGACACTGGCGGTGGGCGGCTTCGGCCTGTGCGGCATCCCGGCGGTGCTGATCGACGCCGTTCTCCGGTCGGGCGCCGACCGGCTCCAGATCGTCTCCAACAACGCCGGTGTCGACGACTGGGGACTCGGGCTCCTGCTCGGCGCGGGCCGCATCCGCCGCATCGTCGCCTCCTACGTGGGAGAGAACAAGGAGTTCGCCCGGCAGTACCTCGCCGGTGAACTGGAGGTCGAGCTGGCGCCCCAGGGCACGCTGGCCGAACGGCTGCGGGCCGGCGGCTCCGGCATCCCGGCGTTCTTCACCGCCACCGGTGTCGGCACCCAGGTGGCCGAGGGCGGCCTGCCCTGGAAGTACGACAGCGCGGGCGGCGTCGAGATCGCCTCACCGGCCAAGCAGACCCAGGAGTTCGACGGCCGAGCCTACGTGCTGGAGCACGCCATCGTGGCGGACGTCGCCCTGGTGCGCGCCGCCCGTGGCGACCGGCACGGCAACCTGGTCTTCGACAAGGCCGCCCGCAACTTCAACCCCCTGGCCGCCATGGCGGGCCGCATCTGCGTCGCGGAGGTGGAGGAGCTGGTCGAGCCCGGCGAACTCGACCCCGACCACGTGCACCTGCCCGGCGTCTACGTCCACCGTGTCGTCGCGCTGACGCCCGGACAGGCCGCCGACAAGCGGATCGAGAAGAGGACGGTGCGATGAGCTGGACCCGCGACCAGATGGCGGCCCGTGCGGCGGCGGAGCTGTCGGACGGGGACTACGTCAACCTCGGGATCGGTCTGCCGACGCTGGTGCCCAACCACATCCCGGCGGACGTGGAACTGGTGCTCCAGTCCGAGAACGGCATCCTCGGCACCGGCCCCTACCCGGCCGAGGAACAGGTCGACCCCGACCTGATCAACGCCGGCAAGGAAACCGTCACCGTCCGCCCCGGTGCCTCCTTCTTCGACTCCGCGACCAGCTTCGGCATGATCCGGGGCGGCAAGATCGACGCCGCGATACTGGGCGCCATGCAGGTGTCGGCGCGGGGGGACATCGCGAACTGGATGATTCCCGGCAAGATGGTCAAGGGGATGGGCGGGGCGATGGACCTGGTGCACGGCGCCAGGAGGGTCGTCGTCCTCATGGAGCACGTGGCCCGGGACGGGAACTTCAAGATCGTCGAGGAGTGTTCCCTGCCCCTCACCGGCAAGAGGGTCGTCCAGCGGATCATCACCGACCTGTGCGTCCTGGACATCACCACCGAGGGCCTGCGCCTGGCCGAACTCGCGCCGGACGTCACCGTCGAGGACGTCCGGGCCAGGACTCAGCCGGAGATCATCTGCGGGTGACGCGGTTCGCCACCCGGCGGCGCTCGCCGGACACCGCGAGGTCCGCCGCACGGCGGCGGAGCCGGGCCCGGCCCGGCCCGGGAAGGGAGACTGCGGGGCCGTCGAGCTGACGGTCCCGCGGTCGGGAGAAGTGCCGGCTCTCCCGCCTGCCGGCGGGCCGCGCCTGCGGCCGTCCGGCAGCCTGGTTCAGGCACCGGCGGGCACCTCCCAGGCATGGCGCAGTGCCGGCGCCACGTCGTCCCCGCCGAGGAAGTGCGTCTTCGTCCCGGGCAGGGTGGGCAGCTCCGCCCAGTGCGTCACGCTGTCATCGCTCTCCGGGTCGTAAGGGAAGCGGATGACCTCGTCGGAGTCGACGAAGCAGTCGTGGTGGGTGACGCCGTCCTCCGTCCGGAACCAGTCGGTGTAGTACATCGTCCGCACCAGCCAGAAGGCTTCACCGGACGCCCTGTCGCCGTCGTCGTCCTCTGCCGGGTACCGCCCGGTGATCGCCACCGCGACCGGCATCCCGATCTCCGGCCGCCCCTCCCGCACGTCGACCCAGGTCGCCATGGCTCGCAGATCCGCCATCTCCGCCTCATCCTCTCTCCACCCGCCGACGCGGACGCGCCGGCAGCCTCGTGGTGAACGTCGTCGGACAAGACCGCGTGACGCCTGCGAAGGTTGACGGCTCCACGGGCACCCGTTCCGGCCGTGGCCGCGGGACGCGTGAGGATTCCGGACCGTTCTCGGCCGCCGCCACCCCTCTCCACGTCCCCACTCCCGCCGTCCGTCACCGTGCCGCCCCTCGACGCCCGCCTCCAAGCCGGCCTCCCCCACCTGCCGGGCGTCTCCACTCCCACCGAGGTGGGCAGGGCGCGCAGGCGCGGTCTCCACTGGGTCAAGGCGTTCCCTGCGTCCTCGCTCGGACCTTCCTGGATACGTGCGGTGCGGGCGCCCTTCCCCCGCCTGCGCGTCGTCGCCACCGGTGGCCTGGACCTCCGGAACGCCTCGGCGTTCCTCGAAGCGGGTGCCCGCGTGGTGGCCCTGGGCTCCGCTCTCGGCGACCCGGCCCAGCTCGACCGCCTCGTCGGCCTCCTCCCGGGCGAGCCCGGATGACACGGGGCCGGCGGGCTGCGGGCGCGGGCTCGCCCACCGAACTGGACCGGCCGCCGTGCGGGCTCGTGCTGACGGCTGGGCTGCTCGGCGGGCGCGGGCCGAAAGCCGGTTCAGCTCCGGTCGCGGCTGCTCGCGCGGACGTTCCTGACCAGTACGACGCTCGCTGCCACCGCCACCGTGACGGCCAGCGTGGCCAGAACGAGGTTGCCCGGGACGGCGGCGGCGAGGGCGGTGGCCCGCTGCTCCCACGCGTACTCGGTGTCCACGTCCAGCAGCGACGGGAGCGCCGCCGACCCGTCGAAGAGAAGGAAGACCGCTCCGAGGGTGATGAAGAGCAGACCGCCGATCACCGAGGTGCTGTGCAGGTGCAGGCGGCCGAGCCGGAAGCCCCGTCCGCGCAGCCAGGCACGCCGGCCCAGTTGCCAGCGGTCCCAGAGCAGGGCCAGGACGAACAGGGGCGCGGCCATGCCGAGGGCGTACACCGCCAGCAGGAAGCCACCGCGCAGGGGGCTGCCGCCGAGCGCGGCGACGGTGAGGATGCTGCCCAGGATGGGGCCCGCGCAGAATCCGGCGAGCCCGTACACCGCTCCCAGCGCGATGGTGGAGGGTGTCGAGCCACTGGGGGCGCCGGCTCGCTGCTGGAGGCGTCGGGAGCCGAAGCCGAGCCCCAGGAGTTGCAGCACCCCGAGGACGATCATGGTCCAGCCGCCGACGAGGACCAGGGTGTCGCGGTGACCGATGAACAGGCGGCTGGCAAGAGCCCCCGCCGCGCCGAGCGGGACCAGGGTCAGGCACAGCCCGCCGTAGAAGGCGGCGGTGTGGCGGAGCAGCCTCGTCCTGTTGGTGAAGGAGTAGGCGAAGAAGGCGGGCAGGAGGAGCGCGCTGCACGGGCTGAGCAGGGCGAGGAGCCCGCCGAGGAAGGCGAGGAGGACACCGGCGTCGCTCACTTCGTCCCGCCTTCGCTCCGGGTGAGGGCGTCACGGACGGCCTGGTCGAAGGTTTCGGTCGGTTGGGCTCCGAGCAGGGGTGTGCCGTTCACGAGGAAGGCGGGGGTACTGGTGACACCCAGCGCGTACCCCTCCTCGAGGTCGCGTTCCACGGCCTGGTGCGCCTGGTCCGATTCCATGTCCTCGCGGAACCGGTCGAGGTCCGCCACCTTGGCCGCCTTCGCGTGGGCGACGAGTTTGGTCGTCGTGAACTCGCCGCTGTTGCGCTCGCGCGGTTCGGCGTAGAGGCGGTCGTGGAACTCCCAGAACACCCCTTGCCGGCCCGCGGCCCAGGCGGCGCGAGCCGCGGCTTCGGACTCCTCGCCGAAGATGGGGAAGTTGCGCCACTCGATGCGCAGCGATCCCTTCTCCACGTGTGTGCGCAGGAGTTCCTGCTTGGTGTCGCGGGCGAAGCGCCCGCAGAACGGGCACTGGAAGTCGGAGTACTCGATCATCACCACGGGTGCGTCGGCGGGGCCGACGGCCAGGGCGTCGTCGGCGTCGCGGCGTGCCAGGTCGGGACCGGCCGGAACGGAGTCCCCGGGCGTCTGCTCCGCCGCGGCCTCGGAAGGGGCGGGGGCGGGGCGTGAGGCGGAGTCGCCGGAACCGGACGTGACGACGAACACCGCTGTGGCGGTGGCGGCGACCAGTACGCCGGCGGCCCCCACGGTGCGCCTGCGACGGGCCCGCGCGCGCGGCGTCCGGGAGGCGGAGGGGGAAGAGGAAGGGGACTTCTCGGGCATGAGGAACACGCTCCTGTGAGCAGGGTGAAGGGTGGGCCGGGGCCCGCCCGTCGCGGGCGGGCCGGGCGGGAGACGTCAGGCGCTGGGCGCGGGGCAGGCGGCCTGGCCGCCCAGTCGGCGCAGGGCCGCCTCCGCGAGCAGCCCCACCGAGGCGAGGGCGAGCAGTGGCTGAAGCGGTGCCCAGTAGCTGAGCGCGCCGCCGGTACCGAGCAGCAGCAGGACGATCTTGTTGCAGACCGGGCAGCCCACCGCGAAGAAGGACAGCACGCCGCCGACCGAGCCGAGCCGGCCACCGGGGGCAGGGGTGGCGCTCGACGGGCCGGGGCGCAGATACGTGCCGAGGACCAGCCCCGAGAGCAGCGCGGTCAGTGCGAGGGCCGGGTAGTTCCACCACTGGACCGGGATCTCCCGGCCGAAGAACGGGGTGGGGACGACGGCGGTCGGCACTCCGACGATCAGCGCCGTGGCGACGGCGGAGGCAGCCACGGCCGTCCACTGGCGGAAGCCCCAGAGGCGCAGCGCGCTGAAGGCGGCCCGTGGGGAGCGGTTGCTGCGCACGACGGAGGAGGCAGACGCGGAAGAGGTGGGCGACGAGCCCATGGGAGAGTCTCCGTTGCTGAGGAGGGACACGGACACGCGAAGCCGCTCCCGCGCCTCCGGAGCCCTGACGAGGCTCGGGACGAGGTGGGGAGCGGCCTGGGCCGGTCTAGATCCTCAGCACGCAGACGTGCGCCGGTGGCGCCTTGCCGGACGAGTCCTCGCGGTGCGCGGGCCACCGTGCGGCGGAGGAAGCGGGGGCGACGCCCACGGAGGGCAACTCCGCCGCCGCGGGTGCGGCCAGGTGTGGGCTGGTCGGCTGCTCCGGGGCCTGACGCTCAGGGCAGGTGCCGCCCTTGCCGTGCGAGACCTCGGTCGAGTCCGTGTCGGGCTCGCCGGCCGCGGGAGCGGAGGCGTCTTGCGGGGCGGACGCCGGGCTCCCGGCCGGCGCGGACACCGGGACCCCCGTCACCGGCCCGCGGGCAGCCGGCTGGCCAGAACCGCCTTGCAGACCGGTGTGTCCCTGGACGCAGAGCTGGGCGAAGAGCAGCGCGGCCAACAGCAGCAGGAAGGAACTCGTCGACCGCTCGGTCGTACGTGCTCGGCGCACCGCTCCTCCTTTCCTGCCGGACAGTCGAAGGGGACTGCCGGGCGGCCCTTTCCGCCAACCGTACTTCTCCCGTCGGCGCGCCCGGCGCAGGGGTACCACTGATGTCCTCGTCACGTTCGGGCCGCGAGCCGGCCGGATCGGGGCACCGCGTAGGCTGCGCGCGTCGGGGAAGCACTGGCGGCGACGGGGGAGACTGCAGGTCATGGCGGGGATACGGGGCGTGCGGTGGCTGCCCGGCGGTCGGGTGCTGGGAATCGTGGGGGTGGTGCTCGCGCTCCTCGCGGGCGCCGGATGGCTGGCCAAGCCGGTGTGGCAGCCGTGGTGGTACGCGGCGACGCTGTGCGGGGGCCACCTGTCGGGCCGTGAGCTGGCCGAGCTGTTGCCGGCCGAACGGCTTCAGGGCGCCAAGGACACCTTCGGCACCGGGAGCGGTCCGCTCAGGTGCGGGGTGGACGAGAGCGACGGCCGGCACTTCGTCCTCGATGTGCGGGCGGAGATGGACACCGGCGAGCCGCTGGGTCCGCTCGACATGGAGTTCACCGTCCCGAGGGACCTCCGTTTCGCCTATCCCCGCTCCGTCCCGGGCTTCTACGGCAAGTTCGGCCCCGTGATCCTCCAGGAGTGCCCGAAGCTGGGCCCCGATTCGGAGGGCCGGGCGCGGCGCCTGGTCACCAAGGTGTACACCCACGGCGTGGAGAGCGACCCCTCGCCCGAGTCCCTGCGTACGGCGGTGCGGATCGCCAACGGCGCCAACGTGGAGACCGGGTGCGGTGCCGATGCCCTGCCGCTGCCGGAGCGGGTCGAACCGGTCCGCGGGGTGTCCCTTGCCGGGGCCAGGGGCACGATGTGCGGGTGGCTGGCCGGGACCAGGCTGCCCGCCAGCCCGTCCGGTGAGCGATGGCAGGTGGTCGCGCCCACGGACGAGCACGCCTCGATCACCCACTGCTCGCTGATCGACTCCGGCAGCGGCCTGCCCGCGGTGAGCCTCACGGGCTGGTACGGCGACTGGACGGACAAGCCGTTCGAGAGGCTCGTCTCGTCCAATCTCCAGGTGCCGGAGGGGCGCAGCGCCCGCGACGCGCTTCTCGGCCAGGACTTCGGCCGCGCCGCGGCCCGGTGCGCCGGCGAATCGGCGAACTTCCTCGCCACCAGCTACACCCGGAACCACACCGGGTCAGCGCTTCCGATGAGCGACGTACGCGGCCTTCTCGGCGCGTTCGCGAGGGACCAGGCCGCACGCCGGGGCTGCACCGACCTCAGGCTCCCCGGTCCCACCGTCCACCCGGACTGGGACCAGGAGTGAGGACGCCGCCGCCGTATCGAGCGGCCTGACCGTCACGGCCCCGGCAGGCTCCGCCTGCCGGCGGCTCGGTTTCCGGGAGAAGCGGCCCATGCGAAGGGCCCCGTTCCTGTGGTGCCGGGAACGGGGCCCTTCTCGCGGAGCGCTGGGCAGGCCTTGCACCTGCATCTCCCCGCAGGAAGCGGGGCGTCTTTCCTTGGACCACCAACGCGCGGGCGACCACCCGCCGAAACGACCGGGCGCCTTCAAGATCGACTATACCCCGTCCCCGGTGGGACCCGCACCCTCGGTACCTGCCGAGGTCTCGCCCGCACGGCTTCAGGCCCGTGCCAAGCCGGCCGGGTACGTCGGCGCGCCGTCCGGCCGGCCTTCCGCGTCCTTCGGCGCTGCCGCGGCGGGCGCCGTCAGACGCCCGTCGGCGACAGGTCGCGGTGGATCGGCTCCGCCCGGCCGGTGAGGGGCAGACCGGTGCCGCCGTGGCGGGTCGCGACGATCTCCGCCGCGATCGACAAGGCGGTCTCCTCCGGGGTCCGGGCGCCGAGGTCCAGGCCGACGGGCGAGCGCAGCCGCTCCAGTTCACGTGTGGTCAGGCCCGCCTCGCGCAGCCGTCGTGTCCGTTCCTCGTGGGTACGGCGTGAGCCCATCGCACCGATGAAGGCGCAGGGCCTGCGCAGGGCCTCCGTGAGCAGCGGCACGTCGAAGCGGGCCTCGTGGGTGAGGACGCACAGCACGGTGCGCCCGTCGGTCGGGGTGCGCCGCAGATAGTGGTGCGGCCACTCGACGACGACCTCGTCGGCCTCGGGGAACCGGGCCCGGGTGGCGAAGACGGGCCGGGCGTCGCACACCGTCACGTGGTGGCCGAGGAACTTGCCCACGCGCACGAGCGCTGCGGCGAAGTCGACGGCACCGAAGACGATCATGCGGGGAGGCGGTCGGCTGGTCTCGACGAACAGCGTCAGGCCGCCGGGGCAGTGCGAACCGTGCTCGGACAGTTCGACGGTTCCGTTGCGCCCGGCGTCCAGCAGCGCCCGGGCCTCGGCCGCCGCCGTACCGTCCAGCGCCGGGTGGCCGCCGAACCCGCCCTCGTGGGTGCCGTCCGCGTGGACGAGCATGGCGCGTCCCAGTAGCCCGGCGGGGCCGGCGACGACCCGGGCGAGGGCGGCCGGGGAGCCGGCCGCGGCGGCGGAGAGCGCGGCACGCAGCACCGCCCGGTCCGGGGTGTCCACGCGGACCGGGGTGACCATCACGTCGAGCTCCCCACCGCAGGTCAGTCCGACCGCGAAGGCGTCCTCGTCGCTGTAGCCGAACCGTTCGCGCACGGTCGTACCGTCCTGGAGGGACTGGACGCACAGTTCGTGGACGGCGCCCTCGACGCAGCCGCCGGAGACCGATCCGACGACCGTGCCGTCGCTGTCGACGGCGAGGGCGGCACCGGGGCCGCGCGGGGCGCTGCCGCTGGTGGCGACGACGGTGCCGACGGCGAACTCCCGGCCCTCCTCCATCCACCGGTGCAGTTCGCCGGTGATGTCAAGCATCCACCGCTCCCCCGCCGGGCCGGTTCCTCGCCGCCGTGATGATCCGGTCGGGCCGGATCGGCAGCTCCCGGTGGCGCACGCCGGTGGCGTGCCAGACCGCGTTGGCGACGGCCGCCGCCGCGCCGACGATGCCGACCTCGCCGATGCCCTTGATGCCGACCGGGTCGTCCGGGTCGTGGTCGTCCACCCAGTCGGCCTCGATGTCCGGGACGTCGGCGTGCGTGGCCACGTGGTACCCGGCGAGGTCGGGGGCGTAGTGGGCGCCGGTGCGGTGGTCGCGGACGGCCTCTTCGTGCAGAGCCATGGAGATGCCCCAGGTCATGCCGCCGACGAGTTGGTTGCGGGCGGTGAGCGGGTTGACGATGCGGCCCGCCGCGAAGATGCCCAGCATGCGGCGCACACGCACCTCGCCGGTGGCGGTGTCCACGGCGACCTCGGCGAACTGGGCTCCGAAGGAGTGCCGCTCCTTCTGGGCGAGGGCGGCCAGGGCCTCGGTGGTGTCGGACCGCACGGTGACGCCCTCCGGGGGGATGCCGGTACCCAGGGCGAGGCGTTCGAGCAGTTCGGCGGCGGCGGCGGTGACCGCCCAGGCCCAGGAGCGGGTGCCCATGGAGCCGCCCGCGATCATCGCCTGGCCGAAGTCACTGTCGCCGATGCGGACCCGGACGCGTTCGGGGGTGGTCCTGAGGGCGTCGGCCGCGATGAGGGTGAGGGCGGTGCGGGCGCCGGTACCGATGTCGGCGGCGGCGATCCGTACGGTGAAGGTGCCGTCGGCCTCGGCCGTCACCAGCGCCGTGGAGGGGGCGGCCCCGGCACCGAAGGAGGCGGCCGCCGTGCCGGTCCCCAGCAGCCACCGGCCGTCGCGTCGCAGCCCGGGGCGCGGGTCGCGGTCCGCCCAGCCGAACCTGCGCGCGCCCTCGCGGAAACAGGCGACCAGGTTGCGGCTGCTGAAGGGGAGTCCGGAGACCGGGCCCGCCTGCGGTTCGTTGCGTACGCGCAGCTCGATCGGGTCGACGCCGGCGCGCTCGGCCAGTTCGTCCAGGGCCGCTTCGATCGCGAACGACCCCGGTGCCTCGCCGGGTGCCCGCATCCAGGTCGGCGAGGGCACGTCGAGCCGTACGACGTGGTTGGCGGTGCGGTGTGCGGCGGCGTCGTACATCACGCGGGCCACGCCGGCGCTGGGCTCGACGAACTCGTACACCCTGGACGTCTGGTTGAGCGAGCGGTGTTCCAGGGCGCGGAGCCGCCCGTCGGGACCGGCGCCGAGCCTGACGCGCTGTGTGGTGGGGCTGCGGTATCCGGCCAGGGAGAAGAGCTGGCGCCGGGTCAGCACCACGCGCACCGGCCGGTGCAGGGCCGTGGTGGCCATCACGGCGCAGACCTGGTGGGCGCGCGGGCCCTTGCTGCCGAAGCCGCCGCCGATGTGCTCGGAGCGTACGCGCACGGCGGAGGGGTCGAGCGAGAACAGGGTGGCCAGCTCGTCGCGCACCCAGCCCGCGCCCTGGTTGGAGTCGACGACCTCCAGACGGCCGCCGTCCCACAGGGCGGTGGCCGCGTGCGGCTCCATCATGCTGTGCTGTTCCTCGGGGGTGGTGTACTCCTCGGCCACGACGACGGCGGAGGCGGCGAGTTCCGCCTCCAGGTCCCCCTTGGCGGTCTCCGCGGGCATGTGGCCCTGAGGGGCGTAGGCGCCGGGGTGGCCGGCGACGAGCGCGGTGTCGTGCGGCTCCTGCTCGTACGTGACTGCGAGCGCCTCGGCCGCCTCCCTGGCCTGCTCGGGCGTCTCTGCGACGACGAGCGCCACGGGCCAGCCGGCGAACGGCACCCGGTCGTCCTGGAAGACGCAGGCCGCCGGGTCCGGCGGGACGCCGAGCAGGCCGACGTAGTCGGTCCGCAGCCGCGGGGCGTTGCCGTGGTGCAGCACGGCCAGGACGCCCGGCATCCGCAGTACCGGGGCGGTGCGGACCTCGCGGACGCGGCCGCGGGTGATCGTGGACAGCACCAGCCAGCCGTGGGCGAGTCCGGCGAACGGGATCTCTCCCGCGTAGCGGGCCGCGCCGGTGACCTTGTCGCGGCCTTCCACGCGGGTGTGGGCGGTGCCGACGGCCGCGCGCACGGCTGCCGAGGCGGGTGTGGTCGTCGTCATCGGGCGTCCCCCTCGGCGAGTTCGGTCAGGACGGAGACGACCAGGTTGCGCATGAGGGGCACCTTGTATCCGTTGCGGGGCAGTGGCCGGGCGGCCGCCAGTTCGGCGTCGGCGGCGGCGGCGAAGGTCGTGCCGTCGGCCGGCGCGCCGGTCAGGACGGCCTCGGCGGCGCGGGCGCGCCAGGGCCGGGAGGCGACGGCCCCCAGGGCCAGGCGCGCTTCGCGTACGCGACCGTCCTCGACGGTGAGCGCGGCGGCGACGGAGCCGATGGCGAAGGCGTACGAGGCGCGTTCGCGCACCTTGCGGTAGCGGGAACGGGCGGCGGGCGCGGGCGGAAGGGTGATGTGGGTGATCAGCGCGCCGGGCGGGAGGGTGGTCTCCCGGTGCGGGGTGTCGCCGACGGGGAGGTAGAAGTCGGTGACCGGCGTCCGGCCCGGCCCGTCGGGGGTCTCGTAGGAGACGACGGCGTCGAACGCGGTGAGGGCGACGCCCATGTCGGAGGGGTGGACGGCCACACAGTGGTCGGAGGCGCCGAGGACCGCGTGGTTGTGGTGCTCGCCGCTGACGGCCGGGCAGCCGCTGCCCGGGGCGCGCTTGTTGCACGGCCGGCTGACGTCGGTGAAGTAGCCACAGCGGGTGCGCTGGAGCAGGTTGCCGCCGACGGTGGCCATGTTGCGCAGTTGGCCGGAGGCGCCGGCGAGGACGGCCTGGGTCAGCGCCGGGTAGTGGCGGCGGACGTACGGGTGGGCGGCGAGGTCGCTGTTGGTGACGGTGGCGCCGACGCGCAGGCCGCCGTCCGGGGTGCGCTCGACGCGGTCCAGGGGGAGTTCGCGGAGGTCGACGAGGCGGGCGGGGCGTTCGACGCCGGTCTTCATCAGGTCGACGAGGTTGGTGCCGCCGCCGAGGAACCGGGCGTCCGGATCGGCGGCGAGCAGGGCGAGGGCTCCGTCGACGTCGTGGGCGCGGCGGTAGTCGAACTGCTTCACGCGGCGGCCTCCTCGGCCCGGGTCCGGCTCTGTGCGTGCGTTTCGGCCGCGCGGGCGACGGCCTGGACGATCGGGACGTAGGCGCCGCAACGGCACAGGTTGCCGCTCAGCCGTTCCCGGATCTCGTCGGGGGTCAGCGGGGCGGGCGCGGTGTCCGGACCCACGTCGGGGGTGACGGCGCTCGGCCAGCCGGCCGCGTGTTCCTCGATGAGGGCGACGGCCGAGCAGATCTGTCCGGGCGTGCAGTAGCCGCACTGGTAACCGTCGAGGTCGAGGAACGCCTGCTGGACGGGGTGGAGGTCGTCGCCGTCGGCCATGCCCTCGATGGTGGTGACCTCGCGCCCCTCGGCGGCGACCGCGAGGCTGAGGCAGGAGACGACGCGCCGCTGGTCGACCAGGACGGTGCAGGCGCCGCACTGGCCTTGGTCGCAGCCCTTCTTGGTACCGGTGAGGTCGAGGCGTTCGCGCAGGGCGTCGAGGAGTGTGGTGCGGTGGTCGACGGTCAGCCGGTGCTGCTCGCCGTTGACGTGCAGGGTGATCGCGCTGGAGGTCGACGACGGTTCTGGGGCCATGATCAGCCTTCTCTGGTGTCTGAGGTCAGGAATCAGGGCTGTCGGCGGGGGCCGGGGGTGACTGCCGACGGCAGACGGCGCTAAGGTGAACCTAACCGGACAGCTGTCCGGTCACTGCTGGAAAACGTAACGGACAGCTGTCCGCTTAACAAGGACGGGATTCGGCCAGGAGCCCGTGAGGAGGATGCGTGTCCCGACCGAGGAAGGACGCCCCCCTGCGCTCGGACGCCCAGCGCAACCGTGAGCGCATCCTTGAGGTGGCCACCGCCGAACTGACGCGGTGCGCGGACGCCCCGCTCAGCTCGATCGCCAGGAAGGCGGGCGTCGGACAGGGCACGTTCTACCGCAACTTCCCGCATCGGGAAGCGCTCGTCCTGGAGGTGTACCGCTACGAGATGCAGCAGGTGGCCCGGGCGGCGAGCACGCTGCTCGACACCCGCGAACCCGGAGAGGCCCTGCGCGAGTGGATGGACCGCCTGGCCCGGTTCGCCATGACCAAGGCCGGCCTGGCGGACGCGATCCGGCTGGTCACCAGCGCCCCGGGCGGCCCCGACAAGCCCGGCCCCACCCCGGTCATGGAAGCGGCCGGACTCCTGCTCCGCGCCAACGAGGAGGCGGGCACCATCCGGCCCGGCGTGAGCGAGGACGACTTCTTCCTCGCCATCGCGGGCCTGTGGCAGATCGGCCAGGGGGAGGACTGGCAGCCGCGCGCCGCCCGCCTCCTGGACCTCGTGATGGACGGACTGCGCGCGGGAGCACCCGGCCGCTGACCGCCCGGGACCAGCCCGGCGACGCGTCTTTCGTACCGCTCTCACGGCCGGATGGCCGGAACGTTGGTCTAGGCCAGACCTTCCCGTCCCCCTATCCTCGTCTGTGACCGGTAACCCACCGCCCCACCACTCCCCCACCCAGGTCGCGTACTGGCCCGGACCCCCCGACGCACTTTCCGCCCCGGGCAGCCGGGTGGACTCCCCCCATGTCGCCGCCTCCAGGAGGCCACGGTGAACGCTCGCACCAGATGCTCCGCACTCCTCGGCACGCTCTGCCTCGTCGCGTCCGTGGCCCCGTCCACGGCGTCGGCCGACGAGCCCGGACCACCGGCCCGGCAGGCCGCGGTCACCCTCACGGAAGTGGCCGAGGCACAGAACCCGACCGCCGGCGCCGCCGGGCCCGGCGACACCCTGTGGATCGCCGAACGCGGGGGCACCGTACGGGTCCTGGACGGCCAGGGCCTGAGTGACCCGGTGCTCGACATCTCCGACGAGACCACGACGGACGGCGAACGCGGCCTGCTGGGCATCGCGTTCGACGAGACGGCCGCGCACTTCTACGTCTCGTACACCGACCTGGAGGGCACCAGTACCATCGACGAGTTCGCCGTGGAGGACGGCGCGGTCCAGCCGGACAGCCGGCGCACCGTCCTCACCCAGACCCAGCCGTACGCCAACCACAACGGCGGCGGCATCGCGTTCGGCCCCGACGGTCATCTCTACATCGCGCTGGGCGACGGCGGTTCGGGCGGCGACCCGCACGGCAACGGGCAGAGCCTGGACACGCTGCTCGGCAAGATCCTGCGCATCGACCCGGGCGGCGGCGACCCGTACGCGGTCCCGGCGGACAACCCGTTCGTGGACGACCCGGACGCGAGGGACGAGATCTGGGCGTACGGGCTCCGCAACCCCTGGCGGTTCTCCTTCGACAAGGGCACGGGCGACCTCCTCGTCGGCGACGTCGGGCAGAGCGACTGGGAGGAGATCGACTGGGCCCCGGCCGGCAGCACGGGCGGCGAGAACTACGGCTGGTCCTCGATGGAGGGCACCCACCCCTTCCGTGGCGGCACCGAGCCCGCGAACCACGTCCCGCCGGTCCACGAGTACGGCCGCGGCGGCCTGGGCTGCTCGGTGACCGGCGGCTACGTCTACCGCGGCGAGGCACTGCCGGATCTCGTGGGGCAGTACGTGTTCAGCGACTACTGCGACGGCACGATCCGCACCCTGCGGATCGAGGACGGCGAGGTGACCGGCGAGGGCGATCTCGGCGTCACCGCCGGCGAGGTCATCTCCTTCGCTCAGGACGACGCCGGCGAGCTGTACGTGCTCAACATCGGGGGCGCGATCCAGCGCATCGACCCCGCGTGAAGCCGCGCGGCTGAGGCCGCGCCGGGGGCGCCGGGACGGCGAGCACCACACCCACCGTCCCGGCGCCCGGTCGTACGTCGTGACGTCGTGACGTCGTGACGTCGTGACGTCGTGACGTCGTGACGTCGTGACGTCGTGACGGATGAGTCTCCGGACGGTGGAAGGTCCCGGATCTCGACCGTGGGCGAGCAACTCACGACCGGTCAGCTCGCGCGCGGCGCCGGATGCCAGGGACGAACCCCGCGCCCGCGCGCGGCTGAGAGTGCCGCCCGTGACCCGGCCCGCGCCGCGGCCATCGCCCGCACGGCCCGGTGTCCGTGACCCGCGTCGAGCTGGTCCGCGCCCCACGCGCCGTCGCGGAGCTCGGCCACGGCAGCGGGGGCGCCGGTGCCGTTCACGCGGCTGTGGGCTGCCACGCCTCCTGGAAGCGGCGGCGGGCCCGGTGGAGCCGGGAGCGGACCGTACCGACGGGCAGGGCGAGCGTCTCCGCCATCTCCACCTCGTTCAGGCCGTAGACGCGCAGGGTCAGCACCTGGCGGTGGGCCTCGGACATGCGGTCCAGGACGTCGTTGATGTGCACGGCGTCCAGCGAGTGGGTCTCGTGCCGGGGGTCGACCTCCGCACTGGCCGGCTCCCGGCCCAGGCGCCTTGCCGTGCGTACCGCCTCGCGCACGGTGACCGAGCGGACCCAGCCGTAGAAGGCGGCGGGCTCCCGCAGCCCCGGCAGGCCGCGGTAGATCGCGAGGAGGGCCTCCTGCCGGGCGTCGGAGCCGTTGTCGTGGGCGACCGAGCGGCAGACCCTGGTGACGTACGGGGTGATGTGCAGCAGCAGGTCGTTCATGGCCTGCTCGTCCCCCGCTCTGGCCCGCGGCAGCAACCGGTCCACGGGGGCGGGCAGTTCGTGCGCGGTGTTCACGGAGGGTGCTCTCCTTGCGAGGAGGACGGTGCGGGCGGGCCGGGGTGCGGTCAGCCGGTGCTCGCCGGCGCCGGGGCGGCGTCCTGGGTGAAGGCGAGCAGCGCGGAGCGGACGTCGTCGCGGAAGGCCCGCATGAAGGCCGGGCTGAAGCAGGCGGTGTGGTGCGGGAGTTCGACGGCGAGCCGGTGGTCGAAGGAGACGACGCAGGCCATGACCGGACTGCGGCCGGCCTGCGGGAAGTACGTCTCGCGGGCCGGGACCAGCCGGACGTCGGTGCCCTCCACGCCCTCGGGGAAGCGCGGGCCGGCCGTCGCCCCCATGTTGGTCACGATCACCGAGCCCGTCTGGAGGGCGGGGTGGGCGGGGACCCTCGGCATGATGCGCATCTCGTGGAAGTGGTCGCCGCGCTCGACGGACGCGCGCAGGCGTGTGCCGAGCTCCCGGGCGAGGGCGAGCGGGTCGGCGTCCTCGGCGACCGGGACGGACTGGAGGTGCGAGGTCACGGAGGCCACCATCACGGACGGCGCGAGGGGCGGGCTGAGCCGTGAGCGCAGGTCGACGGGGGACATGCAGCCCAGGATTCGCGGGCCCGTGCCGTCCAGGCGGGCGCGGACCGCCGTCATCAGGGCGGCGGCGACGAGGCCGTGCACCGTGACGCCCGCGTCACGCGCGGCGGCGCGCAGCCGGGTGGTCTCCTCGGCTCCGAGGACCAGCCGGCGGACCTCGACGCGGTGCCGGGCCGCTGCGGCGGCGTCGGCCGGCTCGTCGCGAGGGGTGTCGTAGGCGAGGAGTTCGACGGGGTGGGCGCTCGTCTCCTCGATACGGCGCCGGAGGTACTTCTCGGTGTCCTCGGCGTCGGCCGGGGGCAGCAGTTCGCTGACGGGCCGGGGCCAGCTCTCCTCGGTGACGGGGGCGGCCGGGGTCTGGGCCGAACCGGTGCCGACGAGGTCGCGGTAGCGGTCCCAGAGCGCGTTCAGGAGGGTGATGGCGCTGTGCCCGTCGGTGACGGTGTGGTCGATCGTCATGGTCAGAAGCCGTGTCCGTGGCCCGGTGGTGACGAGGGACGCGCGGCTGAGCGGCCCGCCCACCGGGAGCGGGACGTTGAGTTCCTCCCCGTACGACTCCTCCCCGCCGTCCCTGAGGATCAGGCGCGGGCGCTCGTCCTCCGGCAGGAGTTCCAGGGCGTGACCGGCGGCCACAGGGACGATGCGGGAGCGCAGGGTGGGGTGCTCGGCCGTGAGCGCGTCGAACGCCCTCGCCAGCGTCGGGGCGTCGACGTCCCCGCGCAGGACGCAGGAGAGGAAGGCCCGGCTCCGCTGGCCGACATAGAGGTTTTCCACGGGACACAGCGCGCGTCGCATTCTGGCAGCCCTTCCAGCCGTCACCGCACGGTCCGTACCCGCACGGATGGCGGTTCTCAAAAACGAGTGCGAAGTCCCTGTCACGCCCTCACGTCAAGGAGAGACAGCGATAGGCCCCGATCTTGACAGAACCATATGGGCGGCGGATTTAGGGTTTCACCTAAGAACGGTCCGAGGTTTTGCCGGGAGTCGCGCGGCGGGCGCCCGTCGACAGGTTGCCGTGCAGCGTACGGGATGCGCGGCACGCCGTCGCGGTTGTCATGAACAGGATCTGCAAAGAATGCGGCCGACCGCTCCCCACCCGGCCCCGGAGAAGGGGAAAGGCGCCTGCCGGCCTTTCCGGCGGACGACATCTCGTCGGAAGTCAAGAGGCCCTCCCCCTCTGAGGACTTTCCGGCCGGTCGGCCCACCCTCTTTTTCCCCGTCGATTTCCCCAACCCTCACGGACGGAAATCGCGCCATCCTCTAGGTGTTTCCCTGGAATGGGCCGCCGAGCGGCGCCCCTGCTTGCTCCGCCCGACCGGGCGAGGGCAGGGTGAACCGGGGCATGGCCCGCGACGGCCGGACGGGTCCTGTCCCCGGACCGCCTCCGCTTGCCCCGCCCCCGTGAGAAGTACCTGCTCGCAACCGAGGGTTGGTGTCATGTCTGGCAACGAGGACGATCGTCGGCCGCTGACCGGAGCGCAGGAAGGGCTCTGGTTCGCCCACCGGCTCGCGCCCGGAACCGCCGCGTACAACACCGGTGAGTACGTGGAGATACACGGGCCGGTCGACACCGGGCTGTTCGAGACGGCGCTGCGGCGCACCGTCCACGAGGCCGACACCTTCGCCCTGCGCTTCCTCGACACACCCGACGGACCGCGAGCCGTCCGCAACGGCGCTGCGGACGGGACGCCGGTGCACCGCGTGGACGTCAGCGGCGAGGCGGACCCGGCCGCCGCCGCCGAGGAGTGGATACGCCGCGATCTGGCGACGCCGGTGGACATCGAGACGGGGCCGCTCTTCTCGCACGCCCTGCTGACGCTCGCCCCCGACCGTGTCATCTGGTTCCTGCGCGCCCACCACATCCTGCTGGACGGCTACAGCTACAAGCTGGTGGCGCGTCGTGTGGCCGACACCTACACGGCGTTGGTGGCAGGGGAGGAGCCCGCGCCCGCCGGCTTCGAGCCGTCGGACCGGCTCGCCTCCGAGGAGGCCGCCTACCTCGCCTCCGACCGGCATACGCGCGACCGCGCGTACTGGGCGGAGCGACTGGCGGGACTGCCCGAGCCGACGCGGCTCACCGAGCGGACCGCGCCGCCCAGAGCCCCGTTCCTGCGCCGCACGGCGGTCCTCTCCCCCGCGGAGACGCGGGCTCTGACCGAGGCCGCCGAGAAGCTGGGCGTCACTCGGACCGATCTGCTGGTCGCCGCCGTCGCCGCCTTCCTGCACCGCATGACCGGCGCCGAGGACCTGGTCCTCGGGCTCGCCACGATGAGCCGGCTGGGCGGCGCGGCGCTACGCACCCCCGGCACGGCCTCCGACGTCCTGCCGCTGCGGATCGCGGCCGCACCCGGCACACCGCTCGGCACCTTCGTCCGGGCGGTCGCGGAGGACCTGCGCGGCCTGCGCACCCACCAGCGCTACCGCGGCGAGTCCGTCCGCCGCGACCTCGGGGTCTTGGGCAGCGGCCGCCGGGTGCACGGCCCGGTCGTCAACATCGTCCCCTTCAGCGAGGACCTCGTCTTCGCCGGACACCCCTCGACCTCCCACCACCTCTCCGGCGGCGCCGTCGACGACCTCCAGATCTCGGTGCGTCCCGGGGCGGAGCCGCAGACCCTCTGGCTGGCCTTCGACGCCCACCCCGACCTGTACGAGGAATCCGGACTCGCCCTGTTCCTGGAGCGGTTCCTCAAGGTCCTGCGCGAACTGCGGAGCTGTCCGGAGGACCTGCCGCTCGGGGAGACGCCCGTGCTGCTGGCCGGCGAGGAGCCCGGCCGGCGGACCGAGCCCGCGCCCCGCGTCACGCGGACCCTCCCCCAGCTCTTCGAGGCCCGCGTCACCGAGGGCCCCGGGCGCACGGCCCTGTCGTACGGCGGTCAGACACTGACCTACGCGGAGCTGAACGCGGAGGCCAACCGGCTGGCCCGGCTGCTCGTCGAGCGGGGCGCGGGGCCCGGCCGGGTCGTCGCCCTGGCTCTGCCGCGCGGCCTCCGGCTCGTCCCGGCGCTGCTCGCCGTCCTCAAGACCGGCGCCGCGTACCTTCCGCTGGACCCCGGACACCCCGCCGAGCGGCTACGGCTGGTCATGGCGGACGCGGCACCCGTCGCCGTGGTCACCGACACCGCCGGGGCCGGGCGGCTGCCGGACTCCGAGGCGCGGGTCGTCGTGGTCGACGACGCGGGCACCGAGGCCGGCCTCGCCGGCCGCTCGGCGGACGACCTGACGGACGCGGACCGCACCGGCGCCGCGGACCCCTACGACACCGCCTACATCATCCACACCTCCGGCTCGACGGGCCGCCCCAAGGGGGTGCCGGTGCCGCACGCCCACGTGGTGCGGCTCTTCGAGGCGTCCGGTGAGCACTTCGGTTTCGGCGAGGAGGACGTGTGGACGCTGTTCCACTCGTACTCCTTCGACTTCTCGGTGTGGGAGCTCTGGGGCCCCCTGCTGCACGGCGGGCGGCTGGTCGTGGTGCCCTACGAGGTGAGCCGTTCGCCTCGGGAGTTCCTGCGGCTGCTGGACGAGGAGGGCGTGACGGTCCTCAACCAGACGCCGTCCGCCTTCGGGCAACTGATCCGGGCGGACGCCGAGGCGAACCGGCCCACGGGCTCCCTGCGGTACGTGATCCTCGGCGGGGAGGCGCTGGTCGCGGAGCGGCTGCGGCCGTGGGCGGACCGGCACGGCCTGGACGCGCCGGCGCTCGTCAACATGTACGGCATCACCGAGACGACCGTGCACGTGACCTTCCACCGGCTCGAGCGCGCCGACCTGGAGGACCCGCGGCGCCGCGGCGTCATCGGCCGGCCCCTCGCGGACCTGCGGGTGTACGTCCTGGACGCGGCCGGCCGGCCGGTGCCGCCCGGCGGGACGGGCGAGATGTACGTGTCCGGGCCGGGGGTGGCACCCGGCTACCTGAACCGGCCGGAGCTGACCGAGGAGCGGTTCCTCCCCGACCCCTTCGGGCCGCCGGGGACGCGGATGTACCGCTCGGGCGACCTGGCCCGGCTGCGGCCCGACGGCACCCTCGTCCACGCGGGCCGCGCCGACCAGCAGGTCAAGATCCGCGGCTTCCGCGTCGAACCGGGCGAGATCGAGGCCGTGCTCACGGCGCACCCGGCGGTCGTCGGCGGCGCGGTCGTCCCGCGCGCCGCGAAGGACGGCCTGACCCAGCTCGTCGCCTACGCCGTGCTCGCCGAGGACGGCCGGACGGACCCCGCCGGGCTGCGGTCCCACCTGGCCGCCCGGCTGCCCGGTCACATGGTCCCGGCGGCCTGCGTTCTCGTCGACGCGCTTCCCCTGACCGCCAACGGCAAGCTCGACACCGCGGCCCTGCCCGCTCCCGACTTCGCCGCCCTCGCGGGCGGCGCCCGGCCCACGACGCCGGAACAGCGGCTGGTCTGCGGCCTGTTCGAGGAGGTGCTGCGGCTGCCCGGCGACTCCGTCGGCACCGGTGACGACTTCTTCGGCCTCGGCGGCCACTCGCTGTCGGCGACCCGGCTCCTGGCCCTGCTGCGGGAACGGTCCGGCACGGACATCGCGATCTCGGTGCTCTTCGACACCCCGACCCCGGCGGCCCTGGCCGGACGCCTCACCGAAGGGCGCGGCGGTGGCTCGCGGCTGCCCGCGCTCAGCGCCTCGGTACGCCCGGACCGGGTGCCCGCCTCCTTCGCGCAGGAGCGCATGTGGTTCCTCGACCGCCTGGACGGCGAAGCCGCCACGTACAACATCCCGTTGCCGGTGACCCTTCGCCACCCGCTGGACCTGGACGCGCTGCGGGCCGCCCTCGGAGACGTCGCCGACCGCCACGAGAGCCTGCGCACCGTCTTCGGTGAGGAGAACGGCACCGTCCACCAGCGGGTCCTGCCACCCGGTGCCCTGCGGCCCGCGCTGCACGTGGTGGACTGCCCCGACGAGGAGCGAGCCGCGCACGCGGCCGCGGCGATGCGGCGCTCCTTCGACCTGACCCGTGACAGCGCGCTGTGGGCGGCGCTGTTCGGCTCCGGCGGCACGCGCACCCTGCTGCTCGTGCTGCACCACAGCGCGGCCGACGGCTGGTCACTGCGTCCGCTCGCCGAGGACCTCGGCACCGCCTACGCCGCGCGCCGCGCCGGCGCCGCGCCCGACTGGGCCCCGCCGGCACTCCAGTACGCCGACTTCGCGCTGTGGCAGCGGCGGGTGCTCGCGCCGGCCCCGGAGGGGCCGGGCCGGCTGGAGCGGCTCACCGCCTTCTGGCGCGAGGCGCTGGAGGCCCTGCCCGAGGAGAGCGCGCCCCCCGCGGACCACCCGCGCCCTGGGACCTCGTCCGGCCGGGGCGGCAGCGTCACCGTGACCGTGGACACCGGGGTGCACCGGAAGCTGCTGCGCCTCGCGGACCGGGAGAACGCCAGCCTGTTCATGGTGCTGCACAGCGCGCTCGCCCTGCTGCTGAACCGGTGGGGCGCCGGGGACGACATCGTCCTCGGCACCCCCGTGGCCGGGCGCTCGGAGCCCGCGCTCGACGAGGTCGTCGGGCTGCTGACCAACACCCTGGTGCTGCGCGCCGACACCTCGGGCGACCCCACCTTCCGCGAACTCCTCGCTCGGGTAAGGGCGTTCGACGTTCAGGCGCTGGACCACCAGGACCTGCCGTTCGACCGGCTGGTGGAGGAGGTGAATCCGCGCCGCCACCCGGCCCGGCATCCGCTGTTCCAGGTGATGCTGGCCCTGCAGAACAACGAGCGGGCCGTACTCGCGCTCGGCGAGGAACGGGTGCCGCTGCGCCCCACCACGACCGGCACCGCCAAGTTCGACCTCTTCGTCGACGTCCTGGAGCGGCACGGCCCGGACGGCACCGCCGACGGGCTAGACCTGCACGTCGAGTACGCGGCGGAACTCTACGAACCGGCCACCGCCGAGGCGTTCGCCGACGCGCTGCGCGACCTGCTGGCCGCCGTCTGCGCCGACCCCGAGGTGCGGCCGGGCGCCCTGCCGCGCGTCGGCCGTCCTTCCCCGGCCGCCGCGGACACCACCGCCGGGACCGAGGCGCTGACCCGGGCCGTCCTGGAGGTGCCGGGGGTGCGGGACGCGGTCGTCCTGCCCGGCCCGGGCGAGGAGCCCGCCACGGTGTACGTGGTGCCGAGCCGTGCGGGCGCGGCCGACCAGGCCGAGCAGGTGGTCGCGGCCGCCGCGCCGGGAACGCGGGTCGTCGCGGTCAGCGATCTGCCCCGAACGGCCGAAGGCGCCCTGGACCAGGACACGTTGCGGGCCCTGCCGGTCGTCGACGCGGTCGGGGCGGGTGCCTGGCGGGAGCGGCTGGCGCAGTTGCCGGGCGTGCGCGAGGCGGAGGTCGTGGTGGAGGAGGTGCCCGAGGAGCTGGGCCGCCTCCACGTGGGCCGCCCGCGGCCCGCCGAGGCGGCGGCCGGGCCGGACGAGCCGCCCGTCGACCGCCCGGCGGCCGTTCCCGCGCTCAGCGAGGGCCCCGCACTGCCGGAGCCGTCGGTCCCCGGCTGGGCCGAGGCGCTGCTGCGGGCCGCTGACCGGTCCGAAGGCGAGATCGTGCACGTGCGCGCGGACGGTTCGCAGACCCGGCGCTCCTACGCGGGCCTCATCCCCGAAGCCTCGCGCGTCCTGGCGGGCCTGCGCCGCCGGGGCCTGCGGCCGGGTGACCGGGTCATCCTCCAGTGCGACGACACGGAGGACTTCGTCGCCGTGCTGTGGGGCTGCGTCCTCGGCGGCTTCGTCGCCGTCCCGCTGACGGTGCCCGTCTCGTACGCCACCGCCTCGGCCGCCGTCACCAAGCTCGAAGGCATCCGGGAGATGCTGGACCGGCCGTGGATCGTGGCCTCGGCCGCAGGTGAGCCGGGACTGCGGGAGCTGGCCGAGCGGCGCGAGTGGCCGGGACTCCGGCTCACCACGGCCGACGCCCTGCGCGAGGAGCCCGAGGACCGCGACTGGTACGCGGCCCGGCCCGACGACCTCCTCCTGATGCTGATGACCTCGGGCAGCACCGGCCTGCCGAAGGCGGTGCGGCTCTCCCACCGCAACGTGCTGACCCGGGCCGCGGCCACCGAGGCGATGAACGGGCTGAGCGCCCGCGACGTCTCCCTGAACTGGATCCCGCTGGACCACGTGACCGGCGTGGTCATGTTCCACCTGCGCGACGTCTACCTGGGCTGCCGGCAGATCCACGCGCCGACCCCCTGGATCCTGGAGGACCCAGTGCGGTGGCCCGAGCTGGCCGACCAGCACCGCGTGAGCGTCACCTGGGCTCCGAACTTCGCGTTCGGACTCCTCGCCGAGCAGGCGCACCGCTTCCAGGACCGCGACTGGGACCTCTCTCCCATGCGACTGGTGATGAACGCCGGCGAGGTCGTCGTGGCGTCCGCGGCACGCCGGTTCCTGCACGCCCTCGCGCCGTTCGGCCTGCCTCAGGACGTCATGCACCCCGGCTGGGGCATGTCGGAGACCTGTTCGGTGGTGACCGACAGTGTGCTGGCCCCCGAAGCGCCCGGCCACGACGAGGCGTTCGTGAGCTGCGGGCTCCCCTATCCCGGCTTCGCCATGCGCGTCGTCGACGACCAGGACACGCTCCTGGCGGAGGGGGACGTCGGCCGGCTCCAGGTCCGCGGCACCTCCGTGACCCGCGGCTACCACGACAACGCCCGTGCCAACGCCGAGTCGTTCACCGAGGACGGCTGGTTCGACACCGGCGACCTGGCGTTCCTGCGCGCGGGCGAGCTGTACATCACCGGCCGCGCCAAGGACGTCATCATCGTCAACGGCGTCAACCACTACAGCCACGAGATCGAGGCGTGCGTCGAGGAACTGCCCACCGTGGTGCGCAGCTTCACGGCCGCGGTCGCCGTCCGCTCCGACGCCTCGGCCGCCACCGACGAACTGGCGCTCTTCCTCCACCTGGCCCCGGGCCGGGACCCGGCCACCGCCCTGCGGGAGATCGGCGGCAAGGTCACCCGCGAGATCGGGGTGAGCCCCGCGTACCTGATCCCGGTCGGGACCGACGCCGTTCCGAAGACGGAGATCGGCAAGATCCAGCGGACCAAGCTGCGCAAGTCCTTCGAGGCCGGCGACTTCGACGGGGTCGTGCGCGAGACGCAACTGCTGCTCGGCACCGCCGCCACCCTGCCGGACTGGTTCCTGCGCCCGGTGTGGCAGCGCGCCGAGAACCTGCACCGGGCCGGCCTCCCGGCAGGCCACCGCGTCCTGGTCCTCGCGGGCGGCGCGCCACGCGGCCACGCGCTGGCCGGGGAGGTCGCCGCGGTGGTGCGCGCCGCCGGCGGACTGTGCACGGTCGTCGGGGAAGGCCCCGGGTACGAGCGGAACGGCGCGGCCGCCTACCGCGTTCGCCCCGGTGACGCCGAGGACCTCGCGGCGGTGCTCGACCGGCTGGCCGCGGACGGACGTGCGCCGGACACCGTGGTGCACCTCGCCGCGATGCACGGCGCGGGCGACGGCGCGGCCGCCGGCAGTGCCGAGTCCCTGCTGGTACTGGCCCGGGCCCTCGCCGCCCGCGCCGGCACCGGCCGGCCGGTGGACCTGCTCTTCGTCACCGTGGACGCCCAGGCCGTGACACCCGACGACCGGCCGGGCGGCTCGCACGCCGCCGCCGGCGCGCTGCTCAAGTCGCTGCGCGAGGAGCTGCCCTGGCTGCGCGGCGTCCACCTCGACCTCTCCGTCGGCGAGGCGGGCGAGCAGGCCAGGGCGGTACTGGCGGAGGCGTCCGGATTCCCGGTCGACGCCGAGGTCGCCCGGCGCGGGGACCGGCGGTACGTACGGCGGCTGGCCCCGTTGCCCGACCCGCCGCCCCGGGCCGCACCGGCCCCGTCCGACGGCTTCCACCTGCTCAGCGGCGGCCTGGGGGGTGTGGGCGGCGAGGTGGCCGCGCACCTGCTGACGGAGCCCGGCACCCGGCTGCTGCTCATCGGCCGCACCGCGCTGCCCCCCGAGGACACCTGGGAGCGGCACCTGGCCGACGCGGGGCCCGCCTCGGCCCGTATCGAGGCGTTCCGGCGGCTGCGCCGGCTCGGTGAGGTCCGCTACGAGGCCGCCGACGTCACCGACGCCGCCCAGGTGCGGGCCGCCGTGCGGCGTGCCGCGGACGCCTGGGAGATCCCGCTGGTGTCGGTGCTGCACCTGGCCGGCGCCTTCGACGAGCGGCCCGTGCGGGAACTCACCCCCGAGGAGTGGCGCGAGGCGCTGGCGGCGAAGGTCGACGGGGCGTGGAGCCTGCACGAGGTCGCCGCCGACCACCCGGTGACCTCGTTCGTCACCTTCTCCTCCGTCAACGGGTTCTTCGGCGGCGCGATGAACGCGGCCTACTCGGCTGCCAACGCCGCGCTGGACGACCTCGCCGCCCGGCGCCGGCGCGAGGGCCTGCCCGGGCAGAGTCTCGCCTGGAGCATGTGGCGCGAGCGGGGGATGAGCCTCGGCTACCAGCTCACCTCGCTCACCGAGGCGCGCGGCTACCGCGTACTGGACGCCCAGGCGGCGCTGCGCTCCTTCGACCTGGCGCGCACGCTGGACCTTCCGCACCTGCTCGTCGGCGCCGACCGCACCGCCCCCTGGGTGCGGTCGCACGTCCTCGCACCGGTGCGGCAGGTGCGTCGCACGGCGGCCCGGGTGGCCCTCGACGAGGGCACCGACCTGGGCGCCCTGTACGGCGCGGCCGCGCGGGCCGCCGGCCCAAACGGCACGTTCGTCCTGCGGTCGGCCGGCGCCGCCAACCGGGGTGCCGAGACGGGCGGCGGCGAGGAACTGCGGCGGCTGGAGACCGAGCTCGCCACGGTGTGGTGCACGGTCCTGGGCCGCGACCGGGTGGGCCGGGACGAGAACTTCTTCGACCTCGGCGGCAACTCGCTGCTGCTCGTCGCGGCGCAGACCGCGGTCAACAAGGCGCTCGGGTGCGAGCTGGGCGTCGTGGACCTCTTCACCCATCCCACCGTGCGCGCACTGGCCCGGCACCTCTCCGCGCAGGGCACTGCCGCACCCGCGGCGCCGGACGCCGCGTCCGGGCCCGCCCCGGACGCCCCCGCTCCCGCGCACTCCGGGCTGGAGCGGGCCAAGCAGCAGGCGGAGCGCCAGCGGGCCGCGCGGAGCGCCCGCCGGTCCGCACAGCAGAGGAAGGACCGACGCCATGGATGAGTCGCAGGCCACGCCGGAGGACGAGGCGCCCGCCGTCGCCGTGATCGGCATGGCGGCCCGCTTCCCCGGCGCCGACGACGTCGACGCCTTCTGGGACAACCTCGCCCGGGGCCACGAGTCCGTACGGCCCGTCAGCGACGAGGAGTTCCTCGCCGCGGGCGGTGATCCGGAGGACCTCGACGACCCGTCCCTCATCCGGATGGCGTCGGTGATCGAGGGCATCGACCGCTTCGACTCGGGCTTCTTCGGGTACAGCCCGGCCGAGGCGGCGGTCGTCGACCCGCAGCAGCGCCTGCTGCTGGAGACGGCCTACCACGCGCTGGAGGACGCCGGCTGCCCCGGCGAGGACAACCCGTCCCGCACGACCGGGGTGTACGCGGGCAGCGGCGACAGCCGCTACTACCCCGCGCACGTGCACCCCCGTTTCGCCGGGCAGCCCGGATCGGTGGCGCTGGTCCACGCGGCCACCGCCAACTCGCTGGGCACGCTCGCCACCCGCGTCTCCTACGAACTGGGCCTGACCGGCCCGAGCCTGTCGCTCCAGACGGCCTGCTCCACGGGACTGGTCGCGCTGCACTCCGCTTTCCAGGACCTCGTCGAGTACCGCTGCGACACCGCGCTGGCGGCGGCGGTCTCCCTGAACCCCTCGGCCCACCTGGGCTACCGCCACGTGCCTGGCGGGCCGTTCTCACCCGACGGGCACTGCCGCACCTTCGCCGACGACGCGGCGGGCACCTCTTCCGGCGACGGCGTGGGCGCGGTGGTCCTCAAGCGGCTGGAGGACGCGCTGGCCGACGGCGACCGTGTCCGGGCCGTCGTGCGCGCCACGGCCGTCAACAACGACGGCCGCCGCAAGGTCGGCTTCACCGCGCCCAGCGCGCAGGGCCAGACGGAGGTGGTACTCGCCGCGCAGGCGCAGGCCGGGATCGACGCCGACACCATCGGACTCGTCGAGGCGCACGGCACCGCCACCCGCATCGGCGACCCCATCGAGGTCGCGGCGCTCACCGAGGCGTTCCGCCAGAGCACCGACCGGCGCGGGTACTGCGCCCTGGGCTCGGTGAAGACCAACATCGGGCACCTGGGCGCGGCGGCGGGGATGGCGGGGCTCGTCAAGGCGGTGCTCGCGCTGGAGCACCGCCAGATTCCGCCCAGTCTGCACTTCGACCGGCCGAACCCGCTCATCGACTTCGCGTCGGGACCGTTCCGGGTGCCGACCACGCTGGAGGAGTGGCCGTCGACCGGCCGTCCCCGGCGGGCCGCGGTCAGCGCCTTCGGGGTCGGCGGCACCAACGCGCACGTCATCCTGGAAGAGGCTCCGCCGGTCCCGGCCGCTCCGCCGCGTCCCGAGGAGGACGGGCGCCGGCTCGTCCTGCCGCTGTCGGCACGCACGCCGGGCGCGTTGCGCGGCCAGGCCGGCGCCCTCGCCCGTCGTCTGGAGGAGCGTCCCGGGCTGCGGCTCGACGACGTGGCGGGCGCGCTGCGCTCGGACCGGCCCGCGCTGCGGCACCGGCTCGCCGTCTCCGCGACGTCGGTGCGGGAGGCGGTGGACGCGCTGCGCGCGGCGGTGCCCGACGTGCGGCCGGTGCCCGACGAGGCGCCGAAGGTGGCGTTCCTGCTGCCGGGCGGCGGCACCCAGTACGTCGGCATGGGCAGCGGGCTGTACCAGGAGAACGACGTCTACCGGGACGCCGTCGACCGGTGTTCCGCGGTGCTACGGCCGGTGCTCGGGGCGGACCTGCGCACCGCCCTGTTCGAGGAGGTGGAGCCGGGCAGCACGGCGGCCTTCCTGGCGCTGTTCGTCACCGAGTACGCGCTGGCCCGCACCCTGATGGAGGCGGGGGTCCGGCCCGACGCCCTGATCGGGCACTCGCTGGGCGAGTACACCGCTGCCTGCCTGGCCGGGGTGATGGAGATCGACGAGGCGCTGCCGGTGGTGGCCGAGCGCGTCCGGCTCATCACCTCCTCGGGCGGTGCCACCGTCGGCGTCGCGGCCGCCGCCGACACCGTCCTCCCGCTGCTGGGCGAGGGGCTGTCGCTGGCGGCGGTCAACAGCCCGGCGGCGTGCACGGTCGCCGGGGACACCGACGCGGTCGACCGGCTGGAGGCGGAACTGGCCCGCCGCGACGTGCCGTTCCGCCGGCTGCGGATGCCCGCGGCGGCCCACTCGCACGTCCTCGACCCGATCCTGGAGAGCTTCGCCGGCCACCTGCGCACCCTCACCCTGCGGCCGCCGCGCATCCCGTACGTCACGAACGTGACCGGCGACTGGGCCACCGCCGCACAGGCCACGGGTGTCGGCCACTGGGTGGACCACACCCGGCGCACCGTCCGCTTCGCCGACGGCATCGCCGCGCTGTGGGAGCGGGAGCGGCCGGTCCTCGTCGAGATCGGCCCCGGCGACAGCCTGACCAAACTCGCTCGGGCCCGGCTCGACGGCGAGGACCCGGTGACCGTGACGACCATGCGGCACGCCAAGGCGCGGGCGGCGGACGGTTTCGTCTTCGCCGAGGCGCTGGGGCGGCTGTGGAGCGCCGGCGTGGACGCCGCGCTGCCCCGTGCTCCGCGGCCGCCTCGGAGCGCGGGACGCGTGCCGCTGCCCGGGTACGCGTTCGAGCGTCACCGCCACTGGATCGACGCGCCCGGGGCCCGCGCCCCACAGGAGTCCGGCCCACGGTCGCGGACGCCCGCTCCGGGCGGCGGGGCGGGGCTCGCGCCCCGTCCGCACCTGGCGACCGCGCACGTGGCTCCGAGCACCCCGCGTGAGCGGGCGGTCGCCGCGTTGTGGGAGGAATCCCTCGGGATCGGCGGCATCGGGGTCCACGACAACTTCTTCGACCTGGGCGGCGACTCGATGCGCGCCGTGCTCCTGGTCGGGCGGCTGCGCCGGCAGGGCGTGCTGGACGTACCGGCCGCCTCCCTGCTGGCCGCCCCGACCGTGGCGGGCCTGCTCGCGGCCGCCCAGGACGGGCAGGACGCCGTCGCGGGCCCGGCCGCGCTGGCGCCGCTGCTGCCCCTGCGCGCCGAGGGGGACCGGCGGCCGCTGTTCTGTGTGCACCCGGGCGCCGGCGTGTCCTGGCGGTACACCGGCCTGCTGCCCCATCTCGGCGCGGACCAGCCGGTGTTCGGCATCCAGGCGGCCGGTCTGGACGGCACCCGGCAGCCGGCGCGCGATGCCCGGGAGATGGTCGAGGGCTGTCTCGGCCTCGTCCGCTCCGTCCAGCCCGACGGCCCGTACCGGCTCCTGGGGTGGTCGTACGGCGGCTTCGTCGCCCACGCGATGGCCTGCGCGTTGCAGGAACAGGGCGAGGAGGTCGAGTTGCTGGCGCTGCTCGACGCCCCGCTGCCGCACGCCGGCGAGCACGATGCCGGGACCGCGGAGAGGCAGGTCGCCGGTCTGCTGTCGCGGGTGGCGGGCCTGCCCGCCGGTGCCGACGGCCCGCCCGGTGTCGAGGACGTGCTCGACCGGGTCGGGGAGGCGCACCGCGCCGGCTCCTCCCCCGTCTCCCGCGACGAGGCGGCCTCCATCGCCGCCGTGATGCGCAACAACCTGCGGATCGCACCGGAGTTCACGCCCGGTGTCTTCCGCGGCGACGCGCTGTTCTTCAGCGCGACCCAGGACCTCGTCCCGGCCGCCGACGCCAGGGACCTGTCGCTCGCGGCGGGCAAGGCCGACGCCTGGCGCCCGTACGTGCGCGGCGCGTTCGAGGACCACGCCGTGCCCTGCGGCCACTACGACATGACCGAACCCGACCCGATCGCCCGCATCGGCGAGGTCGTCGCCAAGGCCCTTCGCCCGGCCTCCGGCTGACCCGCTGCCCCGGACCCGTCTCCCGTCCGCCCCGCTCCAGAAGGACTCCCCGTGACCGTGCTCAAGGACCTCTACGAACTCGGCGACGCGCCCGCCCTCGGCACCGTGCCCAAGCGGATGTACGCCTCGCTGATCCGCCAGGAACGCTACGGACAGCCCGTCGACGCCTTCCGCACCGAGGTGGTGGACGTACCGCCCGTGGGCCCCGGGCAGGTACTCGTCAAGGTGATGGCGGCCGGCGTCAACTACAACAACGTGTGGGCGGCGCTCGGCGAACCGCTCGACGTGATCGCGGCCCGCCAGAAGCAGGGCGCCACCGAGGACTTCCACATCGGCGGCTCCGACCTGTCGGGCGTCGTGTGGGCGGTCGGCGACGGGGTGCGGAGCGTCGAGCCCGGTGCCGAGGTGGTCGTCCTGGCCTGCCGCTGGGACGAGACGGCCCAGGACATCCGGCTGGGGGCCGAACCGGTGACCTCCTCCACGCAGCGGGTGTGGGGGTACGAGGAGAACTACGGTTCGTTCGCGCAGTTCGCCGTGGTCGACGAGTACATGTGCCACCCCAAGCCGCGGCGGCTGTCGTGGGCGGCGGCCTCCTGCTACATGGCCACCGCGGCGACCGCCTACCGTCAGCTCTTCGGCTGGGAGCCGCACACCGTGCGGCCCGGTGACCCGGTACTGATCTGGGGCGGCGCGGGTGGCCTCGGCAGCATCGCCATCCAGCTCGTGCGCCACGTCGGGGGTGTGCCCGTGGCCGTCGTCTCCAGCGAGGAGCGCGGCGAGTTCTGCGTGCGGCTCGGGGCGAAGGGGTGGATCGACCGGCGTGAGTTCGACCACTGGGGCCGGTTGCCGGACACCACCGACGAGGAGGCGATGAAGACGTGGCTGGACGGCGCCCGCGCCTTCGGACGCCGCTTCTGGGAGGTCCTCGGGGAGCGCCGGGCGCCGCGCATCGTCCTGGAGCACTCGGGCGCCGACACCATCCCGACCTCGGTCTACATGGCCGACAACGCGGGCATGGTCGTGATCTGCGGCGGCACGACCGGCTACAACGGCGACGTCGACCTGCGGTTCCTGTGGATGCGCCAGAAGCGGCTGCAGGGTTCGCACGTCGCGAGCGCCCGGGAGGCGCGCGAGGTCACGCGGCTGATCGACCAGGGCGTGATCGACCCGTGCCTGTCGCGCACGTTCGGCTTCGAGGAGATCGGACTGGCCCATCAGCTGATCCACGACAACAAGCATCCCGCGGGCAACATGGCGGTCCTGGTCAACGCCGCCGAGTAGCACCGTCCGGGACGCACGAGGGCCGGCTCCCGGACGGGACGCCGGCCCTCGTGGTACGTGGCGGGGAGCTGTGCGCCGTCCGCGCGCGAGCGCGCACCGGGCGGGGTGCCCTGGCGCGCGCTCGGGAGAGGCACCCCGCCGCCGGGACGGCCCGGCTGTCAGACGCGCAGCTCCTTCTTCAGGATCTTCCCGGCGGGGTTGCGGGGCACCCGCTCGATGAACGTGAAGGACCGGGGCCGCTTGTACGGGGCCAGGTTCTCGCGGACATGGGCGAGCAGCGCGGTCGTGGTGGTTCCCTCCTCGACGACGACGTGGGCGAGCGGGACCTCGCCGTAGTCCTCGTCGGGCACGCCGACGACGGCCGCGTCGCGGACGCCAGGGTGGGTTATCAGGGCGCGCTCGATCTCCGAGGGGTAGACGTTCTGCCCGGCCCGGATGATGACGTCCTTGGTGCGGTCCACGAGGTGGACGCGGCCGTTCTCGTCGATGAAGCCCAGGTCGCCGGTGAGGGTCCAGCCGCCGGCCGTGACCTCCTCGGTGGCCTCCGGGTCGTTCCAGTACCCCTGCATGACGCCGGGGCCGCGGACCACGATCTGGCCGATCTCGCCGACCGGCACCTCCTGCCCGTCCCGGTCCACGGCGCGGGCGGACATGCCGGGGATGACGCGGCCGCAGGGGATGCGCGCGGTGACGTCACCGGGCTCGGGGTGTTCGTCGGGGCCGAGGGTGACGAAGGGGCCGCCGACCTCGGTCATGCCGTACACCTGGCGGAAGCCGCAGCCGAGCCGTTCGACGGCCTCCGCGTACACGTCCAGCGGCATGGGCGCGGCGCCGTACAGGATCTCCCGCAGACAGCCGAGGTCGGTGCGGTGGGAGCCCTTGGCCTGGAGCATGAACCGCACCATCTGCGGGACCATCCACATGTGGGTGGCCCGGTTCTTCTCCACCGCCGCGAGGGCACGTTGCGGAGTGAAGCCGGGCATCAGCACGATGGTGGCGCCCGCGGCCATGTAGGTCAGGGAGACGACCATGCTGCCGTGGTACAGCGGGCAGCAGTTGACCATCACGATGTCGTCCGTGGGGCGGGCGAGGACCAGCCAGCCGAGGGCGATGGCGCGGAAGGAGGCGCCGTCGACGGTGACGCCCTTGGCCTGCCCGGTGGTCGCGGAGGTGTGCAGGATCGCGATGGGGTCGGTGTCGGCGACCTCCGGCAGGTCCCCGGGCTCGTCCACGGTCCCGAGGGCCTCGAAGGCGGGCTCGTCCAGCGCCATCCGGACGCGCACCGAGGCGGGGAGCGTGGTGTGCCGGTCGAGCAGGCCGGACTCCCCGAGGACGGCGACGGCGCCGACGCGCTCGATGATGCCGGCGACCTCGGGGACGGCCAGGCTGTGGTTCAGCGGCACGAACAGCGCGCCGAGCCGGGCGAGGGCGAAGTAGCTCTCCAGCACCTCGATCCGGTCCTGGGCGAGGATGGCGACCCGGTCACCGCGTCCGATGCCGAGAGCGGCCAGACCGTGGGCCAGTTCGACCGTGCGGTCGTGGAACTGGGCCCAGGTGACGCTGCGCCGCTCGTCGACGAAGGCGGTGCGGCCGGGGTGGCACTGGCGGTTGCGCTCCGCCAACTGGGTCAGCCACATCAGGCACCGCCGGCCGTCCCGGCCGTCGTGCGCTCGGCGACGAACCGTTCGTAGTCGGCGATGGTGCGCAGCTCCTCCATGTCGTCCCCGGTGATCTCCACCCCCGTGCGCTGCTCGACCAGCAGGACCAGGCGCACCAGGTCGCCCGAGTCGATGCCGCTGCCGGCCAGTTCGGCGTCGTCACCGAGGGTCTCGGCGTACTCGGTGGTGCCCGTGAGCTCGACCAGCAACTCCCTGATGGTGCTCATGCCTTCTCCTCTTCGCTCAGCCGCGGCCGTCCGCCGGTCCCGGCCACACACGTGTGTTGTCGCAGGGGAAGAGGCGGGGCGGTGCGGCCGCAATCCCCCCACCCGTGGTGACGCTCGTCACGCGGCGGATCGGGAGGGCGGGGGATAGCGGGGCCGGGCAGGGGCCTCTTCCTCGGGTACGGGGGTTCCGCCCACGGGGCCGTCCCGCGACGGCTCCGCCGGGCGGGCGCGGCAGATCTCGCCAAAGGCAGCAGAGGATGTGATGCAGGTGCTCAGGCAGCGCGCGCACGCCGCCGTCGCGGTCCGCGACGGCGGTCCGGCGTGGCCCCTCCCCGGGACCGGGCCCCGATGACCGGCGCACGGACGCGGGCGGCGGCCGGGCCGGGTCCGGCGGCACAGCCGATGACGCAGGACCAGCTCACCGCGGAGTTCGAGGCACTGCTCGCCGAGGGGGAGACGGTCGAGCCGCGGGACTGGATGCCGGACGGCTACCGGCGCATGCTGGTCCGCCAGATCGCCCAGCACGCCCACTCCGAGATCATCGGCATGCAGCCGGAGGGCGCCTGGCTGACCCGCGCGCCGTCGCTGCACCGCAAGTCGGTCCTGCTGGCGAAGGTGCAGGACGAGGCGGGCCACGGCCTGTACCTGTACTCGGCGGCCGAGACGCTGGGCGTGGACCGCGCGGAGCTGCTCGCGGCCCTGCACCGGGGCCAGCAGCGGTACGCGGCGACCTTCAACCACCCGGCGCTGACCTGGGCCGACACCGGGGCCATCGCCTGGCTGACGGACGGCGCGGCGGTGATCAACCAGGCCCCGCTGTGCCACACCTCGTACGGGCCCTACGCCCGGGCCATGCGCCGGGTGTGCCAGGAGGAGGCGTTCCACGTCCGGCAGGGGTACGACCTGATGAAGGCGCTCTGCGAAGGCACGCCCGCGCAGAAGGCGATGGCGCAGGACGCGGTGGACCGCTGGTGGCTGCCGGCGGTGGCGCTGATGTTCGGGCCGCCGGACACGGAGGCGGCGGGCGGTGACGCCAGGACCGCCGCGCTCGGCGCCGCGGTCTCCCGGCGGGCCATCGCCTGGGGCATCAAGCGGCACACCAACGACGAGCTGCGCCAGCGGTTCGTCGACCACTGCGTGCCGCAGGCCGAACGTCTCGGGCTGGCCCTGCCCGACCCGGGCATCCGCTGGAACGAGGAGCGCGGGCACTACGACTTCGGTCCCGTCGACTGGGAGCTGTACCGGGGCGCGCTGGGCGACGACACCCACACCGCCCGGCAGCGGCTGGCCCACCGGGTCGCCGCGCACGAGGACGGCGCGTGGGTCCGTGAGGCGGCCGCCGCGTACGCGGCGCGGCCGTCCGGCACGGACGCCGCGGGCACGAGGAGCACGGAGGGGATCGCGTGAGCAGCCCGGCGGAGGGCGCCCCGGCGTCCTGGGAGGTCTTCCTGCGGCCCCGCCGCGGACTGTCCCACCAGCATGTGGGGTCGGTCCGGGCGAGCGACCCCGACATGGCGCTGTCGCACGCCCGGGACCTGTACACCAGGCGCGGTGACCCGCTGTCGCTGTGGGTCGTGCGCTCGGAGGCGGTGTACGCGGCGTCGCCCGGCGAACGTGACCCGTTCTTCAGCAACGCACGGCACAAGCCGTACCGCTACCCGGAGGAGTTCGTCCCGTTGTCGGAGGGAGGCGAGGGCGATGGCTGACACGGCGGCCACGCGGCCGGAGCAGGTCACTGAGGCCGCGCTGGCGCGGTACACGCTGCGGATCGGCGACGACGCACTGGTGCTCGCGCAGCGGCTGTGCCAGTGGATCACCAGGGCGCCCACCATCGAGGAGGACCTGGCGCTGTCCAACATCGCGCTGGACCTCGTCGGGCACGCCCGGACGCTGCTGGCCCTCGGCGGACGCCTGGACGGCACCGGCCGCACCGAGGACGACCTCGCGTTCCTGCGCACGGAACGGGAGTTCACCAACGCCCTGCTGGTCGAACTGCCGGGCGGCGACTTCGCCCGGACGGTGGCACGGCAGCTCGCCTACACCCACCACGCCGTGCTGCTGTACGGGGCGCTGGCCGAGAGCACCCATCAGGAGCTGGCGGCGTTCGCGGTGCGGGCGGCGAAGGAGGTCGCCTACCACCGGCGGCACGCCGACGACTGGGTCGTGCGGCTGGGCCTGGGTACTGAGGAGAGCGCGCGGCGGATGCGGGCGGGGCTGGAGCGGGTGTGGCCCTGCACGGCCGAGCTGTTCGAGGAGGACCCGTTGGTGCGCGGGCTCGTCGCGTCGGGCGCCGTGCCCGCGCCCGGTCCGCTGCACGAGCGCTGGCGCCAGGAGGTGGCGGCCGTACTGGACCGCGCCGGACTGCCGCTCCCCGCGCCGAAGTGGCACGCCACGGGGGGCCGCGACGGCCTGCACACCGAGGCGTTCGGCCCGCTGGTCGCCGAACTCCAGTCGGTGCGCCGGCAGTTCCCGGGAGGCACGTGGTGAGCGGCCCCCTGTTCCCGGCCCACTCCCCCGTCGGGCCTTCCTGCCCCCGGCTGCCGGTGGCGGAGGTGGCGCGGCGGGTGGGCGAGGTGCCCGACCCGGAGCTGCCGATGATCGGCCTCGGCGATCTCGGCGTGGTCGAGTCCGTGGCGGTCGCCGACGACGGGAACCTCGAAGTGGCGATCCTGCCGACCTTCCTGGGCTGTCCGGCGCTCCCCGCGATCACCGCCTCCGTGCTGGAGGTGCTGGCGCGGTGCGGCCACCCGGAGGGACGGGTCCGGCAGGTACTGGCGCCCCCCTGGAGTTCGGACCGGATCAGTGAGCGGGGCCGTGCCGCGCTGGCCGCGCACGGGATCGCGCCGCCCGCCGCCCCGGACGCTCCCGAGCCCGTCCGGCTGGGTCTCGGGACACCCTGCCCGCACTGCGGTTCCCTGGCCACCCGTCCGCACAGCGCGTTCGGTCCCGCCCGCTGCCAGTCGATGCTCCACTGTGCCGGCTGTCAGGAGACGTTCCCCCTCATGACGGCGATGTGAGGCGACACCCCATGGACACTGCGGTCACGACGAAGACGGCGGACGCGGCGGCGCCGCGCACCGGCTGGTACCCGCTGCCGGTCACCTTCCTCCACCGTCTCACCGAGGACACCACGGCGATCACCCTGGAGGTGCCGGACGGCGCGCGCGAGCGCTTCGCCCACCGGCCGGGCGCCCATGTCGTCGTCCGGCACCGGGCCGGCGGCCGGGAACTGCGCCGCAGCTACTCGGTGTGCCCGCCCCCCGAGGACCCGGCGGCGCTGCGGCTGGTGGTGAAGCGCAACACCCCCGACGGATTCGGCGCACACGCCCTGCGACGGCTCGCGGTCGGCGACATCCTGGAGGTCGGCCCGCCCGCGGGCCACTTCGGGCTGCCGCCGGTACGGGGCGCGCACCACGTACTGATCGCGGGTGGCTGCGGAATCACGCCGCTGGCCCCCATGGCGGCGGCCGCGCTGCGCGAGGACCCGGAGTGCCGGGTCTCCCTCGTCCACGCGGCGCGCACCGCCCGCGACGCCCTGCTGGCCGACGAGCTGGCCGTGCTGAAGGACACCTACGTCGACCGCTTCACCGCGCTGTACGTGCTCTCCCGCGAGCGGCGCGAGAGCGAGTTGTCCAGTGGCCGGATCGACGCGGACCGGCTGGCTCGGCTGCTGGCCGTGCTGGGCGCCCGGCCCGGCCCCGGCACACGGTTCGCGCTGTGCGGACCGTACGGCCTGGTGGAGACGGTCCGCACAGCGCTCGCCCGGTGGGGGGCCGAGCCGGACACCGTCCGCTTCGAGCTGTTCTCCACCGACGGGGCTCCGCCGGAGCCCGGTCCCGAGGCGCCCGCCGTGCGACGGGGCCGCGTCACCACCGTGCTCGCCGGGCGTACCGGCACGGTGACGATGGCGCCGCAGGACACCACCCTCCTGGACGCGGTGCTGCGGGCCCGCCCCGACGTGCCGTACGCCTGCCGCGACGGGGTGTGCGGGAACTGCCGCGCCAAGGTCGTGCGAGGGGCCGTGGCCCTCGGCCGCCAGCACGCGCTGGACGCGGTGGACCTGGCGGCGGGCTACACCCTCGCGTGCCGGGCCCGGCCACGCACCGACGACGTGACCCTCGACTTCGACGCCTGAGACCCCTTCCTTTCATCAGCACCACTTCCACGAGGAGAGACCCGTGACCACGAGCCGGCGGCACCAGGGAAGAATCGCGCTCGTCACCGGCGGCAGCCGGGGCATCGGCCGCGCCATCAGCAGGCGGCTGGCCGCGGAGGGCGCGCTGGTGGCCGTCCACTACGGCCACGACCACGAGGCGGCCGGGCGGACGGTCGAGGAGATCGAGGCGGACGGCGGACGCGCGTTCGCCGTCCACGCCGAACTGGGCGTGCCGCAGGACGCCGCCACGCTCTGGGCGGCCTTCGACCAGGCGCTGGCGGGGACGGGGTCCGAGCCGGGGCTGGACATCCTGGTCAACAACGCCGGCATCACCCTGCCCCGTCCGGTCGCCGCCGTCACCGAGGAGGAGTACGACCGGGTCTTCGCCGTCAACACCCGGGCGCCGTTCTTCATCGTCCAGCGGGCGCTGGAGCGGCTGCGCGACGGCGGCCGGATCATCAGCATCTCCTCGGCCGCGACCCGCACCGCCTACCCGGCGATCGTCGCCTACTCGATGAGCAAGGGTGCCCTGGACACGCTCACGCCGGCGCTCGCCAAGCAGCTCGGTCCCCGAGGCATCACGGTGAACACGGTCGCGCCCGGATTCACCGAGACCGAGATCAACCCGACGCTGAGCAACCCGGAGATCCGCAAGGCCCTCTCCTCGGCATCCGTCTTCGACCGGCTCGGCGCCCCGGCCGACATCGCCGACGTCGTCTCCTTCGTCGCGAGCGAGGAGGCCCGCTGGGTCACCGGGCAGTGGATCGACGCCACCGGTGGTGTCGGTCTCGGTCTGTGACCCCTGAGGCCCCGGGCGGCGACCGCCGCGCGACCGGCGGGGGCGGCCGCCCGGCCGTCCCCGCACCCCCACCCCGGCCCGTCCCTAGGAGCCCTGATGAACGACGGCCCGTCCGCCCCCGCGGACCTCGCCGAGGACACCGCGCTGACCCGCCCCTTCGCCGGTGCCAGTCCCTACGAGGAGTACGTCCGTGCCTCCGTCCTCAGCTCACTGCAACAACCGCTCACCGAGGCGGCCGACGAGATGGGGTTCCTCGTCACCACACAGGTGATGGAGTTGTGGTTCACGCTGATCGTCCACGAGTGGCGGGCGGCACGCGAGGCCCTCGTCAAGGACGACCTGCCCGCGGCGCTCGACGCGCTGACGCGCAGCCGGCGCGCCTTGTCGGCGCTGAACGACTCCTGGCGGCCGATCGCCGCGCTGACCCCCCTGCAGTTCGAGGGGTTCAGGGCGGCGTTCGGCCGCGCCTCCGGCTTCCAGTCGGCGATGTACCGGCACATCGAGTTCCTGCTGGGTGAGAAATCGGCGGCCCTGGTCCGTGCCCACCGCGGCGACCCGGCCGTCCACGAGGCGCTGGGCGACGCCCACCGCGAGCCGTCCCTGTACGACGAGGTCCTGTGCTTCCTGCACCGCCAGGGCCTGCCCGTGCCGGCGCACGTCCGCGAGCGGGACGTGACCCTCCCCCACACCTCCGACCCGGCCGTGGTGGAGCTGTGGCGCGGTGTCTACGCGGGCTCGCCGTACGACCCGCCGGCGGTGCTCGCGGAGGCGCTGACGGACATCGCCGAACTGGTCGCCCGCTGGCGCTTCGACCACCTGATGGTGGTGCGCCGGGCCATGGGCGCCAAGCCCGGCAGCGGCGGCACCGCCGGACTCGCCTACCTGGAGCAGCGTGCCCGGCGCGTGGTCTTCCCCGAACTGTGGGAGGCACGCGGTGCGCTCTAGGATCGTCTCCGCGTCCGCCGCGGAGGAGGAGAAGCGCGTCCTGAGCCTGAAGCCGGTGCTGGCACCGCGCCACGGCCGGTACGGCGAGCACCCGCACCAGGTCTACGACGCCTGGCCGGCCGAGGACCCGGACGCCCCGCTGGTGATCCTGCTGCACGGCGGGTACTGGCGGTACGACCGGATGCACCTGACACCGTTCGCCGCCTACCTGGCGCGGCAGGGGCTCTCCACGGTGCTTCCGGGGTTCCGCAGGTCCGGCGGGGCGGGCGGGTACCCCGAGACCTTCGACGACGTCGCCCGCATCGTCGACACCCTGCCCGAGGGGCGGCCGTACGTCCTGGCCGGGCACTGCTCGGGCGGGCACCTGGCCCTGTGGTGCGCGGCCCGCGGCCTGCTGCCGCCGGAGTCCCCTTGGCACACCGGGACGCTCCCCACCAGTGTGCTGGCCCTGGCGCCGCTCACCGACCTCGCGGCGACCCGCCGGGACGGGCTGAGCGACGACGCCGCGCTGCAACTGATGGGCGACGAGGCGGGGTTCGACGCACACATGGCGTCCGTGGACCCACTCACCCTGCTCAGCGGGGTGGGGACGACGACCGTGCCGACGGTGCTGCTGCACGGGGAGGCCGATGAGGAGGTGCCGCTGAGCCAGTTCTCCGACTACGCGGCCGTCCACCGCGACCTGCGAACCGTCGTCCTGCCGGGTACCGGCCATTACACGCTCATCGAGCCGGGCGCGCCGGCTGCCCGTGAGGTCGCCGACACGCTGTGGCGCATGGCGCGCGAGCACGGCCGCTCCCACCCGGCGGCCGGTTCCGCGGACCGCCCGGACGAAGGTGAGGAGATCCGCCGCCCGTGACGACCGTCCGGCCGGAGTTGTCCGCTCCGGCCGGGGTACTCCACGCGCGGGACCCACCGGCGCGCGTCGGCACGCGCTTCCCGCTGCCGGAGGGGCTCGTCCCGGCGTCGGCTTCCCCGGCCCGCCGCCGGCGCGCGCGCCGCCCGTCCGCGCCGAGGTCGTGCGTCCGCCAAGGTCGTGCGTCAGCGGCGGGGTCGCGCGCCCACTGCGGGAAGGCACCGGAGGGAGGGTCGGTCTGCTCCGCGTGTCACTACGCCCGTCGCGGCCCCCTGCGCCACCCCACGCCCACGTGCCGGCCGAGCCCCTGACGAGACGGGTGCCGAGGCCGACACGCGGGCTCGCATCCGCTGTGGTGCGAAGGAGGTGCTCCGCGCACCTCCTTCGGGTACGTGCGCACGGTGGCGGTGTCCGACGCCGCGCCGACGGGCCCGGCGACCCGCGGAAGCCCGGCAGGGTCACCGGAATCGGCCGGGACACGCCCCTCCGAACCATGTATTCCTCATATCTTTCAAGTGATTACCTAGTGGTGCGCGCGGTCCGGGGGCGCGGGCGCAGCAGGCGCGGCGGCCGCCCCTGCCGCGTCCCGACGGAGCGAAGCCCCCTCTCACGTGCGCTTTCGTGCCGGCCCCCGCCCGCACGCGTGGCCGGAGCACGTCCCAGAGCGCTCCCCGTACCTCTCGTCCGGCGGAAACAGGGCTCAAGTGCCCCGCTTGTGAAGGCACTCGACAGACCGTCACACGTCCTGCACATACGTGCACTTGACGTCCGTGGGCCATGCCTCGGCCGCGTGTGACGGGGCAGGACCGGAGCAGCGCCAGACGACCACGAAGGCGCACATTCCGGCGCGTTCGGAACGCCCGGCCGACCCGCCGCGAGGCGTCGCGACCCGCACTCCATGTGATCAAACCAAGGTGATTGTGTGCACTTCAGCGCTCGCAATCCTCAACGATGCGTACATCCGTGGTCACGAGCTACCACGTAGGATCAGGCCGCGCCATCGGTGCCCCGTCGCCCTCTCCGTGGCGACGCGCGCGGTGCGCCAGCTCCACCCCCCACTCATTCCCCATCACCTAGGTATCTGCGTGTCACCGATACTCCACACCGGTTCCTGCGATGGAGCCGTGCAGTGAAAATCAATCGCCGCCTCGCCCTGCTCGTGACCGCTCCCCTGGCGGTGGCCGTCACCTTCTCCGGCCTGGCTCTCGCTCCGGCCGCCAGCGACGCGCTCCAGGCCGACCGGCTGACCGCCATGGTGAAAGCCGCGGCCGGAGCAGCGGAGTTGGCCGAGAAGTTGCAGCATGAACGGGTCGCGGCGACCGCGCTCGTCTCGGGTCAGGGAGACCCGGACCGGCTGCGCGAGAGTGCCGAGGCGACCGACGAGAGCGTCGACAGGTTCCGTCAAGAGGTCACGGACCTGTCCGAGGTGCCCGACAACGCCCAGGTCATGCTGGACCGCATCGAGCGCTCGGTCGAGAAGCTGGTGTCCCTGCGCGCCCAGGCGCGTTCCGGCAGCAGCACCATCTCCGCGCTCGCCTTCGGCTACCGCATCGTGATCGCCGACCTGATCGGCTACCGGGACGGTATCGCCCAGGCCGAGGGGGTCGACGCCCACATCGCCGACCGGATCCGTGCCGCCGCGGCCCTCTCCGAAGCCGCCGAGTACACGGCGCAGGAGCAGGTCACGGTCATGCGCGCGCAGGCCGCGGGGGGCTTCACGACCTCCTCGCGTCGGACGTTCGACGCCAGCCGCCTCGGCTACACCGAGTCCGTCGGGGTCCTGTACGACCTCGGGCCCGGCGAGTGGCGGACCTGGCTGGAACGCACCCTCTCGGGTGAGAAGGCGCTACAGGCACGCAGGCTCGAGGACCGCATCAGCCGTACCGGCAACAACACGGACATCGACGTCACCGCGAAGGAGTGGCTCAAGGCGTCCACGGACCGTCAGGAGCTGCTGCGGTCGGTGGAGAAGCAGATCGACGCCTCCGTCCACGAGAGTGTCTCCGCGGAACGCACCCTGCTGTTCTGGACGGCCGGCGGCGAACTCGTCCTGGTGGTGCTGACGCTGGTCGGCGCCGTCGTGGTGGCCTTCCGCCTCGGCCGCGTCATGATCCACCGCCTGCACGGTCTGCGCAACGCCGCACGCGGTGTCGCCCAGACCGGTCTGCCCGCCGTGATGAACGAACTGTCCCAGCCCGGCGCCCTGCGCGGCGCGACTCCGGAGGAGGTCGCGAAGCGGACCAGCGACCCGGTCGAGACGACGGGTGACGACGAGATCGGCGAGGTCGGTGAGGCGTTCAACGCCGTGCACCACGAGGCCGTCCGACTCGCCGCCCAACAGGCGCACATCCACGCGCAGTTCGCGGAAACCCTGGTCGGGGTCGCCCGTCGCGGCGCGCAGCTCACCAGCATCATGGTGTCCGAGCTGGACACCGTGCAGCGCGACGAGGCCGATCCCGAGCGGATGAAGACCCTCTTCGCCCTCGACCACCTCGCCGTCCGCATGGAGCGCAACACCAACAACATCCTGGTGCTGGGCGGTTACGGGCACGGCCGGGTGCGGACCGACGACGTCGACTGCTCGACGGTCATCGTGGCGGCGGCCCAGCAGATCGAGCGCTTCGACCGGGTCTCGCTCGGCGTCGTCGAGGCGGATGTCGGCATCGCCGCCCGTGCCGTGCACGACGTGGCACACATCCTCGCCGAGATCCTCGACAACGCGACCCGCTTCTCGTCCCCCGAGTCTCCGGTCGGTGTCACCGTCTGGCGGCTGGGCGAGCAGGCGGTCGTGCAGATCGTCGACGAAGGCGTGGGCATCCCGGCCGACCGCCGTGCCGTCCACAACGCCGCGTTGCGCGAACCGCGGGCCGGCGTCGGCGACGTCCGCTTCATGGGTCTGCACGTCGTGGCGCGGCTCGCCGCGCGGCACGGCATCGTCGTGGAGCTGCGCGACTCCTCCGGGCCCGGCACCATCGCCGAGATCACCCTGCCGGCGGGCGTGCTGGTGAGGATCGAGCGGGACTCCGCCGCGCCGTCCTGGGAGACGGGCGCCGCGCCCGGCAGGGCCGGCGCGGAGCTCGCCGCCGGCCGCTCCCGTGCCCCCCGCAAGGAGGCACCGCACCGGCCCGGGCCGGCCACGCCGCCTGAGCGGGAGCCGGGTTCGGCGCCCCCGCTGCCCCCGGCCGGCGAGCCGGCCGACCGGATCGCGGGGGTCAGCGCCTCGGGTCTGCCCGTCCGTAAGCGCAGCGCACCGCAGCAGTGGCCCACGACCGCCAAGCGCGAGAACGCCGAGCGGCGCCCCGGGGCGAGCGGTCCCCGCAAGCCGCCCCGCCGACGGGACTCCCGGCAGGTCTCCGACGTTCTGGCGGCCTACGCCCAGGGGGTCAACAGGAGCACGACCCATCGCGGTCGCCCCACCGACGAAGGCAACACCGAACGGAGCAAGTGATGAACCAACCCACCGAACTGAGCTGGATACTCAACGACTTCACCAGTCGTATCCCGGAGGTCACCCGGGCGATCGCGGTCTCCGTGGACGGGCTCGCGCTGGCATACGCGGGTCTGGACCGCGACGAGGCCGACCGGCTCGCCGCCATCGCCTCCGGCATCGTGAACCTGCTGTCCGCGGCGGCGCAGGCCACGGAGACCGATCCGGTGGAGCACAGTCTGACCGCGATGGAGGGCGGCTACCTGTTCTCCATGGCCGTCTCCACCGGGGCCTCGCTCCTGGTGACGACCACCCGGGACGCCGACATCGGTGAGGTCAGCTACATGATGGCCGAGTTGATCAACCAGGTCGGCGACGCGCTGTCCCCGCAGATCCGCGCGTAGCACGCACCCGACCCGCCGGCTGCCCGGACCCGCTCCCGACCGCGCGCGGCGGCAGGTCGACCCGTACCGCCCTCCTCGCTCCGCCCCTTTCCGCCCCGCCCTGATGGAGACCCCCATGCTCTTCCACACGTCCCTCGCCTCCCGGCACAGAATGCGCGCCCTCGGCGCCGGTGTCATCGCCCTGGGCCTGGCCGCGGTCACCGGATGCTCCGGCGGCGCCGGGGCGGACGACGACAAGCTGAAGGTCGGCCTGGTCGCCTCGCTCTCCGGTACCTACAAGCCGGTCGGGACCGAGCTGCGGGCCGGCTTCGAGCTGTACCTGGAGACCCACGACAACAAGCTGGGCGGCCGCGAGGTCGAGCTGATCGTCGCGGACGAGGGCGACGGTCCGCCCACCGCCGTCCCCGCGACGACGAAGCTGGTCAAGAAGGACAAGGTCGACGTGCTGACCGGTTTCGTCAGCGGTGGCTCGGTCAACGCCGTGCTGCCCCTGGTCGACCAGGCGAAGATCCCGTTCCTGGGGTCCAACGCGCGGCCGGACGTCAAGGACCCCGAGTACGTCTGGACGACGAGCTTCATGTCCGACGAGCCGGGCAGGGCCATCGCTCCGTACGTCAAGGAGAAGGTGGACGGCCCGGTCTACGCGATCGGACCCGACTACCAGGGCGGCCACGACGAACTGCGGGGCTTCACGGAGGAGTTCGAGCGGGTCGAGGGGAAGCTCGCCAACCCCGGCGGCAAGACCACGTGGACGCCGTTCCCGAAGACCACCAACTTCATGCCGTACTTCGCGGAGATCGCCAAGACGGACGCCAAGGCGGTGTACTGCTTCTACGCCGGCAAGGCCGCGATCGACTTCGCCAAGCAGTACGCGCAGTCGGACATCGCCCACCTGCCGCTCTACACGGCGTTCGTCACCGAGGGCAGCGTGCTCCAGGCCCAGGGCGACGCGGCGAAGGGCATCTACTCGGTCCTCAACTACGCGGCAGACCTGGACAACGAGGCCAACCGCACGTTCGTCGCCGACTGGACGGCCAAGCACGACACGCAGCCCACCACCTACGCCATGTCCTCCTACGACGCTGCGGCCGTGCTGGACAAGGCGGTCGCGGACGCGGCGAAGAAGGGTGAGGTGACGCCGCAGACCGTCAACAAGGCGATCGCGGGCCTGGGCCAGATCGACAGTCCGCGCGGCGCCTGGGAGTTCGGCGAGAAGGCGCACTCCCCGGTGCAGACCTGGTACCTGCGTCAGGTGCGCCCGGACGGTGACCAGTTGGCCAACGTCATGGTCGAGGACCTGGCCACGCTCGGCGGCTGAGATGGGACTCCTCGACGCCCACCTCGTGCCGATGGTGGACGGGGTGGCCTACGGCCTGCTGCTGTTCGTGGTCGCCTCGGGGCTCAGCCTCGCCTTCGGCACCGCCGGCGTGCTCAACCTCTCCCACGGCATGCTGTACGCGGTCGGCGCCTACACAGGGGCCGAGTTGAGCGACGGCACCTGGGGCGGCCTCGTCCTCGGGCTGCTCGCCGGCACCGCGGCCGCCTGCCTGGTGGGGGCGGGGCTGTCCGCCGCCTCGTTCCCGCTCGCGCGGCGCGGGCACCTCGCCCAGGCACTGCTGACCTTCGGACTCGCCCTGATCGGCGGAGACCTGCTCATCCAGTTCTTCGGGGCGGACGAACTGCCGGTGCGTGTCCCCGCGGCCCTGGACTCCTCGGTGTCGCTGCTGGGCCACCGCTACCCCGCCTACCGGCTCTGCTTCATCGTCATGGCGGTGCTGCTGGCCGCCGCCGGCACCTGGGTGCTGGTCCGCACCCGGGTGGGCGCGGCGGTGCGGGCCGCCGCGGACGACCCGCAGATGCTCGCGGCCACCGGGTACAGCCCGCGGACGGTACACCTCGGCGTGCTCGCCGCCGCCGGCGCGCTGGCCGGTGCCGCCGGGGTCCTGGGCGCGCCGATCATCGGCCCCGGCCCCGGTACCGCCGAGACCGTGCTGATGCTCTCCCTGGTGGTGGTCGTGCTCGGCGGGCTGCGCTCGCTGTGGGCGACGTTCTTCGCGGCGATCGGCGTCGGCGAGGTCCAGACGCTCGGTGTCTCGGTGGCGCCGAGCCTCGCCCCGTACCTGTTGTTCGCCGCGATGGCGGCGGTGCTGGTGCTGCGTTCGCGGCTGGCGGAGCCCGCCACCGGTCACGGCACGGACGGGCCGGCCCCGGACCCGCTGGGCCGGCTCGTCGGCCGGCTCGGCACCCGCCTGCGCCGGGCGTCCCGCCCGGCCAGGGCCTCGGCCGAGGCGCCGCCGGGACGCACCCTGCTTCCGTCCGGGCCCGCGTGGCGGCGGGCGACCCCCCTGCTCGTCCTGGCGGCGGTGCTCGTGGCCCTGCCGTGGCTGCTCGACGCGTACGCCGTCTCGCTGGCCGGTTCGGCGCTGGCGCTGGGGCTGCTCGCCGTCAGCGTCACCGTCCTCACCGGCTACGCGGGGCTTCCGACGCTGGGGCAGACCGCGCCCTTCGCCGTCGGGGCCTACGCGACGGTGAACCTGGCGGAGGCCGGCTGGACCGTGGGCCCCGTCCAGGTCCTGCTCTCGGCCCTCGCCGCCGCGGTGTTCTCCGCGGTCACCGGTCCCGCGGTGATCCGGGCCCGTGGCACGACCGTACTCATGATCACGCTGGCCGTCGGTGAGCTGACGAGTGCCGCCGTCAACCAGTTCAAGTCCGTCACGGGGGGCGCCGACGGCCTCGTCGGCTTCCCGTCGGCGCAGGCGTTGTGGGGCGCGGAGGGCATGTTCGAGGAGGGCGAGCTGTACACGTACGCCCTCGTCGTGGCGGCCGTCGCGCTCGCCGTCACCCTGCTGGTGCTCCGGTCCCCGGCGGGGAAGCTGCTGACCGGAGCGCGCGGGGCGGAGGCGCGGATGCGTGCCTCCGGGCACCCGGTCGGGCGCTACCTGCTGGTGGCCTACATCGGCGCCGGGGCGCTGGCCGGCGTCGGCGGATCCCTGATGGTGACCGTCCAGCAGTACCTCTCCCCGGCCGACGTGGGGTTCGAGATCGCGGCGTTCGCTCTGCTGGCGGCGGTCATCGGCGGTACGACCTCGGTCGTCGGCGCGCTCTTCGGCGCCGGGCTCATCGTCGCCACCCGGGACTGGGTGGCCGGAGCGTGGCCCGGTCACGGTCCGCTGCTGCTCGGTGTGCTCTTCGTCGCGGCCGTCTACCTGCTGCCCCGGGGGCTGGCGGGGCTGCGCGGCACCCCCGGCGGCGAGCAGGCGGCGTCCGGGACCGCCGGGCCCCCGGACCCGCCGACCGCCGTGTCCGCACCCTCGTCGTCCCCGGCTCCGAGCCCCGTTGGGAAGGCTGCCCCATGACGCCCACACCGACCCTGGCCCGCCCGGGCGCGGCACTGGAACTGACCGGTGTCACCCGCACGTTCGGCAGTCTCACCGCGGTCGACGACGTGAGTCTGCGGCTGGCTCCGGGGGCCCGGCACGCGGTCATCGGACCGAACGGCGCGGGCAAGACCACCCTGCTCAACCTGATCGCGGGCACCGACCGGCCGGACCAGGGCTCCATCGTGCTGGGCGGGGCGGACGTCACCCGGACGAGTACCGCCCGCCGCAGCCGCGCCGGCATTGCCCGCAGCTTCCAGCAGCCCGTGGTGATCGGCGAGTTGACGGTGCTGGACAACGTCGTCCTGGCGGGCTGGCCGCACGGCCGGGGCGGTCACGCCGCCTGGCGCCGGCCCGGCCGGCTGCGCGCGCGGGCCGAGGCGGCCGGGCGCCATCTGGAGGCGGTCGGCCTCGCCGAGGCCGCCCACTGGCCCGCCTCACGGCTCTCCCACGGGCAGCGGCGCATGCTCGACCTCGCCGCCGCCCTGGCGGGCGAGCCCCGGCTACTGCTCCTGGACGAGCCGGCGGCCGGGCTCACCGACGGTGACATCGGGCGGCTGCTCGGCATCCTCGACGGGCTCCCGGAGCAGGTCGCGGTGATCCTGGTCGAGCACCACGTCGAAGTGGTCGCCCACTTCGCGGACACGGTGACCGTGCTGACGGCCGGACGCGTCCTGGTCACCGGCCCGACCGGGGAGGCGCTCGCCCACCCGTCGGTCCGCGACGCCTACCGCGGCACCGGCGCCGTCCTGGAGTCCGCCCCTGGTAAGGGTGCGCCTCCGCCCCCGGCCGACGACGGCTCCCGCGCCGCCGCTCCGTCCGCTCCCGACACGAGAAGGTGACCGACGCGATGCTCGAACTGACCGGCCTGACCGCGGGCTACCACGGCGGCACCGTCCTGCACGGGCTCGACCTGGCGGTGTCCGCGGGGGCGGTGCACGCCGTGGTGGGGCACAACGGCGCGGGCAAGACCACCCTCGTGCACACCGTGGCGGGGCTGATGCGGCCGGCCTCCGGGACCGTGCGGCTGGGCGGCCGGGACGTGACGGGGCTCCCCGCACACCGGATCGCCCGCGCGGGGATCGGGCTGGTGCCGCAGGGCCGCCGGGTGTTCGCGGGGCTCACCGTCGCCGAACACCTGCGGCTCTCCCACCGCCCGCCGCGCTCCGGCGACCGGACGCGCCCCAGTGTGTGGACGCCCGCGCGCGTCCTGGACCTGCTGCCCAGACTGGGCGAGCGCCGCGGCCACCGGGGCACGCACCTGTCGGGCGGCGAGCAGCAGATGCTGGCGCTGGCCCGCGCGCTGCTGGCCTCGCCGAGCGTGCTGCTCCTCGACGAGCCGACCGAGGGGCTGGCCCCGACCCTGGTCCAGCAGGTGTACGAACTGGTGGGGACGCTGGCCGGGGAGGGAATCGCGGTGCTGCTGGTCTCCCCGAGCCCCGCCCAGGCGGTCCGGTGCGCCGACCGCCTCACGGTGCTCACCTCGGGCCGCGCTGTCCTGCGCCTGGACGGCGACGAGGCCCGCGCCGACGCCACCGCGCTGAACGCCGCGCTCGAACTGGCCCCGACGGCGGCCTGACGCGCGGGCGGCAGCGGCGGGGGACGGCCACCCCTGAGAGGGCCGGCACGGGAGGGGGCGGCCTCATTCCGGCCGCGCCCTCCCGTGCCGGCCCTCTCACGTCCGTCAGGACTTCAAACTGTGTCCGCCGAAGCCGCTGCGCCGGTCGGAGCCGTCGTTCTGCTCCTGCCACCAGGCGTCGAACTCCGGCTGGCCCATCGCGGACCAGTCGGGCGTGTTCTCGACCTGGGCGCTGCCCATCCTGCGGGCGAGCCCCACCATGGCGGTGCCGACCGGGCCGCGGACCGCGTGGTACCCCTCCAGGATCTCCTTCCAGTTGTCCCCCGCCACCCAGGCGGCCTCCAGCGCGGTGGCGTCCTGGAGCGCTTTGACGCTGCCGGCGCCGAGGTGGGGCCGGGCCACGCTGGCGGCGTCGCCGATGAGCACCATCCGGTCGGTGGCGTAGTGCGGCACGTCCAGGTCGTAGATGGGCTGGATGAAGGTGGTCTCGGCCGGGGTGGAGAGGAGCTTGGCGGCCCAGAAGGGCGGGAAGTGCTCGGCCACCAGCGCACGCAGGTGCTCCGTCAGTTCCGCGTTGAGCCGGCCGGGCGGCAGCGAGGTGGGGGTCCGCAGGTCGGGGTGGAGGCCGTCGATCCGCGGGGGCGCCGTGTAGAGCACCCAGTTGAGGCGGTGGCCGCCGGCGCCGTCCGGGATGCGGTAGGCCATGCAGTGGCCGCCGGGGAAGGTGATGTTGTGGGCGTCCAGACCGTCGGAGGGCAGGCCCGAGACGTCCGGGGACGTGCCCCGCCAGCCTATGTACCCGGCGTACGCGGCGCCGGTGTCCGGGTACATGGCCTCGCGGACCACGGAACGGTAACCGTCGGCGCCGATGACCAGGTCGTAGTGGTCCTGCTGTCCGTCGGCGAGGCGTACCGTCACCCCGTCGCCGTCAGGCTCCACCGCGGCCACCTTGGCGCCCGCCCGGTAGCTGACCGTGTCGGGCACGCGCCGGCGCAGCTCGCTCCAGAGCGATCCCCAGTTGTAGGCCCGGAACGGAAACGGCTGGGTGCCGATGGCTCTGCCGTGCTCGGCGTCACCGTCGCGAACGCTCCACACCCGGCGGTTCAGCGGCGCCCACGGCATCTCGTCGGCCATGTACCCGGCGTCGCGCAGCTCGGCGTACCGGGCGTCGTGGACACCGATCCCCACTCCCCTGTCGCGGAGTCGCGCGTCGGCACGTTCGAAGACGGTGATCCTCTCCGCTCCGCCGCGCGACGCCGCCAGGGCCGCGGCACACCCCGCGATACTGCCGCCGACCACGGCTACGCTGCCTCCACGCATGACTGGCTCCCCATTTCTTCGGTTTCCGGTGCCCGTTTCGGTCTTTTCCGCACGGGCGAACAAGCCGGCCGTTCGCCGCCCCGGACATCTGCGCCTACGTTCGCGGCACGGGCACCCGCGAAACCTTATCGAGGCGGGCGCCCGGCACGTCAGAGATCCATCGGGCCGTCAAGTCGCCCCGGATGCGGGCGAATACCACGAACTCCGCGCCCTTCCGAGTGCGGCGGGAGAGGCGGGACCTTCTCCGGGGGCCCGCGCATCACCCGCGCGCCCGGACGCGCACGAAATCATTCCACCGCGCTTCCCTTTCCTTTGCATGCCGTACCGCGCCGGCCCCTTCACCCGGAAGCTCGCCAAGGGATCGTCCGAGGGCGACCGGGAACAGGGGCGGACGGGCGAACAGCGCCGCGTCCCGGGCGGGACGGCGGCACCTGTCCCGGCCGTTCGGCGGGGCGCGCACGCAGGTGCGACAGTGACGGAACAGCTCGCCCCCGTCCCGTCAGAGCGGGGTGGACGGGAGCGCCCGGTGGATCTCGGCGAGCCGGGTCACCGCGGGGTGTGCGGCGGGGAACTCCCGGTCGTCGATGCCGGTGACGGGGCGGACCCCGGTGGCGGCGTTGGTCGCGAACACCGCCTCGTACGAGTCGAGTTCGGAGAGGTCGACCAGGGCGGTGGGGTCGCCGGCGGCGCGCCGCAGCAGCGTCCGGGTCGTGCCGGCCAGGACATCGCCGCCGGGCCAGACCACCTGCCCGTCCCGCACCAGGCCGATGTTCCAGGTGCCGCCCTCCAGGATCTGCCCGTCCGAGCCGGTGAACAGCACGTCGTCGTAGCCCTCGCGCTGCGCCCGGCGGCGCAGCCGGAGCGTGGGGCACAGGCCGACCGACTTGACCTCGGGGAGGTCCCGGCGGTGGACCACGGAGCGTACCCGCAGGGGGCCGGGTTCCGTCCCGGGGGCGGGCCGGGCGGTCACCAGGACGCGCGGCCGGGCCTGTGCGCCGATGCTCCCGAGGTTCAGGGCCGGGTCGAACACGGTGATCCGGACCGTCCGGCGGCCGCGCTCCGGCGCCGCCCGACGGGCGAGCGCCCGTACCCGGCCGGGGTCGAGTGCCGCGTCGAAGAGGGTCCGGCAGTCGCGGATCAGGCGCTCCAGGTGGAGGTCGAGCCCGCGCACCCGGCCGTCTTCGACGAGCAGCGTGGTGAAGTGGCCGTAGTTGGTGAGGGCCAGGGCGGCCAGCGCCTCGGACCCGGCGGGTTCCCCGTCCAGTTCGATCATGACCTCATCCCGTCCCTGAGACCGCCGCACCGTGGGAGGACCGCCCCACGGGCCTGAGCGGGGTGCCGGCCGGCGGCGGGGACGCCGCAGGCGCGAGCACACAGCGTACGCGTCACTTGATGAAGTCCTCGACGACCTTGGGCGGCCAGGTACCGACCTTGAGGACACCCATGGAGTAGGCGCGGGAGACGAGGGCCGCCCGGTTGGGCACCTTGAGCTTACGGAGCAGCCCGGTGACGTGGTACTCCACTCCCTGGCGACTGAGGTAGAGGCGTGAGGCGAGCGGAATGGTGGAGACCCCGGCGGCTATGCCCTCCAGGATGCGCGCGTCGATCTCGCTGAGGAGCTTCTTGCGCGGCGCCATGACGTCCGCCTCCCCGGTCCGCTCGTCCGCGGCGTTCATCACCACGAGGATCGCGGCCACCTCGGGCGTGCGTCCACCGCGGACCGCCAGGGCGTTCAGCGGCAGGGTGGACGCGGCGCGTTCCTGGCCGACCGCGATGACCTCGGTGGTGAAGCGGTGCCGCTTGCCCTCCAGCATCCGCGCGAACTGATGCTTGAGGGGCTGCTGGACGCTCGGGTGGACGAGGTCGCAGAAACGACTGCCGCAGAGTTCGGCGGACGGTCCGCCGAAGCGGCGGTCGAACTCCTGGTTGACCTGCTGGATGGTGAGGGACGGGTCGAGGCAGGCGACGTAGGCGCCGGCCTGGTCGAACCCGTCCGTGAGGACGGCGGCCTGCTCCGGGGAACCGGCCGGATCGGCCGTCCGCGCGGGCTCCATGAGCGTGCTGTGGGGGGTGGCGGGCATCAAGGAACTCGTGACCCTTCTTCGTTGCGCAATTACGGGGGGAGGGGTGACGCGAGCCGCACACAAGAAGAGGGGACCGCGCCAGAGGACCCTTGAGAAAGGGAAAGCGGCGAGAAAGAAGATGTTTTGGATCCTATGAACACCGCTGTCGACGGGTCAACGCGCACCGGGGCTGACCGGGCAATACTGTGGTGTCCCCTTCGGTGGGTACGGTCCCGTACCGAAGAGGTTCGGCCGGAGGGGGTTCGGTGTCCGCGACCCACCGTTCGGTACCTCGTCGACCTGCCGGGACGGACCGCGTGCGGCGAACGGCCCCCGGATCGGGGCCGGAAAGCCCTTATCGTGTCGTGGAATGTTCCCCTCGCGCCGCAGAGATGATGCCACACGTCGCCCATTTTCCGGATGGGGTCACAAGCGACAGTTCCACGGCCTTCGGATCCTCCGGGCCTCACCCTGCCGGAGAAGCACGAATGCCCGGGACCGTCTCCGAATGTTCGGCGGAACGAGTCCCGGGCGTTTCCCGTGCGGCGTATTACTCGCCGACCCCCGTGAATTCCGTACGGGAGAAGAGGGCGATCAGTTCCTGGCGGCCGGAGATGCCCAGTCGCCGGTAGGCGTGGGTCAGGTGCTTCTCGACGGCACGCGAGCTGACTTGGAGGGCGGCCGCGATCTCCTGGTTCGTCAGCCCCCGGCACGCGAAGCCGACCACGCGGCGCTCGGTCGGCGTGAGCGCGTTCTCCGGCGTGAGCGGCGGAGCGGAGCGGTCGCCGGCGCCGCGCGCCGCCCGCTCGGCGAGGCCTGGGGCGCCGCAGGCGATGGCCAGGGTGGCGGCTTCCCTGGCGAACGCCTCGGGTTCGGGGCCACCGCCCAGGCGTTCGGCGAGGGAGAGCAGCGCACGGGCCAGTTCGAGCTGGCTGGCGGAGCCGCGCAGCACGGTGACGGCCTCGCGCAGCAGGGCGGTGCCCCGGCCGCCGTCCTCCAGACGGCCGAGCAGCCGCAGCGCACGGCCGACGCCGACGGGAGCGCCCCACTGTTCGGCGCGCGCGTACTCCTCCTCGGCGAGGCTCCGGGCGGTGCGTACGTCGCCCAGGCGGCGGTGGACGCCGACGGCCCAGGGGCGCCAGGGGAAGAGGACCGGGTTGAGCCAGCCCGCGGCCTCCAACTGGCGGCCGCAGGAGTGCAGGGAGTCGACGGCGCCGGTGTGGTCGCCCGCGGCGATCTCGCCGGTGGCCTCCAGCAGGCGCAGGATGCCGGTGAGGGTCAGGCCCTGCGGCCGGATGCGGCTCGCGCGCCGCAGCACCTTCTGGGCGAGCGAGGGATCGCGGGACTCCAGGGCGACGATGGCGTGCGTCAGAGTGGCCGCGGTGCCCAGGCCGTGGTCGGCGGACTCGGTCATGCCGAGGGCCGTCTCGGACTGCTCCCGGGCCTGGGCGAGCCGGCCGCGGCCGAGGTGGACGAGGGCCTGCTCGATGTGGACCAGCGCGTTGGCGGGGGTGGTCCCCTGCGCGTGGGCGCGGTGCTCGACGGCGAGCCAGGAGTCGACGGCCTCCAGCGAGTCGGCGGCGATCATCGTGATGATCGCCAGCGGGAGGGTCGAGTGGACCCGGGCGGAGGTGGCGGGCTCGCGGTCGAGGACACGTCCGGCGAGGCGCACCACCTCGGAGGCGGGCAGGTGGCAGCCGAGGGTCGCGGCGCCGAGCAGGGCGATCGTCAGCTCCCGCTCGGCCCCGGTGTCGACCGGCGGCTCGGGGCCCAGCTCCTTCAACCGGTCGGCGGAGGCGGCCAGCTCGTAGGGGTCCTCGTGCCCGCAGTGGCGCAGCCTGGCCTCCAGGCGCAGCGCGAGGTCGCGGTCGGGGCCGGTGAGCAGGTCGGCGGGACCGAGGCCCTCGGCGGCCTGGCGCAGCAGGTCGACGACGGTGAGCGGGGCGGGGCCGAGCGGGGTCGGCGAGAGGCGCAGCGCGGCGACGGCTCTGTCTCGGGGGCCGGGCAGCAGGGTCATCGCCTGGGCGATGTGGCGTTCGCACGCCAGGGGGTCGAACCCCCTCTCGGCAGTGCCGAGTTCGACGAGCAGGCGGGCGCGGTCCACGCCTGCCGCGGTGCTGTCCAGCAGCGCACGGCGCAGATAGCCGGCGGCGGTGTCCGGTGCTCCGCGGCGCAGCGCGGTGTCGGCGGCGGCGCGCAGGACGTCCACGGCCCACGGCTGGCGTCGCGTGACCACGGCCATGAGCTGCGCGGCGACCTGTTCGGCCGGGAACCCGGCGGTGTACAGCAGGGCGGCGGCCTCGTCGTGCATCCGCTCCCGCTGGACCATGGTGAGGGTGGACTCGGCGGCGTCCCGGACGGAGCGGTGGACGAAACGCGGTTCGTCCGGGGCCGCGAGGGCACCGAGCGCGCCCAGGGTGCGAAGGGCCCCGGAGTAGCCGATCGGGTCGAGTCCGGCGAGCTGGGAGAGGGTCTTGGGGTCGCTCTGCTCGCCGAGGACGGCGATGGCCGCGGCGAGGGCACGGACCGGGGCGGGCTGGGTGCGCAGGATGCTGGCGAGGCGTTCACGGAGCTGAGAGGGGCGCAGCAGGCGTGCCTCCTCGGCGTGTTCGGCCAGGGGCCGGTGGCCGAGAAGCCCCGTGTTGAGGGTCGAGAGGAGGAAGAGGGGGTTGCCGACGGACACCTCGTGGCAGGCCCGGACGAACTCCTCGTCGCCCGCCTCCCCGAACCGGGCGTGGACCAGCGTGCGGGTGGCCTCCCGGCTGAGGGAGGCCGGGCGCAGGGTCTGGGTGGCGGCCTCGCGGATCTCGCGGACCAGCGTGTGGTGGCTGCGGGGGTCCCCGTCGCGCAGGGCGCAGACGACGACGGCCCGCAGTCCGTGCAGCCGGTTGGCGAGGAAGGTGAGCCAGCGCAGCGAGGGCACGTCGGACCATTGCAGGTCGTCGACGAGGATCAGCAGGCGGTTGTCGGCGCTGACGTTGACGAGCAGGGAGAGCAGTCCGTGCAGGACGGCCTCGGTGGCGGCGATCGCCTGGTCGGCGCCGGATGGCGCGGCGTCGTCGGCCAGGACGTGGCGGGCGAAGGAGGCGTGGGCGTCCATCCAGCGGTCGAGGACGTCCTCGGGCGAGTCGTTCAGCAGCGTCTCGAAGAGCTGCCGTACGACGCCGAAGGCGAAGTCCTGTTCCATCGGTGCCGCGTTGGCCCGCAGCACACGGACGTCGTCCTGGTCCTCTGCGAGGCCGGAGAGCCGTTGGAGCAGGGCGGAGCGGCCGATGCCGAGCGGCCCGGTGAGCAGGACCAGGGACGACCTGCCTTCGGCCGCGGCGCCGAGTGCGGCGTCGACCAGGGCGATCTCGGTGTTGCGCTCCAGCAGCATGCGGTCAACTGCCCTCCGATTCTTTGACGAGTGCGCGCAGTTCCTCACGTCCGCGGAGGCGGAGCTTGCGGTAGACACCGCTGAGGCGCAGTTCCACGGTGCGGGTGGTCACCGCGAGTTCCGAGGCGATGTCCCGGTTGCCCATTCCCCGGGCGGCGAGGAGGGCCGTCTCACGTTCGGCGGCGCTCAGCCCGCGCAAGGCGGCCGGCGCCCGCTCCGGGGCGCGCGAGCCGCTTCGTGCCGGCTGGACGAGGGGCGGGCCGGCCGGCCCCCAGGAGCGCTGTGCCGTCGGCATGACGGGGGCGCCGAGGGGGTGCCCGCTCACGGGCGGGGCCGCCGCCCCCGCGCCGAGCGCCAGGGCGGGTCCGCGCGGGTCCCCCGCGCTCCGGGCCTGGGCCAGTTCGAGGACGGCGCGGGTGTACGCGGTGCGGGCCGGGGCTTCGCCGAGCGTGGCGACGGCGGTGCGCAGGTTCTCGACCCGGTCCTCCTCACGGATCAGGGCGAGGCTGAGCTGGGCGCGGCCGAGGGGGCTGGGCGCCCCCCAGCGGCGGGCGAGGCGGAGTTCCTCGCCGGCCAGCCGCCGCGCCTCCTCGGTGTCGCCGAGGGCGTGGGCGGCCTCGGCGGCGAGAGAACGCCAGGGCTGGACGGCGGGGTTGACGCAGCCGTGCTGGAGCAGTCGGCGCCCACAGGCCCGGAAGTACTCCCGTGCCTGCTGCGGATCGTCGTCGGTCCGGGCCAGCACGCCGCGGGCGAAGAGGAACTGGGCGGCGGTGGCGCTCTCGTGGGCGAGCGGCGGCAGGGGGCGGGCGGCGGTCTCGCGGGCCCGGCCGACGTGGCCGTTCTGGAGATCGGTGATCATGGTGAGCGCGAGCCAGTACGGGAGGAACAGCGGGTGCAGCCGCTCGAGGGGCAGCTCTGCCTCGGCCGCCGCGAGGTCCCGGGCCGCGGCGTCGGGGCGGCCGTGGCGGATGTGGAGTTCGGCGCGGACGGTGAGGATGTGGGCCACCGAGATGGCCGCGCGTTCCCGGCGGGCCTCGTCCAGCAGGGCGCCGAGGTGGTTCTCCGCCTCGTCGCCGTCGTCGGTGAGCAGGAGGGCGCGGCAGCCGAGCAGCCGGGGCACCACGAGGAGCGGCCGTCCGAAGGCGCCGGGGACGAAGGCGGACCGGGCGAGCCGGCGCACCTCCTCGCGGTGGAGACCGACCACGCCGTGCTCCCAGGCCCAGATTCCGGCGACGGCCGGATTGTGCACGGCATCGGGCAGAGCGGGGACAGGGAGCACGTCGAGTTCGGCGTCCTCGTGGCGGAGGAAGTACGCGACCCGGCACAGGACGGTCAGTTCGTCGCGCTCGGCGTCGGCGGGATTCTCGCCGGGCCCGCCCCTGCCGCGGCCTCCGGTGCGCTCGGGGACGGGGGGCCGGGCGGTGTCGTGGGCGTGGACCGTACCGGGCAGGTGCGGGGCGCCGGCTGTGCCGCGGCGCGGTTCGGGGGCCGCGCTGGGCGAGTCGATGGTACCGGCGAGCGCGTGACGGGCCGAGCGGGTGTCGCCGCCCAGCAGACACAGGTCCGTGGCGCGGGCACGCAGTCCGGAGCCCGGGGCACGGGTGAGGCCGCTCAGGCGGCGCTCCGCGGCGGCGGGGGCGGTGACCATCTCCACGGAGGCGAGCTGGAACTCGATGCGCGCCCGCTCCACGGGGCGCAGGGGTTCGTCGAGGGCCCGGGCCAGGTAGGCGACCGCCTGGTCGCGCCGCCCGACGCGCAGGGCGGAGGTGAAGCCGCGCCGCAGGGTGTCGACGGCCCAGGGGTCTCCGATGGGCCGGGCCGGCAGCAGGAGGTCGGCGATGCCCTGGTCGTCGGCGGCGACGCGCTGGGCGAGGGCGGCGGCGCACGCGTACAGCTCGGCGCGGGCGGCGGCGGGCATCTCCTCCAGGATGCGGGCACGCACGACCGCGTCCTGGACGCGTGGGGAGCCGTCGCGGAGGGTGGTCAGGCCGCTGGCCACCAGCGCGGCACGCAGCCGGGACTCGGAGACGGCGTGCGGCCCGGCGAGGGTGCAGACCAGCGGGAAGTCGAGCAGGTCGCCGCAGACGGCGAGGGCGCGCAGGGCGTCGACCGCGGCGGGGTCGCGCAGGTCGCTCAGAGCGCGGGCGGCGTGGTCGCCGATGACCTCGGCGGTGAGCGTGCGCAGCGGGCCGATGAGATCGGCGCTGGGGCGGTGTCCGGCGCGGGCGAAACGGTCCAGCACGTCGTGGACGACGGCCGGGATGCCCCGGGTGGCCTCGGCGAGGACCTCCGTGAAGGCGGGGTCCCCGGGGACTTCGAACACCTCCAGGACGGCGGTGGCGGTGCCGCTGGAGGTGAGGGGCGGCAAGGCGAGTTCGATGGTGGTGGCCAGTCCGGTCAGGGGTGTGCCGACGTTCCACTCGGGCCGGGCGAGGGCGGTGCCGGTGGTGCTGGTGAGCAGGGCCGTGGAGGACCGGGGCAGCCGGCGGACGAGGGCTTCCAGCCACCGCAGGGAGGCCGGGTCGAGCCACTGCGTGTCGCGCACCACCAGCAGGGTGGGCCGGTGCCGGGCGGCGGCGAGCAGGCCGTTGAGCCCCGGCAGGCCTCCCGGTTGTTCCTCGGTGAGGAACAACCGGGAGGCCAGCGCGCGGTTCTCCGCCGCGAGGAGCTGAGCCACCACGCCGTAGCGCACCTCGTGCTCGGCGGGGGTGGCGTGGGCGGTCAGGACGCGCAGGCCCGCCTCCCGGGCGTGCTCGGCGGCCCAGCGCAGCAGGTCGTTCTGGCCGAGTCCGGGTTCTCCCGTCACGGTGACCACCGCGGGGCGCCCGGACCGGAGCTCCCCGATCACGGCGGAGAGGGCGGCCTGTTCACGGTCGCGCTCCAGGAGCGGAAGCTCGATGGGCGGCATGGAATGATCATACATTTGCGCACTACCGCAGGTGAGCGTCTGTAACCCAGTGTTCTTCCTATGGTTTTCGCTTCTTCGCATCCCTCAGCCGTCCGGCCGGTCGGGAGGCGGCCGCGGTGCCGTCCGCGCGGAGGGCCTCGGCCAGCTCGCCCCGCCGGGCCACCCCCAGTTTCCGGTAGACGCTGGTCAGGTGGAGTTCCACGGTCCGCACGGTGACGAAGAGCGACTCCGCCACCTCCCGGTTGCCGGCGCCGGACGCGACCAGTCCGGCCACGGTGCGTTCGGTGCCGGTGAGCATGTCCAGGGGTGAGGCGGTGACCTCGCGCATCCGCCCGCCGGCCGCGACCAGGTCGTCACGGGCCTGCCGGGCGAGGGCGACGCAGCCGCACCGCCGGGCGAGCCCGACGGCCTCCCGCATGTGCTCGCGGCCCTCCCGCACGGCTCCGTCCGCCACCAGCGCCCGCCCCAGCGACAACGACGCGCGGGCGTGCTGGGCCCGCGCGGGCGATTCCGCCAGCAGGCTCACCGCCTGCCGCAGCGCCCCGGTCCGTGCCTGACCGCGCGCGGCCGCGCCCCGGGCGAGCGCGGCGTAGCCGAGGGCGCGCGGGGTGCCCCAGCGTTCGGCGAGCCGTGTGCCGTGCGCGGCGGCCTCGTACGCCTCCGCCCCGTGGCCGGCGGCACCCAGCAGGCAGGCCGCCTCCAGCCACCAGGGCGCGAGAACCGGGTTGGTGAGTCCGGCCTCGGCCATCGAGTCGCCGCAGCCGCGGAACACCTCCAGGGCTCCGCCCGGATCGCCGTCGGCGGCGAGCGCCCGGCCGCGTGCCATCAGGTACCAGTGGTACTCCCAGACGAAGCGGTCGAGGTGGGGGCGTTTGATGGCGTCGAGCGCCGCCAGCGCGCGCGCCGGGTCACCGCGTTCGGTGAGGACGGAGGCGTACGCCGTGTGCGGCATCGTGGTGGTGTCGCCCCAGCGTTCCTGGCCGAGGATCTCCGACGCGGTCTGCGCGTCGGCCATGGCGTCCGTCACCGCACCGTTCTCCAGGCGGAACAGCGACCGGGTGGAGAGCGCGAGTACGTACGTCCACACCGCGGCGGAGTCGCGGCTGTCCCGCAGCACGGTCTCCAGCACCTCGTCGGCGGCCTCGTTCTCGTCGGCCAGCGACAGGGCGAGTGAGGCGGGCAGCAGCGACCACACGCCCAGCGGCACGCCGGGGGCGCGCAGCGCGCGCCGGGCCCGGCGCGCGGTCTCCTCCGCTCCCCCGCCGTCCGCGGCCCGGAGCACGCTCAGCATGGCGAGTTGCTGGCGCTGGGCAGGGGTGTCGCCCGGCGGCGGAGTGAGGCCGGCGGCCAGGCGCAGGGCGTCGGGCAGGGTGGACTTCTCGTCGGAGCCGACGATCAGCAGGGCCGACTCCGCGAGCGTGCGCAGTTCACGGTCGGCGGGTTCGGGGGCCGGGCCCAGCTCGGAGTCGAGCGCGTGCAGCGTCTCGGTGAGGACGCGGGCGCCCTCCGGTGCCTGCTGCACGGCGAGGCAGGTGAGGCCGTACTGGACCGCCGTGGCGGCGCGGGCCCGGACATCGGCTGTCAGGGTGTGCGCCTCGTGCAGCAGGGTCACCGAGCGGGCCGGATCCGTCTCGGCCAGCGCCTTGCCGAGCCGGGACAGGACGACGGGGTCCTCCGGCCCGGCCTCCCGCACCCGCTCCAGGTAGCGGGCGGCGGCCTCGGAGGCGCCGCGCTGTTCGGCCTGGGCCGCGGCGGCGCGCAGCACCGAGAGCGCCCAGTCGTCGGAGGCGCCGGGCAGGAGCAGCAGGTGGGCGGCGCTCTCCTCGGGAGGGCGTCCGATGTCGCTGAGGAGGCGCGCGGCGCGACCGCGCAGGGCGGCGGTGGCCGAGCCGCCGAGGGTGTCGAGGACGGCGGCGCGCACCAGGTCGTGAGCGGGTTCCAGACGCTCGGGGTGGACCAGTCCGGCGTGGCGCAGGATCTCCACGGCCTCCTCCACGTGCACGACGGACACCCCGGCGAGGGCGGCGAGGTAGGCCGGCTCCTCCTGACCGAGCACGGCCACGGCCCGGGCGACCTGCCGTACCCAGCCCGGCTGCTGCCCGAGGACGCCCTGCACCGAGGCGGCGACGACCTTCTCGCCGGCTCCGGCCAGGCGGGCCTCGCCGGGCCCGTCGGGGCCCATGCCCGCGGATCTCAGGTCGCGCAGCAGGCGGACGATCGCGAGCGGGCTGCCGCCGGTGACGGAGAGCAGGTGGCCCACGAACGACGGCAGGGGCTTCTGCCCGGGGAAGAATCCGGCGGTCAGCTCCGTCGTCTCGGCGGTGTCCAGGGGACTGAGGCGCAGCGGAGCCGGGAGGTGGTGGGCGACAAGGTCGGCGAGAGCGTCGGGAGCGGGGAGGCCGGTGCCGGTGCGGTGGGCCGCGACGACCAGCAGCGGCAGGCCGTCCGCCCGGCGCAGCAGGAAGTCGAGCCAGCGCAGGGAGCGTTCGTCGCACCACTGGGCGTCGTCGAGGACGAGTACCAGGGGCCCGTCGGCCATCAGGTTGGCCGCCAGCCAGTACAGCCCCTGGAGCACGGAGAAGGTGCTGCCCGGATCGGGGTCGAGTTCTCCGGGGTCGGCCGCCAGGGCGGGCAGCGCGCGCCGGGCCCCGCCCTCCAGGAGCCGGGAGTTGCGGCTCCGGCGGCCCGTGAGGCCGAGCCCTCCGAACAGGGCACGCACCCCGCTGTAGCCGGTGGCGACGTCGACGGCCCGGCACGCCCCGTGCAGGGCGGTCATGCCGGAGAGGGGGCCGCCCTTCGCGAGGGCCGCCTCCAGCAGGGCGGTCTTGCCGATGCCCGCGGGGCCGTCCAGGAGCACCAGGCGGGGCCTGCCCGAACGGGCGGCCTCCGCGTGCCGGCCGAGGGCGTCGAGCTGGCCGCCCCGCCCGACGAGGGGCTGGTCCGGGGAGACGGTGCGGGCCGGGCTGGTCACTGGGGTCTCCCTCGCGTCGTACGGGCAGGGCCGGGCCGGGTGCGTCCGGCCCGTCCTGGCACCGGTCACCTGTCCACCGGGCCCCATCTACACACATCCGGCCGGCGGACGCAGCGGGCCGGCGCCGAATCTAAGGATTTCCCCGGTGGCCGACGTGAGATCAAGTGGTGGTGCGGTCGGGGCCGCCCCGTCCGGCCCGGCCGGCGGGCGGCTCTCGCCGCCGCCCCGCGCCCGTGTGACCGGCGGACCGCGGCCACTTACGCAGTCACCTCGTGAGCAGTCACCTCGTGAAAGGGCCCTCATGGACTCCGCCGCCCGGCCGATCCTCTTCGTCAGCCTCCCCGAGAGCGGGCTGCTCAACCCGTTGCTGGTGCTGGCCGGAGAGCTTGCCCGGCGCGGTGTGGCGGACCTGTGGTTCGCCACCGACGAGCACCGGCGTGCGGACGTGGAGGCGCTGTCGGCCGTGTCGGGGGTGTCGTTCGCCTCACTCGGCGAGGTGGTGTCCGAGCTGTCCGCGGTGACCTGGGACGACGAGGTGTACCGCGAGGTGACGCAGTCCTCCCGGTTCAAGGCGCACCGCGCGGTCGTGCGGCAGTCCTACCGGCCCGCGCTCCAGGCGCGTAAGTACCGCGAGCTGGAGAAGGTCGTCGACGAGGTACGGCCTGCGCTGATGGTCGTGGACTGCGTGGCGGGCTTCGCCGTCGACCTGGCCCTGGCCCGGGGCATCCCGTACGTCCTGAACGTGCCGTTCGTCGCGAGCAACGTCCTGACCTCGCACAACCCGTTCGGGGCCTCGTACACGCCGAAGAACTTCCCGGTGCCCAACTCGGGGCTGCCCGCGCGGATGTCGGCCCGGCAGAAGCTGGCCAACACGATGTTCAGGTGGCGGACGCTCGGCATGTTCCTGGACCCGGAGATGGGGAGGCTGCTGCGCGAGGACGCCGCGCTCCGCAAGGAGCTGGGCATCGCCCCGCCGAACGCCATGACCCGGGTCGACGAGGCCGCCGCGGTGGTCTGCTCCTCCATCGCGGAGCTGGACTACCCCTTCGACCTCCCCGAGAAGCTGAACCTGGTGGGCGCCGTGCTGCCGCCGCTGCCGGAGGCCCCGGACGGCGACGAGGTCTCCAAGTGGCTCGACGAGCAGTCGTCCGTGGTCTACATGGGGTTCGGCACCATCACCCGCCTCACCCGCGAGGAGGTCGGGGCGCTGGTGGAGGTGGCCCGGCGGATGTCCGCCACCCACCAGTTCCTGTGGAAGCTGCCCAAGGAGCAGCAGCACCTGCTGCCGGCCGACGGGTCGCTGCCGGCGAACCTGCGGGTGGAGAGCTGGGTGCCCTCGCAACTCGACGTCCTGGCCCATCCGCACGTGTCGGCCTTCTTCTCGCACGGCGGCGGCAACGCCTACCACGAGGGCGTCTACTTCGGTAAGCCGCAGGTCGTGCGGCCCCTGTGGGTGGACTGCTTCGACCAGGCGGTCCGCGGCCGCGACCTCGGCATCAGTCTGACCCTGGACAAGCCGCACACCGTCGACCCCGACGACGTGGTGGACAAGCTCACCCGGGTCACCGCGGAGCCCTCGTTCCGCGAGGAGGCCGAGCGGCTGGGTGCCCTCCAGCGGGAAGCGGGCGGCCGGGAAACCGCCGCCGACCTGGTGACCGGCCTGCTCCCGGCGGCATGACAGCGGCCGCACCGAGGCGGCCGGACCCATCGAGCGACAGCAGCGAGGACCCCCATGGCCTTCACCCATCCCGTCTCCCGGCCCGGTCTGGACGGCAGAGAGCTGGAGTACGTCTCCGACGCCGTCTCCGGCGGCTGGATCTCCTCCCAGGGACCGTACGTCCGGCGCTTCGAGGACGCCTTCGCCGAGTGGAACGGCGTGCGGCACGGCGTCGCGTGCTCCTCGGGCACCGCCGCCCTCACCCTCGCGCTGCGCGCGCTGAACATCGGTCCGGGCGACGAGGTGATCGTGCCGGAGTTCACCATGGTCGCCTCCGCGTGGGCGGTCACCTACACCGGAGCCACCCCGGTCTTCGTGGACTGCGGTGACGACCTGAACATCGACGTCACCCGCGTCGAGGAGGAGATCACCCCGCGCACCCGGGCGATCATGCCGGTGCACATCTACGGGCGGCGCTGCGACATGGACGCCGTGATGGACCTCGCGGTCCAGTACAACCTGCGGGTGGTGGAGGACTCGGCGGAGGCGCACGGGGTCCGCCCGGTCGGCGACATCGCCTGCTTCTCGCTGTTCGCCAACAAGATCATCACCGCCGGCGAGGGCGGGATCTGCCTCACCGACGACCCCCGGCTCGCCGAGCAGATGGCCCACCTGCGGGCCATGGCCTTCACCCGCGACCACAGCTTCCTGCACAAGAAACTGGCCTACAACTACCGTATGACGGCCATGCAGGGCGCCGTCGCGCTGGCCCAGACGGAGCGGCTGGACGAGATCCTCGCCGTACGCCGGGAGATCGAGGCCCGCTACGACGCCGGGCTCCGGGACGTCCCCGGGATCACCTTGATGCCCCCGCGCGACGTGCTGTGGATGTACGACCTGCGCGCCGAGCGCCGCGAGGAGCTGCGCGCCCACCTCGACGAGCGGGGCATCGAGACCCGGTTGTTCTTCAAGCCGATGAGCCGCCAGCCCGGCTACCTCGACCCGGTGTGGCCGACGCTCAACGCCCACCGGTTCAGCGAGGACGGGCTGTACCTGCCCACCCACACCGGGCTGACCGCCGCCGACCAGGAGCACATCACCGGCGCCGTCCGGGACTTCTACCGCGCGGGCTGACCCACGGCCCGAGCAGCGGGCCGTGCCGACCGCCCGACGCCCGCCCGACCGGGCGCGGCACAGCCGACCGCAGGACGAGAGACGAGGAGCGGACATGACCAGCCCCGGCCCGACGGTGGTCGACTTCCCACGGCGCACGCCCCAGGAGCCGCTGCCGCTGTCCCAGTACGCCGAACACCGGAAGCGGAACGGCCTGGTGCAGACCCACCTGCCGAACGGCCGGCCGATCTGGCTGGTGACCCGGCACGAGGACGTGCGCGCGGTCCTCACCCATCCGCGGATCAGCGCCAACCCCGACAACGAGGGCTTCCCCAACGTCGGCGAGACGATGGGGGTGCCCAAGCAGGAGCAGATCCCGGGCTGGTTCGTCGGTCTGGACTCCCCCGAGCACGACCGGTTCCGCAAGGTGCTCATCCCCGAGTTCACCGTGCGCCGCGTCCGCGAGCTGCGGCCGGCGATCGAACGGACCGTCGACGAGCGGATCGACGCGATGCTGGCCGGCGGGGACACCGCGGACCTGGTGAACGACTTCGCGCTGCCGGTGCCGTCCCTGGTCATCTCCTCACTGCTGGGCGTGCCGTCCGCGGACCGGGACTTCTTCGAGTCCCGCACCCGCACCCTGGTCGCCATCCGCACCTCCACCGACGAGGAGCGCGCCGAGGCCACCCGGCAGCTCCTGCGGTACATCAACCGGCTCATCGTCATCAAGCGGAAGTGGCGCGGCGAGGACCTCATCAGCCGCCTGCTGTCGACGGGCCGGCTCTCCGACGAGGAGCTGTCGGGCGTCCTGCTGCTCCTGCTGATCGCGGGCCACGAGACCACGGCGAACAACATCGGGCTCGGCGTCGTCACGCTCCTCTCGCACCGGGAGTGGATCGGCAACGACCGGCTCGTGGAGGAGTTGCTGCGCCTGCACTCGGTGGCCGACATGGTGGCGCTGCGGGTGGCCGTGGACGACGTGGAGATCGCCGGCCAGGTCATCCGCAGGGGCGAGGGCATCGTGCCGCTGCTCGCCTCCGCCAACCACGACTCCGAGGCGTTCGGCTGCCCGCACGCCTTCGACCCGGAGCGCACGGAACGCCGCCACGTGGCGTTCGGCTACGGCGTCCACCAGTGCCTGGGCCAGAACCTGGTCCGCGTCGAGATGGAGATCGCCTACCGCAAGCTCTTCGAGCGCATCCCGGACCTGCGCCTGGCCGTCCCCGAGGACCAGCTCGCCTACAAGTACGACGGAATCCTGTTCGGGCTGCACGAGCTGCCGGTCCGCTGGTAGCAGGCGGTCCGTGCCCGCCGCCGCCCCCATCCACCGAGGAGCCAACGATCATGCGTGTCACCGTCGACAAGGAGCAGTGCGTCGGGGCGGGCCAGTGCGTGCTGAACGCGCCGGACGTCTTCGACCAGGACGACGACGGGGTGGTGGTCCTGCTCCGCGAGGAGCCGGACGGGCAGGACCGCGAGGCGGTCCGTACGGCGGGTGACCTGTGCCCGTCGGCCTCGGTCACCGTCCACGAGGACTGAACCCGCGCGACACGAGGACCGGAACCGATGTGACGATCACCTGGACCAGCTCCGGCCGGGCCACCGGCCCCGGTCCACGCGTGGGCGCTCCCCGGCCCTCACTCACGCGGGGAGCGGCCGACGCCTTCCGTCCCCACATGCCCCGGGGTGGAGGGCGGAAGCGGGTCGCCGTCGCACGCGGGGCCTCCCGCCGGCGGAAGACCGACCGGCGACAGAACCACCGAAGGGACCCACTCCGTGACCACCGCTGACGACATCGCGGCCCTCTGGCTGCGGCGCTACCACCCGGCCGACGCCGACGCGGTACGCCTGGTGTGCTTCCCGCACGCCGGCGGCTCCGCCAGCTTCCACCACCCGGTCTCGGCCCGCTTCAGCCCGGGCGCCGAGGTCGTCTCGCTCCAGTACCCCGGGCGGCAGGACCGCCGCAAGGAGCCCTGCGTCACCGATCTCGGCACGCTGGCCGACCGGATCACCGAGCAGCTCCTGACACTCGACGAGCGGCCCACCGTCTTCTTCGGGCACAGCATGGGGGCCGCGCTGGCCTTCGAGACGGCGTGGCGGCTGGAGCAGAAGGGCGCCGGGCCGCGCACCGTCATCGCTTCCGGGCGCCGCTCCCCGTCCTCCACCCGCGCCGAGGAGGTCCACCTGCGGGACGACGACGGGATCGTCGCGGAGATGAAGCGGCTGAACGGCACGGCCGCCGGAGTCCTCGGCGACGAGGAGATCCTCCGCATGGCGCTGCCCGCGCTGCGCGGCGACTACCGCGCCATCGAGACCTACACCTGCCCGCCGGACCGGCGGCTGGACTGCGGCCTGACCGTCCTGACGGGCGAGGACGACCCGCTGACCACGGTCGAGGAGGCCGGGCGGTGGCGCGACCACACCACGGGGCCGTTCCGGCTGCGGGTGTTCGCGGGCGGCCACTTCTTCCTCACCCAGCACCTCCAGGCGGTCAACGGGGAGATCGCCCAGGCCCTTGCCCCCGGCCGGCCCGCTCCGACCGCCTGAGCGTCCGGCCCGGACGGCGGCGGGACCGCCGTCCGGGCAGGCGCTGGAGCCGTGACCGACGCACGGCCGCCGCGTACGCGCGTACGCGGCGGCCGTGGTCCGCACCACCGGAGAGCCCGCACAGGCCCGGACGGCGGCCCCGTCCGCCGCCTCCCCCGTCACTTTCCGCTCACGCGCCTGAGGGACAAGGACACCATGCGCACACTTCTCGTCGACAACTACGACTCGTTCACCTACAACCTCTTCCACTACCTGTCCCGGGTCAACGGCCGTGAACCCGAGGTCATCCGCAACGACGACCCGGCCTGGCGCCCCGGTCTGCTCGACGCCTTCGACAACGTGGTGCTCTCCCCCGGGCCGGGCACCCCGCACCGCCCCACCGACTTCGGCCTGTGCGCCGGAATCGCCGAGGAGGGGCGGCTGCCGGTGCTCGGCGTCTGCCTCGGGCACCAGGGCATGGCGCTCGCCCACGGCGCGCGGGTGGGACGCGCCCCCGAGCCCCGCCACGGCCGTACCTCGGCCGTCCGGCACGACGGCACCGGCCTCTTCGAGGGGCTTCCGCACCCGCTGGAGGTCGTCCGCTACCACTCCCTCGCGGTGACGGAGCTGCCGCCGGAGCTGGAGGCCACCGCCTGGTCGGCGGAGGGGGTGCTGATGGCGCTGCGCCACCGCACGCTGCCGCTGTGGGGAGTGCAGTTCCACCCCGAGTCGATCGGCACCGAGGAGGGCCACCGGCTGCTGGCCAACTTCCGTGGCCTGACCGAGCGGTACGACCGTCCGCGACGCGGTGCCCCGGGCGGGCGCGGTCCGCTCCTGGCGACCGTGCCCGCCCAGCGGACCGCCGCGGACCTCCCCGGCCCGGAGGTCACGGCCGCCGGGCCGGCGGGCGGACCGGCGGCCCCGGCGGCGGCGGGCGCGGCGCGGCGCCTCCGGGTGATCGTCGAGTCACTGCCCACCCACTGGGACGACGAGGTCGCCTTCGACGCGCTGTTCCGCACCGGCGACCACCCCTTCTGGCTCGACAGCGCCCGCCCCGGGGGGAGCCTGGGGCAGCTCTCCGTGATGGGCGACGCCTCCGGCCCGCTCGCCCGGACCGCCAGGGCCGACGTGCACGCCGGGACGGTCACGGTGACCGCCGGCGGCGCCGACAGCACCGTCGAGAGCCCCTTCCTGACGTGGCTGGAGAACGACCTGGCGGGTCTGCGCACGGACGTGCCCGAGCTGCCCTTCGAGTTCGCGCTCGGCTGGGTCGGCTGCCTCGGCTACGAGCTGAAGGCCGAGTGCGACGGCGACGCCGCGCACCGTTCGCCCGATCCCGACGCCGTGCTGGTCTTCGCCGACCGGGCCCTGGTGCTGGACCACCGCACCCGCACCACGTACCTGCTGGCGCTGGTGGAGGACGACGCCGAGGAGGCGGCGCGCTCCTGGCTCACGGCGGCCGCCACCACCTTGGACGACATCGCCGGACGGGAACCCGAACCGTGCGCCGAGGCCCCCCGGTGCACCACCGGGCCGGTCGAGCTGCGCCACGACCGGGACGCCTACCTCAAGCTGATCGACGTCTGCCAGCAGGAGATCGCCGCCGGGGAGACCTACGAGGTCTGCCTGACCAACATGGCCGAGGCGGACACCGACCTCACCCCCTGGGCGGCCTACCGGGCACTGCGCCGGGTGAGCGCCGCCCCGTTCGCCGCGTACCTGGACTTCGGCCCGATGGCGGTGCTCAGCAGCTCCCCCGAGCGGTTCCTGCGCATCGACCGGTACGGTCGGATGGAGTCCAAGCCGATCAAGGGCACGCGGCCGCGTGGCGCCACCCCGCAGGAGGACGCCGCGCTCGTGCGCGCGCTGGCCACCTGTGAGAAGGACCGGGCCGAGAACCTGATGATCGTGGATCTGGTCCGGCACGACCTGGGCCGGTGCGCGGAGGTCGGCTCGGTCGTCGCCGAGCCGGTGTTCCAGGTGGAGTCGTACGCGACCGTGCACCAGTTGGTCAGCACCGTCACGGCGCGGCTGCGCCAGGACAGCGGTCCGGTGGCGGCGGTCCGGGCCGCCTTCCCCGGCGGGTCGATGACCGGCGCGCCGAAGATCCGCACCATGCGGATCATCGACCGGCTGGAGGGCGGGCCGCGCGGCGTCTACTCGGGTGCCATCGGCTACTTCTCCCTCACCGGCGCGGTGGACCTGTCCATCGTGATCCGCACCGTCGTGCTCAGCGGCGGCCGGCTGCGCTACGGCGTCGGCGGCGCCGTCATCGCGCTCTCCGACCCGGCGGACGAGTTCGAGGAGACGGCGGTCAAGGCCGCCCCGCTGCTGCGTCTGCTCAACACCGCGTTCCCCGGCCGGGAGGCACCCGGCGCGGACCACGGCGAGGGCCCGGAAGGCCGTCCGTCCCAGGAAGCCCCGAAGGGCCTCGCCCTGCCCGGGTGACCTCCGCGATGCCCCGGTGGCCCGGCCACCGGGGCATCGCGTACGGCGCAGGACCTCCTCCCCGGCCACCCGTTGCCCGGTATGCCGGGGCTGAGTCGTATCCGCACACGGTCACCTCGCCGAGCGGCCCGGCCCGGCGGGGCCGCACCCGGACCGCTACGGCGGGATCTCTAGGGAAAACCCGGGCCGGGTGGGAACAGCCTGGAACCGTTCCCCCCCTCGACGGCGACGCTCGACATCCAGGAGTGATGGTGCCCGTCCACGCACACGACTACGTGACCGATCCGCCCGGCGCCACCGGCCGGGCCCTGGACGGGCTGACCCTGCCCCGGGTGTTCGCCGAGGCCGTGCGGCACGGCGGCGACGCCGTGGCCCTGGTCGACGGGGAGTACGCCCTGACCTGGAACGCCTGGCGGACCGCGGTGGACGCGCTGGCGCGCGGCCTCCAGGAGGCGGGGGTGGTCCCCGGCGACGTGGTGGCCCTGCACCTGCCCAACAGCTGGGAGTACCTGACGCTCCATCTGGCCGCGGCCTCTGTCGGCGCGGTCACGATGCCCGTGCACCAGGGCAACGCGGCCGCGGATGTCCGGTCCCTGCTGGAGCGGGTCGGACCCGCCGCCGTCGTCCTGCCGCCGCGCACCCAGGAGAGCGGGGGCCCGCTCTCCGGACCGGCGCTGCGGGAGGCGCTGCCGGGTCTGGGCGCGGTGCTGGTCACGGGGGACGTGGCGGGCGAGGGCACGGAGACCGTGACCGAGATGCTGGAGCGGTGGTCCGGGCGCGACCCGCTGCCCGTGGAGGTGTGCCCCGACTCGCCGTTCCTGCTGCTGCCGTCCTCGGGCACCACCTCGGCGCGTCCCAAGATCTGCCTCCACTCGCACGAGGGACTGCTCACCAACTCCCGGGCCGCCACCGAGGACACCGCGGAGGCCTTCGCGGGCACCCTGCTCACGGCGTGCCCGCTGACCCACTGCTTCGGCCTCCAGTCGGCGTACTCGGCGCTCTTCCGCGGCGGCTGCCAGGTGCTGCTGCCCGGATGGGACGTCGACCGGTTCCTGGAGCTGGCCCGCCGGGAGCGGCCGAGCGTGGTCGTGGCGGTCCCCGCCCAACTGCACGACGTGGTCTCCCGGGTGCGCGAGGACGCCGCGGGACCGGGCTTCCGCCCCGGCCGGGTCCTCACCGCCGGAGCCGCGCTGCCGCCGGCCCTCGTCCGGGAGGTGCGGGAGACCCTGGACACCACCCTGGTGGTGGTGTGGGGCATGTCGGAGGCCGGCAACGGCACCAGCAGCCTGTCCGCGGACGCGCCGGAGGTGGTCTCGCGCAGCGTCGGCCGGCCCACGCGCGACGCCGAGACGCGCGTCCTGGACGAGGACGGCGCGCCGTGCCCGCCCGGAGTGCCCGGCGAGCTGTACTACCGCAGCCCCAGTATGTTCCGCGGCTATTTCGGCGAGCCGGAGCTGACCCGGTCGGTGGTGTCGGAGGACGGCTGGCTGCGCACCGGTGACCTGGCCTCGATCGGCGAGGACGGCCTGGTCGTCTTCCACGGCCGCTCGGCGGAGCTGATCAACGTCGGCGGCCGCAAGTTCAACGCGGTGGAGATCCAGGCACTGCTGGCCGAGCTTCCGGGCATCGGCCCGCTCGCCGTGTGCGCCGCGCCGGACCCCCGCCTGGGCGAGTACCCGGTGCTGGTCGTCACCGAACGGCCCTCCGGCGCACCCTCGGACGGCGTGGCACCGCGCCCGCGCGGCACGGTCGGGCTCGACGAGGTGACGGCGTTCCTGCGTGGCCAGGGCATCGCCGAGTACAAGATCCCGCTGGAGCTGGTGGCCCTGCCCGAGCTGCCCCGTACCCCGGCCGGAAAGATCAACCGGCGGGCGCTGGAGCGGTATCTCGCCGAGGCGGCCGGGCGTCCTGCCGCCGTTCCGGCCGGGACGCCCCGCCCCGGCCCCCGGGCGGCACTGGAGCTGGTGGTCGCCACGGTCGCCGAGGTGCTGGCCGCCGCGCCCGGTGAGGCCGGCGCACGAGCCGCCGCGGCGCCGATCGGGCCGGACACCACCTTCCGTGCCCACGGCCTGGACTCGGTCGCCTCGGTACGGCTGCGCAACGCGCTCGCCGCTGCCACCGGGCTGCCGCTGCCCGCCGGCGTCGCCTTCGACTTCCCTACCCCGGCCGCCCTGGCCCGGGAGCTGGCCGGCCTCTCCTCCCCGGCCGAGGAGGAGAGCCCCGGCACGGCGGCTCACGACGGCGAGCCCGTCGCGATCGTCTCGATGGCCTGCCGCCTGCCCGGCGGCGCCGCCTCCCCCGAGGCGCTGTGGGAGCTGCTGCGCGACGGCACCGACGCCGTGTCCGGCTTCCCCGAGGACCGTGGCTGGGAGCTGGACACCCTCTTCGGCGACGACCCCGACGTGCCCGGCACCTCGGTGGCGCGCGAGGGCGGGTTCCTGCGCGACGCGGCCCACTTCGACGCGGGCTTCTTCGGGATGTCGGCGCGCGAGGCGCTCGCCACCGACCCGCAGCAGCGGCTGCTGCTGGAGACGGCCTGGGAGGCCGTGGAACGCGCCGGCATCGCGCCGAAGGCCCTGCGGGGCAGCCGGAGCGGCGTCTTCACCGGCGCGATGTACCACGACTACGCGGCCGGCGCCGCCGACCCGACCGGGGAGCTGGAGAGTCTGCTGCCGGTCGGCACCGCGGGCGGCGCGCTCTCCGGGCGGATCGCGTACACACTCGGGCTGAACGGTCCGGCGCTCACCGTGGACACCGCCTGCTCCTCGTCCCTGGTCGCGCTGCACCTGGCCTGCCGCTCGCTGCGCTCCGGGGAGTGCGACCTCGCGCTGGCGGGCGGCGTCGCCGTGATGTCCACCCCGGCCCCCTTCGTGGGCTTCTCCCGGCTGCGGGGCCTGTCCCCCGACGGTCGCTGCAAGTCGTTCGGCGAGGGCGCCGACGGCGCCGCCTGGTCCGAGGGCGCGGGCCTGCTGATGCTGGAACGGCTCTGCGACGCCCGCCGCAACGGCCACCGAGTCCTCGCCGTGATCCGCGGCTCCGCCGTCAACCAGGACGGCGCCTCCAACGGCCTCACCGCCCCCAACGGTCCGGCCCAGCGCCGGGTGATCCGGCAGGCCCTCGCCGACGCCGGTGTCCGGGCCGCCGAGGTGGACGTGGTCGAGGCGCACGGCACCGGCACCGCCCTCGGCGACCCGATCGAGGCGGACGGGCTGCTGGGCACCTACGGGCGGGACCGGCCGGAGGGCCGGCCGCTGTGGCTGGGCTCCGTGAAGTCCAACCTCGGCCACACCCAGGCCGCGGCCGGCGCCGCCGCGGTGATCAAGATGGTCCTGGCCCTCCAGCACGACCTGCTCCCGCGCACCCTGCACGCGGACCCGCCGACCTCCCGGGTGGACTGGTCGCCGGGCACCGTACGGCTGCTGTCCGCTCCCCGTGACTGGCCCCGCGAGGAGGGGCGGCCGCGCCGCGCGGGCATCTCCTCCTTCGGCATCAGCGGCACCAACGCCCACCTCGTCCTGGAGGAGGCGCCGGCACCGGCCCCCGACGAGGAACCGACCGAGGGCGCGGACACCCTCACCCCGCGCGCCGCCGTGCCGTGGCTGGTCTCGGCGAAGAGCGCGGACGCGCTGCGCGGGCAGGCGCGGCGCCTGGCCGGGTACGCCGCCGCCCATCCGGAGGTCTCCGCCCGCGACATCGCGTACTCCCTGCTCACCACCCGGGCGCTGCACCCGCGCACGGCCGTGCTGACCGGCGGCGACCGGGACGCGCTGGCCCGGTCCGCCGACACCTTCGCCCGGGGCGAGGCCCCCGGGAGCGCCGGACGCGGGCCGCTCGGCCCGGCCCCGGAGACCGCCTTCGTCCTCACCGGGCAAGGCAGCCAGCGACTCGGCATGGGCCGTGGGCTGGCCACCGCCTTCCCCGTCTTCGACACCGCGCTGCGCGAGGTGTGCCAGGTCCTCGACCCGCTGCTTGAGCGGCCCCTGACCGAGGTCATGTGGGCGGCGCCCGACAGTGACGAGGCCGGGCTGCTCGACGGCACGGGCCACGCCCAGCCCGCGCTGTTCGCGTTCGAGGTCGCCCTGTACCGGCTCCTGGAGTCCTGGGGGATCGTCCCCACGCGGCTGGTCGGGCACTCGGTGGGCGAGATCGCCGCCGCCCACGTGGCGGGCGTGCTGTCCCTGCCCGACGCCTGCGCCCTGGTCACGGCACGCGGCCGGCTGATGGCGGCGCTGCCGCCGGGCGGCGCCATGGCGGCGGTGCGCTGCTCCGAGGCGGAGCTCCTGCCGCTGCTGGCGGGCCGCGCCGGCGAGGTCGCCGTCGCCGCCGTCAACGGCCCGCGCTCCGTGGTCCTGTCGGGGGCCGAGGAAGCCCTGTCCGAAATGGTCACGGAGCTAGCCGCCGCCGGGCACAAGACGCACCGGCTCATGGTCAGCCACGCCTTCCACTCGCCTCTCATGGAGCCGATGCTCCCGGAGTTCCGCGCGACGGTCGCCGGGCTGTCGTTCGCCGCGCCCGCGATGCCGGTGGTCTCCGGCGTCACCGGCAGGCCGCTCACCGCCGAGGAGGTCAGCGATCCGGACCACTGGGTGCGCCACGCCCGCGAGACCGTCCGGTTCGCCGACGCCATCGGGCACCTGGCGGACGAAGGCACGGCCGTCTACGTCGAGTTGGGCCCTGAGGCCGCGCTCACCCCGATGGTCGGGGAGTGCCTGGGCGAAGCTGCGGGCGAGGGCCCCGCCGTGGAGCCGGTGGTACGCGGCGACGGGGACGAGGAGCGGTCGGCGCTGACCGCGGCCGTACGGCTGCACGCGCTCGGCCTCGACGTCGACTGGCGGGAGGTGCTGCCGCAGGCCCGCACGGTGCCGTTGCCGACGTACGCCTTCCAGCACGAGGCGTACTGGCTCGCCTCGTCCCGGTCCGTGGTCACCGGGCTCTCCCTGCCCGGCGGCTCAGCGGACGGCGCCGCCGGTCCCGAGCTGGCCGAGCGGCTGTCGGGCCTGTCCGGGAGCGAGGCGGGCGCGCTGGTCACCGAGCTGGTGCGGGCCGAGCTGGCGGCGGTGACCGGCGACGACCTCTCGCACGCCGGGCCGGACACGGCCTTCACCGAGCTGGGCGTCACCTCCGTCACGGCCGTGGAACTGCGCAACAGGCTGACCGCCGTCACCGGCGTGAGACTTCCCCCGACCCTCGTCTTCGACCACCCCTCCCCCGCCGCCGTGGCCCGCCTGGTGTGCGACACGCTCCGGGGCGGTCCGGCCCCGCGGTGCCGGGACGCCGTCTCGCTGGTCGACGAACTGGAGGCGCTGCTCGTCTCGGGCGCCGAGGTCGACTCGGACACGGCGGCGCGGCTGCGGGCCCTGGCCGGCCGGTGGGCGCCGAGCGGTGGCCCGGCGGCCCCGGCGAGCGCGCCGCTGGATCTGGACGACGCGTCGGACGAGGAGCTGTTCCGCCTCATGGACGGCGGCACGCCGTGACCCTCCCGGCCCGGCGGTACCCCCGCGGCCCGACGGCCTCCGCCCCCGGTACGGCGGGGGGCGCCCCGTACGGGGCTCCTGATCACCCCGCCCTCCCGGGCCCGTCGTTCCGGTGCCCCGGCACCGCTCCCGCCCGGCGCGGGCGTGGCGAGCGTCCCCGTCCGGCCGGCCCTCGGCCGGTCGTCCACCCTGCACAGACCCACGAGCGGGAGTACACCCCATGAGCGGGCTCCACCTGCCCCCTGTCACCACGCCCGCACCGGCCGCCGGCACCGCGTGCGGCGACCTGATGATCGAGGCGGAGGACGTCACCAAGTCGTACGGCACGGTCCTCGCGCTGGACTCGGTCAGCGTCAGTGTCCCGCGAGGCACGGTGCTGGGGCTCCTCGGCCACAACGGGGCCGGGAAGACCACTCTGGTCGACATCCTCACCACGGCTCTGCCGCCGACGTCGGGGCGGGCGAGGGTCGCCGGCTACGACGTGGCCGGCCGGCCGGTCGAGATCCGTCGGCGCATCGGGCTCACCGGGCAGTTCGCGTCGGTGGACGCGCAGCTCAGCGGGCGGGAGAACATCGTGCTGATCGCCCGTCTGCTGGGCGCGGGGCGCCGGGCTGCCCGAGCGCGCGCGCAGGAGTTGCTGGACGTGTTCCGGCTGACGGAGGTCGCCGACCGGCGTGCGAGCGGCTACTCGGGCGGTCTGCGGCGGCGCCTGGACCTGGCGGTGTCGCTGGTCGGCGCGCCGGAGGTGCTCTTCCTCGACGAGCCCACCACCGGTCTGGACCCCTCCAGCCGCCTCAACCTGTGGGAGATCGTCGAGGGGCTGGTCGAGCAGGGCACGACGGTGCTGCTGACCACGCAGTACCTGGAGGAGGCCGACCGGCTGGCGGACCGGATCGCGGTGCTGTCCGCGGGCCGGGTCGTCGCGGCGGGGACGGCGTCGGAGCTGAAGGCGACCGTCGGCCGCCGCACGGTGACGCTGACGCTGGGGTCGGGCGAGGAGGTGCGCTCGGCGGGCGCGGCGCTGCGCCGGGCGGGTTTCGCCCCGGTCAACGGCGAGGGCCCGGACCGGACCGTCGTCGTACCCATCGACGCCACCCGGGAGATCGCCGACGTCATCCGGACCCTGGACCAGGTGGGCGTCGAGGCGGGCGAGCTGACCTTCGGCGAGCCCACCCTCGACGACGTGTACCTGACCCTGGCCGATCAGGCCGCCGCCCGGACCCCGGCCTGACGGCTCAGGCCCCCGGCCGCCCCCGGGCCCGGCCCGGCGTGCCGTCGCGCGCCGCGCGCACCCCTCGACACCCCGGCCGGTGCCCCGCCGGCCGACGACGCCTTTCGTGGAGGACCCCTTGACCACTCAGCTCGCCCCGCCGGCCGCTCCGGCCGCGCCGCGGCATGAGGGCGGTGCGGTGCCCGCCTTCGGGGGGAGTTCGCTCCTCACCCAGATCCGGGTGCTCACCGGCCGGTCCCTGCGGGCCATGGTGACCGACCCGGGCATCGTGCTCTTCGGCCTGATCCAGCCGGTGGTCATCCTCTTCGTGCTGACCCAGGTCTTCAGCAGGATGGGCATGCCACCGCACTTCCCGGGCGGCGTCAGCTACCTCGACTACGTGCTGCCGGCCGTCCTGGTGGACAACGCCGCCCAGTCGGCGATGCAGTCCGGCGTGGGCCTGGTGGAGGACCAGAAGAACGGCATGGTGGCCCGGCTGCGGTCCATGCCGGTGCACCCGGGGGCGCTGCTGGCCGCCCGCAGCCTGGTCGGCCTGGTGCGCGGCGCCGTGCAGATCGTCGTCATCATGGCGCTGGCGATGACCGTCCTCGGCTACTCCCCCAACGGCGGGGCGGCCGAACTGGCGCTCTCCGCCGGGCTGACGCTGTTCATCAGCTTCTCGCTGGGCTGGGCGTTCATCGCGGCGGGCGCCTGGCTGCGGCGGGCCGAGCCGCTGCAGAACCTCGCCCTGATCGTGATCTTCCCGCTGATGTTCGCCTCCAGCGCGTACGTCCCGGTCGAGGACCTGCCCGCCTGGCTGGGCGCGGTCGCGAGCGTCAACCCCCTGACGTACGCGATCGACGCCACCCGGGCGCTCGCCCTGGACGTGCCCGGCCTGGACCACGCGGTCCCCGCCGTGGTGATCTGCGCCGTGATCGCCGTGACCGGCATGGCGGCCGCCGTACGCGGTTTCCGCCGGCCGCTCTGACTCCCCGCACGCGACTCCCCCCGTGCGTGCGGGGACGAGGCCCGTGGACGCTCCCCCCGCGTCCACGGGCCTTTCCCGTGTCCGGCCGGCGACGGGCTCCCTCAGCCGGAGGGGCGGGACCGCTGGGCGCACGCTCCCTTCCGCGTGGGAGACGGGCATGCGGTCACGTCGGCGGGCACCCGAACGGGCAGCGCCCGCTGTCAGCCCTCGGCGGAATCCCTCGAACTCCGGAGCTTGCCGGGGTGGGACCCGGCAGGCACGCCCTGAACGGCGGGCAAAAGCGGGCACCCGCTCGCACAGAAACGGACTGAAGAACTCCGAAAAGCCTCTCGCTTCCACCAGAATCCGCCGGACATGTTCATCCAGGAGCCCTGAGGCGCTCGCTCGACGCCGGCGAAGGCCACCGCGGGGACGCTGCCGCGACTCGCGAACGGGCGGCTGGCGGCACCTGCCTGAGGGATGAGGCCACCCGGACGCACTGCGCCCGCAACGGGCACGGTCGGCGGGCACGGGGGCAGGCAGGACCCACCTGCCTCACACACGCGCGGTCGTGACCAGTGGAGAAGGACTCTCCGTGCACAAAAAAGCGGTCATCGACCGCACCTGAACGGGCAGGATCGGGCTTCGTCGCCCGGGATCGGCTACTCGCTCGGGTGACCGGACGTCCCGAACGGACCGCCCCGGGGGGGCGAATCCGGACAGCGGCGAGAGGGCGGCCCTGGGGCCCGGCATCGTGACGATGCCGGGCCCCAGGGCCGCCCTCAGTTGCACGGGGACGGTGGTGGGGGCCGCCGGTGCGGGCGGCCCCCACCACCGTCGGGTCAGGAGAGCCCGAGTTCGTTGTCGAGCATGTCGAACATGTCCTCGTCGGAGGCCGAGTCGAAGTCGAAGGTCTCCTCCTCCGCCTTCTCGGCACCCTTGACGGCCTCGGCCCGCAGTTCCTGCCACTTGCTGCGGAGCACCTCCAGCCGACCGGCCACCTGGTCGAAGAGTTCCGCCCCCATCTCCACACCCGTGAAGGACTTCTCCAGCTTGTCCAGTTCGGCCAGGACCGCCCCCGGCCCGTCCGCCGGGGCGGGTGCCACCCGGGTGTACAGGTGTGCGACGAGCTCACTTGGGGTGGGGTGGTCGAACAGCAGGGTGGCCGGGAGCCGGACACCGGTGAGGGCGCCGAGCCGGTTCCGCAGCTCGACGGAGGTGAGCGAGTCGAAGCCCAGGTCCTGGAACGCGCGGGTGGGTTCGACGTCGGCCAGGCCGGTGTGGCCCAGTACGGTCGCGATCTGGCCGCGCACCAGGTCGAGCAGGACCTCCTCTCCCTCGGCCCGGGTCAGGCCGGCGAGGCGCCGGGTGAGGCCGGCGGCGGCCGCGGCCCCTCCGTCGGAGGCGCGGCGCGCCTGGGCCCGGATCAGCGAGCGGAACAGTGGCGGCACCTCACCGAGGGAGCGCAGGGCCGACAGGTCCAGCCGGACCGGGAGGAGGGCCGGGGCGGGATCGGCGGCACCGATGACCGTGTCGAACAGGGCCAGGCCCTGCTCCGGGTCGATCGGGGGCATGCCCGCGCGGGACATCCGGGCGATGTCCGCCTCGGTCAGCTCGCCGGTCATGCCGCTCCCCCGCGTCCACGGGCCCCAGGCCATCGACACCGCGGGCAGTCCGCGGTCCCGGCGGTGGCGGGCCAGTGCGTCGAGGAAGGCGTTGCCCGCCGCGTAGTTGGCCTGTCCGGCGCTGCCGAACGTGCCCGCCACGGAGGAGAACAGCACGAAAGCGTCGAGCGGGAGCCCCGCGGTCGCCTCGTGCAGGTGCCAGGCGGCGTCCGCCTTGGGGCGCAGTACGGCGGCCAGGCGTTCCGGGCTGAGGGAGTCGAGGACCCCGTCGTCCAGGACGCCGGCCGCGTGGACCACGGCCCGCAGCGGGCGGTCGGCGGGGAGGTCCGCCAGCAGGGCGTCGAGGGCCGCCCGGTCACCGACGTCGCAGGCCGCGACGGTGACGCGGGCGCCCGCCTCCTCCAAGGCGGCCGCGAGGTCACCGGCCCCCTCGGCGTCCGGGCCGCGCCGGCTCACCAGGAGCAGGTTCCGGGCACCGTGCTCGGTGACCAGGTGGCGGGCGACGGCGGCGCCGAGGCCGCCGGTGCCGCCGGTGACCAGGACGGTGCCCGCCGGGTCCCAGCCGGCCGCGTCCCCTCCGGCGGGCGCCGCGGCGCGTACCAGACGGGGCGCCAGCAGGCGGCCCTCGCGCAGGGCGAGCTGCGGCTCGCCCAAGGCCAGCGCCTCCCGCAGGACGGACGGCTCGACGGGCTCGGTGGCGGCGGACTCCAGGTCGAGGAGGGTGAACCGGCCGGGGTTCTCCGCCTGTGCGGCGCGCATCAGGCCCCAGACCGCCGCGGCCGCCGGGTCGGCGCCGTCGGAGGCGCCACGGGTGAGGACCACCAGGCGGGAGGCGGCGGACCGCTCGTCCGCCAGCCAGTCGCGGACCGTCTCCAGAACCCTGGTGGTCGCCACGCGGGCGGCCCCTGCCATGTCCCCCTCGCCCGTGCCGGGCTCCGCCCCCGGGGTGGTGGTGACCGGCAGCAGGACCACGGGCGGCACGCCGTCCCCGGCGGCGGGGCCGGTGGCGAGGTCCGTCAGGCCGGCCACGCCCGCGGTACCGTCCGCGAGGAGCGTGCTGTCCGCGCCGAGGACGGCGAACGGGCCGGCCGCCGCGGCGTCCTGCGTGGTGGTCTCCCCGGCAGGCACCCAGTCCAGGAGGAACAGGGAGTCGCGGCCCGGGCCGCCCGTGCCACCGGGCTGTCCGGCGGAGATCGGGCGGGTCGCCAGGGAACCGACCGTGGCGACCGGGGCGCCGGCCGTGTCGCTGACGGCGATCGTGAGGATGCCGTCCTCGGTGCGGGAGAGCCGCAGCCGCACGGCGGAGGCGCCGACGGCGTGCACGGAGACCGAGTTCCAGGAGAACGGGACCCCGCCAGCGCCTTCGCCCTCCTCGCCGGCCAGGGCGGTGGCGTGGAGCCCGGCGTCGAAGAGCGCCGGGTGCAGGGTGAACGCCTCGCCGTGGGTGCCGTCGGGCAGCGCGGCCTCGGCGAAGATCTCGCCGTCGCGGCTCCAGGCGGCCCGCAGCCCCTGGAAGACGGGGCCGTAGGAGAACCCGGCGTCCTCGAAGCGCTCGTACAGTCCGGCGGTGTCCAGCGGTTCGGCCTTCTCCGGCGGCCACACGGTGGCGTCGAAGTCGGTGGCGGGGGCCTGCGCGGGGCCGGCGGCCAGAGTGCCCTCGGCGTGCGAGGTCCACGGCGCGCCGGGGTCGTCGGCGGGCCGGGAGTGGATGGCGATGGCGCGGCGGCCCTCCGGGTCGGGGGCCGCGACGCCGACCTGCACCTGGACCGTGCCCCGCTCGGGCAGGACCAGCGGTGCGGCCAGGGTCAGTTCCTCCACCCGCTCGCACCCGAGCACGCCGCCGGCGTGGACGGCGAGTTCCAGCAGGGCGGTGCCGGGCACCAGGACGGCGCCCATGACCCGGTGGTCGCAGACCCAGCCGTGGGTGCCCTGGGAGAGGCGTCCGGTGAACAGGTGGCCGTCGGTGCCGGCCAGTTCGACCGCGCCGCCGAGCAACGGGTGGCCGGCCGGCGCGAGACCCGCGGCCTCCGCGCCGGCGCCCATGGCCATCATCTCGGCGGGCCAGAACCGGCGCCGCTGGAAGGCGTAGGTGGGCAGGTCCACCCGGCGGGCGTCGAGGCCCGCGAAGAAGGCGGGCCAGTCCACGCGGACGCCGTGTCCGTGCAGCCGGGCGACGGCCTCGACCAGCGCGGCCTCCCCGGGGGCCGTACGCCGCTGGGCGGCGACGGTCACGGCGGTCTCGGGCAGGGACTCGCGGGCCATGGCGCAGGCGACGCCGTCGGGGCCCAGCTCCAGGAAGCGGGTGGCACCGGCCTCGTGCAGGGCGCGGACGCCGTCGGCGAAGCGGACCGCCTCCCGGACGTGCCGCACCCAGTACTCGGCGGAGCACAGTTCCTCGGCGCCGGCGGTGGTCCCGGTGAGGTTGGAGACCACCGGGATCGCGGGGGCCTGCGGGGTGAGCCCGGCGACGACCGCCCGGAACTCCTCCAGCATCGGTTCCATCAGCGGCGAGTGGAAGGCGTGCGAGACGCGGAGCGCGGTGGTCCGGCGGCCCAGCTCGCGCAGGGCTCCGGTCACCTTCTCCACACCCTCGGCGGTACCGGAGACCACCACGGAGGCGGGGCCGTTGACGGCGGCGACCGAGACCCCGTCGGTGAGACGCGGCAGCACCTCCTCCTCGGTGGCCTGGACGGCGGCCATCGCGCCGCCCTCCGGCAGCGCCTGCATCAGCCGGCCACGCGCGGCGACCAGGGCGCAGGCGTCCGCCAGCGAGAACACCCCGGCGACGTGCGCGGCGGCGATCTCACCGATCGAGTGCCCGGCCACCAGGTCGGGGGTGACGCCCCACGAGGCGGTGAGCCGATGGAGGGCCACTCCGAGGGCGAACAGCGCGGCCTGCGCGTACGCGGTGGCGTTCAGGGCGTCCTCGTCGTCGCCCCAGACCACCTCGCGCAGCGGGCGGTCCAGGTGCTCGTCGAGTCCGGCGCAGACCGCGTCGAACGCCTCGGCGAAGACCGGGAACCGCTCGTGGAGGCCGCGTCCCATGCCGAGCCGCTGCGAGCCCTGCCCCGGGAACAGGACGGCGAGCAGTCCCTCGCCGGCCGTCGTGGAGGGTTCCTCGCCGCGGGCGACGGCGCCGAGCGCGGCCAGCAGGCCGTTCCGGCCGGCGCCCGTGACGGCCACCCGGTGCTCGAACGAGGCCCGGGTGGTGGCCAGGGAGCAGGCGACGTCCAGCGGGCGCGGCGCACGCGTTTTGGCCGCGGTGAGGTGGTCGAGCAGTCGCTCGGCCTGGGCGCGCAGGGCGTCCCGGTCGCGGGCCGACAGCAGCCACGGGACGACCGGGGCCGCGGCCTGCCCGCCGTCGGTGTCGCCGGTCGCGGGCCCGGCCGCCGGGAGGGCGGCGGCCGGCGCCTGCTCGACGATGACGTGGGCGTTGGTGCCGCTGATCCCGAAGGAGGAGACGCCGGCGCGGCGGGGACGGCCGGAGCCGGTCCACTCCCGCGCCTCGGTGAGCAGTTCCACCGACCCCGTGGTCCAGTCGACCTGGTCGCTGGGGGCGTCGACGTTCAGCGTGGCGGGCAGTCGCCCGTTGCGCAGGGCCAGCACCATCTTGATGACGCCGGCGACCCCGGCGGCGGCCTGGGTGTGGCCGATGTTCGACTTGACCGAGCCGAGCAGCAGCGGCTGCCCGGGGGCGCGGTTCTGCCCGTAGGTGGCCAGCAGCGCCTGGGCCTCGATGGGGTCGCCCAGGGTGGTGCCGGTGCCGTGCGCCTCGACGGCGTCGACCTGGTCGGCGGCGAGCCGGGCGTTGGCCAGCGCCTGCCGGATGACGCGGCGCTGGGAGGGGCCGTTGGGCGCGGTGAGGCCGTTGCTCGCGCCGTCCTGGTTGACGGCGGAACCGCGGACCACGGCGAGCACCTCGTGACCGTTGCGTACCGCGTCGGACAGCCGCTCGACGACGAGGAAGCCCGCGCCCTCGGAGAATCCGGTGCCGTCGGCCGCCGAGGCGAAGGACTTGCAGCGGCCGTCGGGAGCGAGGCCTCCCTGGCGGCCGAACTCGGCGAACACGGCGGGCGTCGACAGCACCGTGACACCGCCGGTGATCGCCAGGGAGCACTCGCCCTGCCGGAGCGCCTGCACCGCGAGGTGCAGGGCGACCAGCGAGGAGGAACAGGCGGTGTCGACGGAGACCGCCGGGCCCTCCAGGCCCAGCTTGTAGGCGACGCGGCCGGTGACGACGCTGCCGTTGCCGTCGCTGCCGGGGTAGTCGTGGTACATGACGCCGGCGAAGACGCCGGTCCGGCTGCCCTTGAGCGACGTCGGGTCGATCCCTGCGCGTTCCAGTGCCTCCCAGGACATCTCCAGCGCCAGGCGCTGCTGCGGGTCCATGCCGAGGGCCTCGCGCGGCGAGATGCCGAAGAAGCCGGGGTCGAAGTCGGCCGCTCCGTCGAGGAATCCGCCTTCCCGGGCGTAGAGGCCGTCGGGGTGCTCGCTCTCGGGGTCGCGGAGGATCGACAGGTCCCAGCCACGGTCCTCGGGGAACGGGACGATCGCGTCGTCACCGGAGGTGACCAGTCGCCAGAGGTCCTCGGGCGAGCTGACGCCGCCCGGGTAGCGGCAGGCCATGCCCACGATGGCGATGGGCTCGTGCTGGGCCGCGGCGAGCCTGCGGTTGTCGCGGCGCAGCCGGGCGGTCTCGGCCCGGGCCGCGCGCAGCGCGCCGGCACCCGGGTCCGTGGCCGGGGCCGCTCCGGTCCCGGCGGTGCCGTCCGCGGCCCCGGTCGCGTCGGCGATGGTGCCGTCCCCGTCGCTCCCGTCGTACGGACCGGGTGCCTCGTCCGGGGCGTCGTCGAAGGCCGCGAGCAGGGCGTCCCGTTCGCCGGCGGAGACCCCGCCGGACTCCCCGGCGAGTTCGAGCAGCGTCTCGGCCAGGCCGGCGTCCCGCAGGCGACGGGCGGGGATGGCGGACAGGGCGCGGCGCACCCCGTCGTCGTCATCGGTGGCGCTGCCCGGGCCGGTCTGGGGGTGGGCGGCTGCCAGTTCGTCCAGAACGATCCCGGTGACGGCGAGGGCGTTGGGGTGGTCGAAGACCAGGGTCGCGGGCAGCCGCAGCCCGGTCAGTGTGTTGAGCCGGTTGCGCAGTTCGGTCGCCGCCAGCGAGTCGAAGCCCAGTTCCTGGAAGGCCCGGTCCGCGCCGATCGCCTCGGCCGACCCGTGGCCCAGCACCGCCGCGACCTGCGACCGGACCAGGTGCAGCACCGTGCGGTGCCGTTCGGGCGCGGGCAGTTCGGCGAGCTTGCGCGACGGGGAGTCACCCTGGCCCGGCGCCACCGCCGATCCCGTGGCCGCGGTGACGCGGCGGGCGGGGGCCAGTGCGCGCAGGAGCGCGGGGATCTCGTCGGTGCGGGTGCGCAGCGCGGCGGTGTCGACGCGCAGCGGCACGACCGTCGCCTCACTCCGGTCCAGACCCGCCGCGAACAACGCCAGCCCCGCCTCGTGCGACAACGACGGCAGACCCTGCGACGCCATCCGACGCCGGTCCACCTCCGACAGGTACTCACCCAGCCCCGCGCCCACGTCCCAGAACCCGAAGGCCATCGACGTCGCCACCAGACCCTCGGCCCGACGCCGCGCCGCCAACGCGTCCAGGAACACATTGGCCGCAGCGTAATTCCCCTGACCCGCCGTCAGCACCAGACCACCCGCCGACGACACCAGTACGAACGCCGCCAACCCCACACCCGCCGTCGCCTCGTGCAACCACCACGCCGCATCGGCCTTCGCACCCAGCACCGCACCGAACCGCTCGGAACTCAGATCCCGCACAAGACCGTTGTCCCCGACCCCGGCCGCATGTACCACAGCAAGCAGCCCACGGCCGCAGACAAGAGACTCGACAAGACCGACCACCGCCCACCGGTCCGACACATCACACGCGACCACCTCGACCGTCGCACCAGCCGCACGCAACTCCCCCGCCAGCTCCCCAGCACCCGGAGCATCCGCACCCCGCCGCGACACCAGCACCAGGTCCCGCACACCACGCTCAGCCACCAGATACCGGGCCATCACCGCACCCAGACCACCCGTACCACCCGTCACCAACACCGCACCCTCACCATCCAACGACGGCACGGACACCGGCACCCCCACAGCGGAAACGTCCTCCCGCAACCGCGCCAGCCTCGGCACCCACACCACACCCTCGCGAACCGCCACCTCCGCCTCGCCCGACAGCACCGCCGCGACCGCACGGTCCACCGCCACCTCATCCGCGTCCACCGCCACATCGGCCAGAGCGAACCGACCCGGATTCTCCGCCACCGCCGCCCGCACCAGACCCCACACCGGAGCCAGGACCACATCACCGACGGCCGGGGCACCGGCGAGGCCCACCGGCATCGCGCCCCGCGTCACCACCACGAGGCGGGAGGCGCCGAAGCGCTCCTCGGTCAGCCAGCGCTGCGCCACGGCCAGCACACCGTCCAGCACCGACCGCAGCGAGGCGGGCACCTCGGCCTCGTCCGGGCCGGACATGACGGAGGCGTCCAGCACCACGACGGCGGGCGCCTCGCCGCCGGACTCCGCGACCTCGGCCCAGTGGGCCCACGCCGTGCCGGTGACACCGGCCCCGGTCGCGGGGATCCACTCGGGGGCGTAGAGCGCGCCCGCGTCGCGGGACGCGGCACCGAGCTGGTCGGCGGAGACGGGGCGGCTCACCATGGAGCCGACCGTCATCACCGGGGCACCGGTGACGTCGGCGACACGGATGTCCATCCCGCCGTCGTCGGCGGTGGCGATCCGGACGCGGACGGCGGTCGCACCGACCGCGTGCAGGGCGACGCGGTTCCACGCGAACGGGATCACCGTCTCGCCGCTCCCTCCCTCGGCGCCGGCGTCCCCGGCATCGCTGTCGTTGCTGTCGTTGCTGTCGTTGCTGTCGTTGAGGATCGCGGCGTGCATGGCGGCGTCGAGCAGCGCCGGGTGCAGGCCGAACAGCCTCGCCTCGTCGGCCGCCTCCTCGGGGAGCGCCACCTCCGCGAAGAGTTCCCCGCCCCGCCGCCAGGCGGCGCGCAGCCCCTGGAACACCGGCCCGTACGCGTAGCCGCGCTCGTGGAAGACCTCGTACGCCCGCTCCACGGGCACGGTGTCGGCGCCGGCCGGCGGCCACTGCGTCAGCTCGTCCCCGGCCGGGACGGAGGTGTCGGTGAGGAAGCCGGTGGCGTGGGTGGCCCACTCCTGCTCGGTGTCCTCGGGGCGCGAGTAGACGGCGACCGTGCGGCGTCCGGCGGTGCGCGGCCCGACGACGACGCGGACTTGGGCACCGCTCCGCTCGGGCAGCACCAGGGGCGCCGCCAGGGTCAGTTCGTCGAGCGTGGCGCAGTCGACGGACTCACCAGCCGTGAGGGCCAGTTCGACGAGGACGGCGCCCGGCAGCATGGTCCTGCCGAGGACCACGTGGTCGGCGAGCCACGGCTGCGCCTCCACCGACAGCCGGCCCGTCAGCACCGCGCCGCCGGAGTCCGGCAGCGACACCACCGCTCCCACCAACGGGTGGTCGGCCGTGTCGAGCCCGGCGCCGGCGGCGGCCGGGGCCCCGTCGGCGGCGGTCAGCCAGTACCGCTCGCGCTGGAAGGCGTAGGTGGGCAGGTCGACGGGGCGGGCACCGGAGCCGGCGAAGAAGCCGGCCCAGTCGACGGCCGTGCCCGCGGTGTGCAGCTGCGCGAGCGCGGTGAGCAGGGCGTCGGGCTCCTCCCGTCCCTTGCGGGCGGACGGCACCAGCAGGACCGCGGTCTCCTCGTCGGCGTCGAGGCAGGTGCGGGCCATTCCGGTGAGGACGGCGTCGGGGCCGACCTCGACACAGCGGTCCACGCCCGCGGCACGCAGCGCCCGGACGCCGTCGCCGAAGCGGACGGCCTCACGGACGTGCCGCACCCAGTAGTCCGGCGTGGTCAGTTCACCGGACTGCGCGATCCGGCCCGAGACGTTCGAGACGACGGGCAGCGACGGCTCCGCGTACGACAGGCCGACCAGGACCTCTTGGAATTCAGCGAGCATCGGCTCCATCAGTGGCGAGTGGAAGGCGTGCGACACACGCAGACGGCTGACTCGGCGTCCCTGCTCACGGAACGCCTCCGCCACCGTCTCGACGGCTTCCCCAACGCCCGAGACAACCACCGACGACGGACCGTTCACGGCGGCGACCGAAACGCCCTCGACGGATTCCAGATGCGGCAGCACCTCGGCCTCGGACGCCTCCAGAGCCACCATGGCGCCACCCTCCGGCAACGCCTGCATCAGACGACCCCGGGCGGCCACCAGAGCACACGCATCCGCCAGCGAGAACACACCCGCCACATGCGCGGCCGCCACCTCACCGATCGAATGGCCGGCCACCAGGTCCGGGGTGACGCCCCACGAGGCGAGAAGCTGGAAGAGAGCGACTTCGTAGGCGAACAGCGCGGACTGGGCATATGCCGTGCCGTCGAGGTCCGACGCGTTCTGGCCCCAGGCCACCTCGCGCAGCGGCCGGTCCAGGTGCTCGTCGAGCCCGGCCGAGACCGCGTCGAACGCCTCAGCGAAGACGGGGAACGCCTCGTGGAGGGCGCGCCCCATCTCCAGGCGTTGTGCGCCCTGCCCGGAGAAGAGGAAGGCCGTGGTGCCGACGGAGCGGGCGGTTCCGGTGACGACCCCGGGGGCGTTCTCGCCGGCCGCGAGGGAGCGCAGGCCGGTCAGGAGGTCGTCCCGGCCAGTACCGAGGACCACCGCGCGGGACTCCAGCGAGGTGCGGGAGGTGGCCAGCGCGTGGGCGACGTCCAGGGGGCGCGCCTCGGGCCGGTCCGCCAGGTGATCCAGGAGACGGGTGGCCTGGGCGCGCAGGGCGTCCGGGGTGGCCGCCGAGACCGTCCACGGGAGGACGGCGGGGGCGCGGCCCTCCTCGGCGGATCGCGGCGCGTCGGCCGCGACGCCGGGCCCCTGCTCCAGGACGACGTGGGCGTTGGTGCCGCTGAGGCCGAACGCCGAGACGCTCGCCCGGCGCGGACGGCCGGTGACCGGCCACGGCCGGTCCTCGGTGACGAGTTCGGCGCTGCCCTCGGTCCAGTCGACGTGCGGCGACGGCTGGTCGACGTGGAGGGTGCGCGGCACGGTGCCGTGCTCCATCGCCATGACCATCTTGATGACGCCGGCGACCCCGGCTGCGGCCTGGGCGTGGCCGATGTTGGACTTGACGGAGCCGAGCAGCAGCGGCCGGTCCCCGGGCCGGTCCTGGCCGTAGGTGGCGAGCAGCGCCTGGGCCTCGATGGGGTCACCGAGGGTGGTGCCGGTGCCGTGCGCCTCGACCACGTCCACCTCGGAGGCGGGCACTCCGGCGCCCCGCAGGGCCTGGCGGATGACGCGCTGCTGGGAGGGGCCGTTGGGCGCGGTGAAGCCGTTGGAGGCGCCGTCCTGGTTGACGGCCGTGCCCTTGACGACGGCCAGCACGCGGTGGCCGTTGCGCACGGCGTCGGAGAGCCGCTCCACCAGGAGGACGCCGACGCCCTCCGACCAGCCGACGCCGTCCGCCGCGCCGGCGAACGCCTTGCAGCGGCCGTCGGCGGAGAGGCCCCGCTGGCGGCTGAACTCGACGAACATGCCGGGCGTCGACATCACGGTGGCGCCGCCGGCCACGGCGAGCGAGCACTCGCCGGAGCGCAGCGCCTGTACCGCGAGGTGCAGCGCGACCAGGGACGAGGAGCAGGCCGTGTCCACGGTGACGGCCGGGCCCTCCCAGCCGAAGGTGTACGACAGGCGACCGGACACCACGCTGCCGCCGGCGGTGCCGGAGGGCGAGACGTTCAGCGCGTAGTCGTGGTACATGACGCCGGCGAAGACGCCGGTCTGGCTGCCGCGCAGGGTGGCCGGGTCGATGCCGGCACGCTCCAGTGCCTCCCAGGAGGTCTCCAGGAGCAGGCGCTGCTGCGGGTCCATGTACAGGGCCTCGCGTGGCGAGATGCCGAAGAAGCCGGGGTCGAACTGGGCGGCGTCGTGGAGGAAGCTGCCGCGCTTGGTGTAGCTCTTGCCCTCCTTGCCGGGCTCGGGGTCGTAGAGCCCGTCGATGTCCCAGCCCCGGTCGTCGGGAAGGTCGGAGACGGTGTCCACGCCTTCGGTGACCAGGCGCCACAGTTCCTCGGGGGTGGTGACGCCGCCGGGGTAGCGGCAGGCCATGCCGACGATGGCGATGGGCTCGTCGGCGGCCGGCGCCCCTGTGCCGGTGCGGACCGGGGTCCTTGTCCGCGCGGTCTCGCCGGCGAGCCGCGCGGAGAGGTGGTCGGTGACGGCGAGGGCGTTGGGGTGGTCGAAGACCAGGGTGGCGGGCAGCCGCAGTCCGGTCAGTGTGTTGAGCCGGTTGCGCAGTTCGGTCGCCGCCAGCGAGTCGAAGCCCAGTTCCTGGAAGGCCCGGTCCGCGCCGATCGCCTCGGCCGACCCGTGGCCCAGCACCGCCGCGACCTGCGACCGGACCAGGTGCAGCACCGTGCGGTGCCGTTCGGGCGCGGGCAGTTCGGCGAGCTTGCGCGACGGGGAGTCACCCTGGCCCGGCGCCACCGCCGATCCCGTGGCCGCGGTGACGCGGCGGGCGGGGGCCAGTGCGCGCAGGAGCGCGGGGATCTCGTCGGTGCGGGTGCGCAGCGCGGCGGTGTCGACGCGCAGCGGCACGACCGTCGCCTCACTCCGGTCCAGACCCGCCGCGAACAACGCCAGCCCCGCCTCGTGCGACAACGACGGCAGACCCTGCGACGCCATCCGACGCCGGTCCACCTCCGACAGGTACTCACCCAGCCCCGCGCCCACGTCCCAGAACCCGAAGGCCATCGACGTCGCCACCAGACCCTCGGCCCGACGCCGCGCCGCCAACGCGTCCAGGAACACATTGGCCGCAGCGTAATCACCCTGACCAGCCGTCAGCACCAGACCACCCGCCGACGACACCAGTACGAACGCCGCCAACCCCACACCCGCCGTCGCCTCGTGCAACCACCACGCCGCATCGGCCTTCGCACCCAGCACCGCACCGAACCGCTCGGACGACAGCGTGCCCACCAGGCCGCCGCCCCCGACCCCGGCCGCGTGCACGACGGCGCGCAGCCCGCGTCCTGCGACGAGGGACTCGACCAGACCGACGACCGACTCACGGTCGGACAGGTCGCACGCGACGACCTCCACCGCGGCACCGGCCTCGCGCAGCTCCCCGGCCAGCTCCGCCGCACCCGGGGCGTCCCCGCCACGCCGCGACACCAGCACCAGGTCCCGCACGCCACGCTCAGCCACCAGATACCGGGCCATCACCGCACCCAGACCACCCGTACCACCCGTCACCAACACCGCGCCCTCACCGTCCGACGGCGGCACGGACACCGGCACTTCGGGCTCGCCGAGCCTGCCGAGCCTCGGCACCAGCACCTCACCGTCACGGACGGCGACCTCGGCCTCGCCCGAGAGGACGGCCGCGACCGCACGCCCCACTGCCGCGTCGCCCGCGTCCACGGCGACATCGGCCAGGGCGAACCGGCCCGGATTCTCCGCGAGCGCCGCCCGCACCAGACCCCACACGGGGGCCTGGACGACGTCGACGGCGGAACCGGCCGGTGTCGCGCCACGGGTGACGACGACCAGACGCGAGGAGGTGAAGCGCTCGTCGTGGAGCCACTGCTGGATCGCGGAGAGGACCTGGTCCAGGACGGCCCGGACGGCCGCCGGGACGTCCGGACCGGAGGGTTCGCGCACCTCCAGGACGACCGCTGCGGGCGCTGTGGTGTCCGCCTCCAGGGCTTCGGCCCAGGAGACATGGCCACCGACCGTGGAGGTGTCCACGGTGGCCGGCGTCCACTCGATGCCGTAAAGGGCGCCCGCGCCGGCCGAGGCACTGCCGAGCTGTTCGGCGGAGACCGGGCGGCTCGCGAGGGAGCCCACGGTCAGGACCGGCGCGCCGGTGGAGTCGGCGAGGGTCAGGGAGACGGTGTGGGCGTCGGTGCGGCTCACCCGTACGCGGACGGCGGACGCGCCGACGGCGTGGAGGGCCACGTCGTTCCAGGCGAACGGAACGACTGCCTGGCCCTCCTCCTCGTTCAGGATGCCGGCGTGCATGGCGGCATCGAGTACGGCCGGGTGCAGGCCGAACCGGCTCGCCTCGCCTGCCGCGTCCTCGGGGAGCGCCACCTCCGCGAACATCGCGTCGTCGCGCCGCCAGGCGGCGCACAGGCCCTGGAAGACCGGCCCGTAGCCGTAGCCACGCTCGCGGAACTCCTCGTAGGCGTGCTCGACCGGTACCGGCTCGGCGCCGGGCGGGGGCCACTCGGTCAGGGCCTCGCCGGAGCCCGTCGGGACGTCGGTGAGGAAGCCGTGCGCATGGGCTGTCCACGGCGCGTCCTCCGCGCCTTCGGGCCGCGAGTGGACGGCCACGGTGCGGCGTCCGTCGGTCTTCGGCCCCGCGACGACGCGGAGCTGGAGTCCGGTGTCCTCGGGCAGCACCAGCGGCGCGGCGAGGGTCAGTTCCTCGAGAGCGGCGGAGCCGGCCGCGTCACCGGCCGCGAGGGCCAGTTCCACCAGGCCCGCACCGGGCAGCAGGACCCGGCCGAGGACCACGTGATCGGCGAGCCACGGCTGCGCCTCCACCGACAACCGGCCCGTCAGCACCACGCCCCCCGAGTCCGGCAGCGACACCACCGCGCCCAGCAACGGATGGTCGGCCGCGTCGACCCCCGCCGACCTGGGGCCGGCGACGGCGCGGACGGTGGCCTCCGGCCAGAAACGCCGCTTCTGGAAGGCGTAGGTCGGCAGGTCAACGGTGCGGGCAGCGGTACCGGCGAAGAAGCCGGTCCACTTCACCTCGGCTCCCACCGTGTGGAGACGGGCCAGCGCGGCGAGCGCCGTCGACGTCTCCTCACGGTCCTTGCGCAGGAGCGGGACGAGGACGGCGTCCTCACCGGCACTCTCCCGCGCCATGCCGCTGAGCACCCCGTCAGGGCCCAGTTCCACGAACCTCGTGACGCCCTCTTCCGCGAGGGCCCGGACGCCGTCGTCAAAGCGGACGGCCTCACGGACATGCCGCACCCAGTAGTCCGGCGTGGTCAGTTCACCGGACTCGGCGATCCGCCCCGTGACGTTCGAGACGACCGGCAGCGACGGCTCCGCGTACGACAGCCCCTCCACCACCTGCCGGAACGCGTCAAGCATCGGCTCCATCAGCGGCGAGTGGAAGGCGTGCGAGACGCGCAGCCGGCTGACGCGGCGCCCCTGCTCACGGAAGACCGCGGCGACCTCCTCGACCGCGTCCTCGGCGCCCGAGACGACCACGGAGGTGGAACCGTTGACGGCGGCGATCGACACGTCCTCGACGGATTCCAGACGCGGCAGCACCTCCGCCTCCGACGCCTCCAGGGCGACCATGGCGCCGCCCTCGGGCAGCGCCTGCATCAGACGGCCCCGGGCGGCGACGAGCGCGGCGGCGTCGGCGAGGGCGAGCACCCCGGCCACGTGCGCCGCGGCGACCTCACCGATGGAGTGACCGGCCACGAACTCCGGCCGCACCCCCCACGACTCGACGAGCCGGAACAGCGCCACCTCGACGGCGAACAGACCCGCCTGCGCGTACGCCGTCCCGTCCAGGACCGACGCGTCGTCGCCCCAGACCACCTCGCGCAGCGGGCGGTCCAGGTGCGCGTCCAGGCCCGCGCACACCGCGTCGAAAGCCTCCGCGAACGCCGGGAAACGCTCGTACAGACCACGCCCCATCCCCAGACGCTGCGACCCCTGCCCCGAGAACAGGAACGCGGTACGGCCTCCGGTGGCCACGCCCTCCACGACGCCCGCGTCGGGCAGACCCGAGGCCAGGGCTTCCAGGGCCGCTTCGCGGTCGGTGCCCAGGACCACCGCCCGGTGGTCGAGGGTGGCTCGGCCCGAGGCGAGCGAGAAGGCCACGTCCAGCACGTCGGCCGGCTCGGCGGCCACGTGGGCGCGCAGCCGCTCGGCCTGGGCGCGCAGCGCCGGGGCCGACCGGGCGGAGAGCACCCACGGCACGTCGACCGCGGGTACCACCGTGGGCTCCGGCTCGGGCGCCTCCTCCGGCTGTTCGATGATGACGTGGGCGTTGGTGCCGCTGATCCCGAACGAGGACACACCGGCCCGGCGGGCACGCTCCTCCGCCGGCCACGCCCGCTCACCGGTCAGCAACTCCACCGCACCGGCCGACCAGTCGACATGCGACGACGGCGCGTCCACGTGCAGCGTGCGCGGCAACCTGCCGTGCCGCATCGCCATCACCATCTTGATGACACCCGCCACACCCGCCGCGGCCTGCGTGTGCCCGATGTTGGACTTCACCGAACCGAGCCGGAGCGGCCTGCCCTCCTCACGCTCCTGGCCGTAGGTGGCCAGGAGTGCCTGCGCCTCGATCGGGTCACCCAGCGTCGTCCCCGTCCCGTGCGCCTCCACCACATCCACATCCGCCGCCGACAGACCGCCACTGGCAAGGGCCTGACGGATGACCCGCTGCTGCGAGGGGCCGTTCGGCGCCGTCAGACCGTTCGACGCACCGTCCTGGTTCACCGCCGAACCACGCACCACCGCCCACACACGATGCCCGTTGCGCCGGGCGTCCGACAGACGCTCCAGCACCACCATGCCCACACCCTCGGACCAGCCCGCGCCGTCGGCGGCGTCGGAGAACGCCTTGCAGCGGCTGTCCGGGGAGAGGGCGCCCTGGCGGGAGAACTCCACGAACGCCGTGGGGGTGGCCATGACGGTGACGCCGCCGGCCACGGCCAGCGAGCACTCACCGGAGCGCAGCGCCTGCGCCGCCCAGTGCATGGCGACGAGCGACGAGGAGCAGGCGGTGTCGACCGTGACCGCGGGGCCTTCGAAGCCGAAGGTGTAGGAGACACGGCCCGAGGCGATGCTGCCCGCGCTGCCGTTGCCGCGATAGCCCTCGTACTGGTCGTCGGTGAGGATGCTGCCGTAGTCGTTGTACATGACACCGGCGAAGACACCGGTCTGGCTGCCGCGCAGGGAGACAGGGTCGATACCCGACCGCTCGATCGCCTCCCACGTCGTCTCCAGCAGAAGACGCTGCTGCGCGTCCGTGGAGACCGCCTCACGCGGGCTCATCCCGAAGAACTCCGGGTCGAACTCCGGCGCGTCGTGCAGGAAACCACCGGACCGGGTGTACGTGGTGCCGGGCACGCCCCGGTCCTCGCTGTAGAGGGATTCCACGTCCCAGCCTCGGTCGGACGGGAAGTCGCCGACCGCGTCGACGCCGTCGGAGACGATGCGCCACAGGTCTTCGGGGGAAGTGACGCCGCCCGGGTAGCGGCAGGCCATGCCGACGATGACGACCGGGTCGTCGGCCACGGACGGCAGTGCCGCGACGGGGACCGCCACGGCCGGCTCGGTGCCGAGGACGCCGTCGAGGAGATGACCGGCGAGGAGGTCGGCGGTCGGGTAGTCGAAGACGACCGTCGCGGGCAGGCGCAGGCCGGTGACCTTGCCGAGCCGGTTGCGCAGTTCCACAGCGGTCAGGGAATCGAAACCGAGGTCCTGGAAGGCGCGGTGCGGGTCGACGGTCTGGGCACCGGAATGGCCGAGGACGACGGCGATCTGGCCGCGGACCAGGTCGAGCAGCACCTCGCGCCGCTCGGCCTCCGCGAGGCCGGCGAGGCGCGCGGCCAGCCCGGTGGCGGCGGCTGAGCCGGCTGCCGCCGCGGCGCGGCGGACCGGGGTGCGGATCAGCCCGCCGAGCAGCGGCGGCACCTCACCCTGGGCGCGCAGCGCCGGGAGGTCGAGGCGGACGGGGAGGACGACCGGCTCGCCGGAGGCCAGGGCCGCGTCGAAGAGCGCGGTGCCCTGCTCGGCCTCGACCGGCGGCAGACCGGACCGGGCGATGCGACGCCGGTCGGTCTCCGACAGCCCCCGTGTCATACCCGCGTCCTGCGCCCACGGACCCCACACCAACGACACACCAGGAAGACCCAGAGCACGCCGGTACTCCACCAACGCGTCCACGAACACGTTCCCGGCCGCGTAAGCGCCCTGCCCCGCACTCCCGAACGTCCCCGCCACCGACGAGAAGACCACGAACGCCTCAAGGCTCAGGTCACGCGTCGCCTCATGCAGGTTCCACGCCGCGTCCACCTTCGGACGCAGCGCCGCCGCGACCCGCTCCGCCGTCAGCGAGGTGAGCGTGGCGTCGTCGATGACGCCCGCCGCGTGCACGACCGCGCGCACGCCGTGCCGGGCGACGAGCCCGGCGACGGCGTCGGCGTCGGCGGCGTCGCAGGCCTCGACGGTCACGTGTGCGCCGGCCTCCGACAGTTCGGCGACCAGTTCCGCAGCGCCCTCGGCGGTGGCGCCGCTCCGGCTCACCAGCAGCAGGTCCCGGACGCCGTGTGTCATGACGAGGTGGCGGGCCAGTACCCGGCCCAGGCCGCCGGTACCGCCGGTGACCAGCACCGGACCGGTGAGGGCGTCCCAGCGCGGGCCCTCGGTCGCTTCCGGCGTGACGCGGGCCAGGCGCGGCACGCGCGCCTCGCCGTCCCGCACCGCCGACTCCGCCTCGCCGGAGGCGAGAGCAGCGCGGACGGACGCGGGGTCCGCGTCGGCCGGAAGCTCCAACAAGCCCACGCGTCCTGGGTGTTCGGAGATCGCGGAGCGCACCAGGCCCCGGGCGGCGGCATCGGCGAGTCCGGTGGTGCCGTCGGTGGAGGCCGTGACGAAGACCAGGCGGGATCCGGCGAACCGGTCCTCGGCCAACCACGACCGCACCAGGGCGAGGGCACGGGCGGCGGCGGTGTGTGCGGCCCCGGCCGGGTCGATGCCGTCGGTGTCCTCGGAGGCGGTCACCAGCACGGTGGAGGGCACCTCCTCGGCGGCCGCCAGCTCGTCCAGGGTGGCGTACGTGGCGAAGTCGTCGGCGGTCGGCACGGCGTCCCGGGCGTGGCCGAGGACGGCCACCGCACCGGTTTCGGCAGGGCCGTCGACCGGCCGGGCCGGGACCCACTCCACCTGGTAGAGGGAGTCCCGCGCCGGGGTGGTGAGCTGTCCGGTGGCGAGCGGGCGCACCGTCAGGGAGTGGACGGTGGCGACCGGGGAACCGGCGGGGTCGGCGAGGGCGAGTGCCATGGTGCCGTCGGCGTCCCGGGTGAGGCGGACGCGGAGGGTCGTGGCGCCGGAGGCGTGGAGGCAGACGCCGCCCCACGAGAACGGGACACCCCCACGGCCGTCGTCGTCGAGGGCGAAGGCGTGCAGCGCGGCGTCGAAGAGCGCGGGGTGCAGGCCGAAGGCGCCGCCGTCGGCACCCTCGTCCAGGGCGACTTCGGCGTACAGGGCGTCGCCGTGCCGCCAGGCGGCCCGCAGCCCCTGGAAGGCGGGGCCGTAGGCGAAGCCGGCCTCGGCCAGGCGCTCGTAGCAGTCGGTCACGTCGACCGGGGCCGCGTCGCGCGGCGGCCAGACGGTGGCGTCGAAGCCGGCGGGGGCGAGGGTCTCTGGGGCGAGGGCTCCGGTGGCGTGGACGGTCCACGGAGCACCTTCGTCGTCCTCGGTGCGCGCGTGGACGCCGAGGGCACGGCGGCCGTCCTCGTCGGGAGCGGCGACCCGTACCTGGATCTGGAGGGCGCCGCGTTCGGGCAGGACCAGGGGGGCGGAGAGCGTCAGCTCCTCGACCGATCCGCAGCCCGCCTCGTCGGCGGCGCGGACGGCCATCTCCAACAGGGCGGTGCCCGGCACCAGCACGGTGCCCTGGACGACGTGGTCGGCGAGCCACGGGTGGGACCGCGTCGACAGGCGACCGGTGAGGACCACCCCGTCCGTGCCGTCGGCGCCGGCGAGTTCGACGGCCGCGCCGAGCAGCGGGTGGTCGGCGGCGTCGAGACCCGCGAAGCGCACGTCACCGGCGAGCGGAGGTATGGCCTCGGGCCAGTAGCGCTGCTTCTGGAAGGCGTAGGTCGGCAGGTCGACGGCGCGGGCGCCCACGAGGAAGCCGGACCAGTCGACGTCCACGCCGGCGATGTGGAGCCGGCCGAGGGCGTTCAGCGCCGAAGCCGTCTCCTCACGGTCCTTGCGCAGAAGGGGGACCAGGACGGCGTCCTCCCCGGCGCTCTCGCGCGCCGTTCCGCTGAGCACCCCGTCGGGCCCCAGCTCCACGAACCGCGTGACGCCTTCCGCCACCAGGGCCCGCACACCGTCGTCGAAACGGACCGTCTCACGGACGTGGGTGACCCAGTACGCGGGCTCGTCCATCTGTCCCGGTTCGGCGAGCGTGCCGGTGACGTTCGAGACCAGCGGGATCCTCGGCGCCGCGAAGGACAGCCCCTCCACCACCTCGCGGAACGCGTGGAGCATCGGCTCCATCAGCGGCGAGTGGAAGGCGTGCGAGACGCGCAGCCGGCTGACCCGGCGGCCGAGCTCCCGGAAGACCTCGGCGACCGTCTCGACGGTCGCTTCGGAGCCCGAGACGACCACCGACGACGGGCCGTTGACGGCGGCGATGGACAGGTCGCCGGTGAGGTGCGGCAGCACCTCCTCCTCCGACGCCTCCAGGGCGACCATGGCGCCGCCCTCGGGCAGCGCCTGCATCAGACGGCCCCGGGCGGCGACGAGCGCGGCGGCGTCGGCGAGGGCGAGCACCCCGGCCACGTGCGCCGCGGCGACCTCGCCGATGGAGTGACCGGCCACGAACTCCGGCCGCACCCCCCACGACTCGACCAGGCGGAACAACGCCACCTCGACGGCGAACAGGCCCGGCTGGGCGTACGCCGTACGGTTCAGGAGTTCGGCGTCCTCGCCCCACACCACCTCACGGATCGGGCGGTCCAGGTGCGCGTCCAGCTCGGCGCAGACCGCGTCGAACGCCTCGGCGAAGACGGGGAACCGCTCATGGAGGTCACGGCCCATGCCGAGCCGCTGGGAGCCCTGCCCGGAGAACAGGAAGGCGGTACGACCGTTCCCGGTCACGCCTTCCACGACGTCGGCGTCGGGCGTGCCGGCGGCCAGCGCGCGGAGCGAGGTCAGCGCCGTCTCCAGGTCGGCGCCCGGGATCACCGCGCGGTGGTCGAAGAGGGTGCGTTGCGTGGCCAGGGACAGCGCCACGTCCCGTACGTCCGCCGGCGCGTCGGTGAGGAAGTCGGCCAGGCGGGCGGCCTGGGCGCGCAGTGCCTCCTCGGTACGGCCCGACAGGACCCACGGCTGGACACCGGACGGTGCCGTCGTGCCGCCCGTCTCTTCCGGACCTGATGCGGTGACCGGCTCGGGCTGCTCCAGGATGACGTGGGCGTTGGTGCCGCTGATCCCGAACGAGGACACACCGGCCCGGCGGACACACTCCTCCCCCGGCCACGCCCGCTCACCGGTCAGCAGCTCGACAGCACCGGCCGACCAGTCGACATGCGACGAGGGAGAGTCCACGTGCAGCGTGCGCGGCAGCCGGCCGTGCCGCATCGCCATCACCATCTTGATGACACCCGCCACACCCGCCGCGGCCTGCGTGTGCCCGATGTTGGACTTGACGGAGCCGAGCAGCAACGGCTGGCTCTCGTCCCGGCCCTGGCCGTACGTGGCCAGGAGTGCCTGCGCCTCGATCGGGTCACCCAGCGTCGTCCCCGTCCCGTGCGCCTCCACCACATCCACATCCGCCGCCGACAGACCACCACTCGCCAGCGCCTGACGGATCACCCGCTGCTGCGACGGACCGTTCGGCGCCGTCAGACCGTTCGACGCACCGTCCTGGTTCACCGCCGAACCACGCACCACCGCCCACACACGATGCCCGTTGCGCCGGGCGTCCGACAGACGCTCCAGCACCACCATGCCCACACCCTCGGACCACCCCACACCGTCCGCCGAATCCGCGAACGAACGGCACCGCCCGTCCGCCGACAGACCACCCTGCCGCGAGAACTCCACGAACGTCGTCGGCGTCGACATCACCGTCACACCACCGGCCACCGCGAGTGAGCACTCACCCGAACGCAATGCCTGCGCCGCCCAGTGCAACGCCACCAACGACGACGAGCACGCCGTGTCCACCGTCACCGCCGGCCCCTCGAAACCGAACGTGTACGAGACGCGGCCCGAGGCCACGCTTCCGGCACTGCCGCTCCCCTGGTACCCCTCGTACTCCGGGGAGGCCAGCAGGTTGGCGTAGTCGTGATACATGACACCGGCGAAGACACCGGTCTGGCTGCCGCGCAGCGAGACCGGGTCGATACCCGACCGCTCGATCGCCTCCCACGTCGTCTCCAGCAGAAGACGCTGCTGCGCGTCCGTGGAGACCGCCTCACGCGGGCTCATCCCGAAGAACTCCGGGTCGAACTCCGGCGCGTCGTGCAGGAAACCACCGGACCGGGTGTAGGAGGTGCCCGGCACAGTGCGGTCGGGGTTGTGGAGCGAGTCGACGGCCCAGCCTCGGTCCGAGGGGAAGTCCGAGACCGCGTCGACGCCCTCGGAGACGACGCGCCACAGGTCCTCGGGCGAGGAGACACCACCCGGGTAGCGGCACGCCATGCCCACGATCACGACCGGGTCCCCGGCCGCCGACGGCAGCGCCGACACCGGCACCACCTCGGCCGGCTCCGCCCCGCCGAACAACTCCTCCAGCAGATATCCCACCAACGCGTGCACCGTCGGATAGTCGAACACCACCGTCGCCGGCAACCGCAACCCCGTCGACTTCCCCAACCGGTTCCGCAGCTCCACCGCAGTCAACGAATCGAAACCCAGATCCTGGAACGCACGCCCCGGATCCACCGACTGCACACCCGCGTGTCCCAACACCACCGCGACCTGACCACGCACCAGGTCCAGCAGCACCTCACGACGCTCATCCCTCCCCAGCGCCCCAAGACGCTGCACCAGACCCGCCGCCGCCACCGAACCACCCGCAGCCGAACGACGGCCACGCCGCCGCACCAGACCACGGAGGAGCGGCGCGATGTCCTCGTCGCCACGCAGAGCGGCCAGGTCGAGGCGGACCGGCAGGACCACCGGCTCACCGGAGGCGAGGGCGGCGTCGAAGAGGGCGGTGCCCTGCTCCGCCGACACCGGCGGCAGACCCGAACGGGCGATCCGACGCCGGTCCGTCTCCGACAACGCCCGCGTCATACCGGCGTCGCCCTCCCACGGACCCCACACCAACGACACCCCGGGAAGACCCGACGCACGCCGATACTCGACCAACGCGTCCAGGAACACGTTCCCGGCCGCGTACGCGCCCTGCCCCGCACTCCCGAACGTCCCCGCCACCGACGAGAAGACCACGAACGCCTCAAGGCTCAGGTCACGCGTCGCCTCATGCAGGTTCCACACCGCGTCCACCTTCGGACGCAGCACCGCCGAAACCCGCTCCGCCGTCAACGACACGAGCATGCCATCGTCCAGAACGCCTGCCGTGTGCACGACGGCCCGCACCGGGCGGTCGGCCGGGACCTCGGCCAGCAGGGCGTCGAGTCCGGCGCGGTCGGCCAGGTCGCAGGCGGCGACCGTCACGCGGGCCCCGAGACCGTTCAGCTCCGCGGTGAAGGTGTCGACGCCCTCGGCGGCGGCACCGCTGCGGCTCACCAGCAGCAGGTCCCGCACACCGCGCTCGACCACCAGATGCCGGGCGAGAATCCGGCCCAGACCACCCGTGCCACCGGTCAGCAGCACGGTGCCGGAGCCGAGGCCGGTCAGCGGGTCCTCAGCCGTCTGCACCCCGGCGGCCGGCGTCGTACGGACCAGCCGCGGAACGCGCACCTCGCCGTCCTGGACGGCGGACTCCGGCTCGCCGGAGGCGAGGGCGGCGAGCAGCGCCTGCGCGTCCGTTCCCGCCGGGAGGTCCAGCAGACCGAAGCGGCCGGGGTGTTCCAGTGCCGCCGAGCGCAGCAGGCCGCGTACGGGCGCGGTGGCCAGCGCGTCGGCCGGCTCGGCGGTGGGGCCGCCCCGGGTGACGAGGACCAGACGGGAGTCGGCGAACCGCTCCCCCGCCAGCCACTCCCGCACCAGGTCGAGCGCCCATGCGGCCGCGGTGTGCGCGGAGCCCACGACGCCCTCGGCGGCCGGGACGGCCGGGACGGTGACCAGGACCGTGCTCGGCACCTCGTCGGCGGCGGCCAGCTCCGCCAGGTCGGCGTGGACGGAGATTCCCTCGCCCGCCAGGTCCGCGAGGTTCTCGCCGAGGAGGGCGATCCGTCCCGCTTCGGCGGCGCCGCGCGTGCCGTCGGCCGGAACCCAGTCCACGCGGTAGAGCGGTGCGGCGGTGTCGGCTGCGACGTCACCGGCGGTGGCCGTGCGGACGGTGAGGGAGTCGACCGAGGCGACCGGCGCTCCCGTCGGGTCGGCCAGGTGTACGCCCAGGCTGTCGTCGCCGGTCCGGGTCAGCCGGACCCGCAGGGCGGACGCGCCGGACGCGTGCAGGGTGGCGTTCTCCCAGACGAACGGAACCCCGCCGGGGGCGTCGTCGACGCCGAAGGCGAAGGAGGCGTGCAGGGCGGCGTCGAAGAGGGCCGGGTGCAGGCCGAAGGTGGTGCCGTCGACGCCGTCGGGCAGGGCGACCTCGGCGAAGACCTCGTCGCCGCGCCGCCAGGCGGCCCGCAGTCCCTGGAAGAAGGGGCCGTAGCGCAGGCCGGCCTCTTCGAGGCGCTCGTAGCAGTCGGCCAGGTCGACCGGTGCCGCGTCGTGCGGCGGCCATGCCGAGGCGGCGAAGCCGGCGGCCTCCGGGTCCGGGAGGGCGGCGTCCGGGGCGAGTACGCCCTGGGCGTGCAGGCTCCAGGGCTGACGTTCGTCGCCGGCGTCGTCCCGGGAGTGGATCGCGACGGTGCGGCGGCCGGAGTCGTCGGGCTCGCCGACGGCCACCTGGATGCGCACGGCGCCGCGCTCGGGCAGCACCAGGGGTGCCGACAGGGTGAGTTCCTCGACGGCCTCGCAGCCCGCCTCGTCGGCGGCGCGGACGGCCACCTCCAGCAGGGCCGTGCCCGGCACCAGCACGGCGTCCTGGACGACGTGGTCGGCGATCCACGGGTGGGACTGCGTGGAGAGGCGTCCGGTGAGGATCAGGCCGTCCGCGCCGGCCAGCTCCACGGCCGCGCCGAGCAGCGGGTGTCCGGCAGCGCCGATCCCGGCGAGGCGGATGTCCCCGGTTCCGGCGGCGCTTGCGGTGGGCCAGTAGTACTCGTGCTGGAACGCGTACGTCGGCAGGTCGACCGGGCGGCCCCCCGTGCCGTCGAGGACGGTGCCCCAGTCGGCGGAGACGCCGCGCACGTGCAACTCGGCGAGGGCGGTCAGGACGACGGCGACCTCGTCGCGGTCCTTGCGCAGCAGGGGAACGAGTACGGCGTCCTCGCCGGCGCTCTCACGCGCCATGCCGCTGAGCACCCCGTCAGGCCCCAGCTCCACGAACCGCGAGACACCCTCCGCCACCAAAGCCCGCACACCGTCGCCGAAACGGACCGCCTCACGCACATGCCGCACCCAGTAGTCAGGCGTGGTCAGTTCACCGGAACCGGCGATCCGCCCCGTGACGTTGGAGACCACCGGCAACGACGGCTCCGCGAACGACAGACCCGCCAGAACCTCACGGAACGCATCGAGCATCGGCTCCATCAACGGCGAATGGAACGCGTGCGAGACCCGCAGACGACTCACACGGCGCCCCTCGGCACGGAACACCTCCGCCACCGCCCCGACCGCCGCCTCATCACCCGAGACCACCACGGAGGACGGCCCGTTCACCGCCGCGACCGACACACCCGCAACAGACTCCAGACGCGCCAGCACCTCCACCTCGCCCGCCTCCACCGCCACCATCGCACCACCCACAGGCAACGCCTGCATCAGACGACCACGCGCCGCCACCAACGCACACGCGTCCGCCAGCGAGAACACCCCGGCCACATACGCCGCAGCCACCTCACCGATCGAATGACCCGCCACGAACTCCGGCCGCACCCCCCACGACTCCACCAAACGGAACAACGCCACCTCGACCGCGAACAACCCCGCCTGCGCATACCCGGTGCCATCAAGGACCGACGCATCCCCACCCCACACCACCTCACGCAACGAACACCCCACATGCACGCCCAACCCCGCACACACCTCATCGAACGCCTCAGCGAACACCGGGAAACGCGCATACAGACCACGCCCCATCCCCACACGCTGCGCACCCTGACCCGAGAACAGGAACGCCGTGCGGCCTCCGGTGGCCACACCCTCCGTGACACCGGCGTGCGGCAGGCCCGAGGCCAGGGCCTCCAGGGCGGCCTCGGTGGTCGCGGGGTCGGTGGCGAGGACGACGGCGCGGTGGTCGAAGAGGGAGCGCTGCGTGGCCAGGGAGAGCCCCAGGTCCACGGGACGCACGCCGGGGTGGCCTTCGACCTGGGCGAGCAGCCGGGCGGCCTGGGCGCGCAGCGCCTCCTCGGTACGCCCCGAGAGCACCCACGGCACGATGCCGGGGTCGAGGGAGGCGATCCCCTCCCCGCCCGTCTCCGGTTCGGTGACCGGCTCGGGCTGCTCCAGGATGACGTGGGCGTTGGTGCCGCTGATGCCGAACGAGGACACACCGGCTCGGCGGACACACTCCTCCCCCGGCCACGCCCGCTCACCGGTCAGCAGCTCGACAGCACCGGCCGACCAGTCGACATGCGACGAGGGAGAGTCCACGTGCAGCGTGCGCGGCAGCCGGCCGTGCCGCATCGCCATCACCATCTTGATGACACCCGCCACACCCGCCGCGGCCTGCGTGTGCCCGATGTTGGACTTGACGGAGCCGAGCAGCAACGGCTGGCTCTCGTCCCGGCCCTGGCCGTACGTGGCCAGGAGTGCCTGCGCCTCGATCGGGTCACCCAGCGTCGTCCCCGTCCCGTGCGCCTCCACCACATCCACATCCGCCGCCGACAGACCACCACTCGCCAGCGCCTGACGGATCACCCGCTGCTGCGACGGACCGTTCGGCGCCGTCAGACCGTTCGACGCACCGTCCTGGTTCACCGCCGAACCACGCACCACCGCCCACACACGATGCCCGTTGCGCCGGGCGTCCGACAGACGCTCCAGCACCACCATGCCCACACCCTCGGACCACCCCACACCGTCCGCCGAATCCGCGAACGAACGGCACCTGCCGTCCGCCGACAGACCACCCTGCCGCGAGAACTCCACGAACGTCGTCGGCGTCGACATCACCGTCACACCACCGGCCACCGCGAGTGAGCACTCACCCGAACGCAATGCCTGCGCCGCCCAGTGCAAGGCCACCAACGACGACGAGCACGCCGTGTCCACCGTCACCGCCGGCCCCTCGAAACCGAACGTGTAGGAGACACGGCCGGACGCGATGCTGGGCGCGCTGCCGTTGCTGCGGAAGCCTTCGTACTGCTCGTCGGCGAGCATGTTGCCGTAGTCGTTGTACATGACGCCCGCGAAGACACCGGTCTGGCTGCCGCGCAGCGAGACCGGGTCGATACCCGACCGCTCGATCGCCTCCCACGTCGTCTCCAGCAGCAACCGCTGCTGTGCGTCGGTCGCCACCGCCTCACGCGGACTCATCCCGAAGAAGTCGGAGTCGAAGGCACCGGCCTCGTGCAGGAAGCCACCGGCCTTGGTGTAGCTGGTACCGGAGGCATCGCGGTCGGGGTTGTAGAGCGCGTCGACGTCCCATCCGCGGTTGGCGGGGAACTCGGAGACGGTGTCGACACCTTCGGAGACGATGCGCCACAGATCCTCGGGCGAGGAGACACCCCCCGGATAACGACACGCCATCCCGACGATGACCACCGGGTCCTCGGCCACCGACGGCAACGCCGACACCGGCACCACCTCCGCCGGCTCCACCGCACCGAACAACTCCTCCAGCAGATACCCCACCAGCGCACGCACCGTCGGGTAGTCGAACACCACCGTCGCCGGCAACCGCAACCCCGTCGACTTCCCCAACCGGTTCCGCAGCTCCACCGCAGTCAACGAATCGAAACCCAGATCCTGGAAAGCACGCTCCGGATCCACCGACTGCACACCCGCGTGTCCCAGCACCACGGCCACCTGACCACGCACCAGGTCCGACAACACCTCACGACGCTCATCACCCCCCAACGCCCCAAGGCGCTGCGCCAGGCCCACCGCCGCCACCGAACCACCGGCGGCCGCACGACGCCCACGCCGCCGCACCAGGCCGAGCAGCATCGGGTGGAGGTCGCCCTGCCCGCGTAGAGCGGCCAGGTCGAGGCGGACCGGAAGGACCACCGGCTCACCGGAGGCGAGGGCGGCGTCGAAGAGGGCGGTGCCCTGCTCCGGGCTCAGTTCGGGCATTCCGGCACGGGCGATGCGGTGCTGACTGGTGTCGGAGAGGGTGCCGATCATGCCGGCGTCCTGACTCCACGGGCCCCAGGCGAGGGAGGCCGCGGGCAGGCCGAGGGCGCGGCGGTGGCGTACCAGGGCGTCGAGGAAGGTGTTGCCGGCCGCGTAGTTGGCCTGGCCGGGGCCGCCGAGGATGCCGGACATCGAGGAGAAGACGACGAAGGCGTCGATGTCGAGGGCGCGGGTGGCCTCGTGCAGGTGCCACGCGGCGTCCGCCTTCGGACGCAGCACGCGGGTCACGCGCTCGGCCGTGAGGGACTCCACCGTGCCGTCGTCCAGCACACCGGCGGAGTGGACGACCGCGCGCACCGGGTGGCGGGCGACCAGGTCCGCGACGGCGGCGGGGTCGGAGACGTCGCACGCCTCGACGGCCACGTGTGCGCCGGCAGCCGACAGTTCGGCGACCAGTTCCTCGGCGCCCTCGGCGGCGGCACCGCTGCGGCTCACCAGCAGCAGGTCCCGCACACCGCGCTCGACCACCAGATGCCGGGCGAGAATCCGGCCCAGACCACCCGTGCCACCGGTCAGCAGCACGGTGCCGTCGAGCTTGTCCCACCGCGGGCCCGTCGTTGTGCCGGGCGCGACCCGGGCCAGTCGCGGGGCGCGTACCTCGCCGTCGCGTACGGCGGTCTCCGGCTCGCCCGTGGCGACGGCGGTCAGGACGGTCGCGGTGTCCGCACCGGCTCCGACATCCATCAGGCCGAAGCGACCGGGGTGCTCGGAGCCGGCGGAGCGCACCAGGCCCCAGAGCGCGGAGCCGGCCAGGTCGCCGCCGTCGACGGCGTCCGAGGTGACGAACACCAGACGGGAGTCGGCGAACCGCTCCTGCGCCAGCCACCCCCGCACCAGGTCCAGACTCCGGGCCGCCACGGCGTGCACGGCGTCCACCACCGCCTCGGCCCGCGTCGCAGTGTCGGGACGCACCCGGACCAGGACCGTCGCCGGTACCTCTTCGGCGGCGGCCAGGCTCTCCAGATCGGCGAAGGCCACGAATCCGTGGCCCGTCGCTCCCTCGCCACCGATGACGTCGGCGAGGGCCGTGGGGGCGTCAAGGGCGCCCAGCACACCGACCGGACCGGCGTCGGCGGCGTCACCGGTTGTCCCGGCGCGGACCCAGTCCACGCGGAAGAGCGCGTCACGGGTCAGGGCGTCGGTGCCGGTGGGTTCGGGGGTGACCGCGCGCAGCACCAGGTTCTCGACGCTGGCCACGGGGGCGCCCGTGGGGTCGACGACGGCGACCGCGGCGGACTCGTCGCCGGTCCGGGTCATCCGGACCCGGACCTCACGGGCTCCGGTGGCGTGCAGGCACACTCCTTCCCAGGAGAACGGGACCACGCCGTGCGCGAGGCCGCCCAGGGCGGAGATGTGCAGGCAGGCGTCGAGCAGCGCCGGGTGGAGGCCGTAGCCGGCGGCGTCGCGCTCGGCCGTCTCGGGCAGGGCGACCTCGGCGAACACCTCGTCGCCGCGCCGCCAGGCGGTCCGCAGTCCCTGGAAGAGCGGCCCGTAGTGGTAGCCGCCCTCGGCCATGCGCTCGTACAGGCCCGTGAGGTCGAGGGGTTCGGCGTCGGCGGGCGGCCACACCGTGGTGTCGAAGGCCGCGGTGCGCTCCCCGGGAGCGAGCACACCGGTGGCGTGCTCGGTCCAGGGCTGGTCGTCGGCGCCCTCGGTGCGGGAGCGGGCGGTGAGGACGCGGCGGCCCGCGGCGTCGGCGGGGCCGACGTGCAGGTGGAGCTGGACACCGCCCTGCTCGGGCAGGACCAGCGGGGCGGCGAGGGTCAGTTCCTCGACGCGCTCGCAGCCGACCTCGTCCCCGGCACGGACCGCGAGTTCCACGAAGGCCGTACCGGGGAGCAGCGCGTTGCCCAGGACGACGTGCTCGGCGAGCCAGGGGTGGGTGCGCAGGGACAGCCGGGTGGTGAGCAGCAGACCGCCGGAGTCCGAGAGTTCGACGGCGGCACTCAGCAGGGGGTGCCCGGCCGCGCGCAGGCCGGCGGACTCCACGTCCCCGGCGGGGACGAGGGTGGGCACGGGCCAGTAGTGCTCGTGCTGGAAGGCGTAGGTCGGCAGGTCGGTGAGGCGTGCGCCGGTGCCGGCGAGGACGGCGGTCCAGTCGACGGGCGCACCGGTGGTGTGGAGGCGGCTGAGCGCGGCGAGCGCGGTCCCCTCCTCGTCGCGGTCCTTGCGCAGCAGGGGAACGAGTACGGCGTCCTCGCCGGCGCTCTCACGCGCCATGCCGCTGAGCACCCCGTCAGGCCCCAGCTCCACGAACCGCGAGACACCCTCCGCCACCAAAGCCCGCACACCGTCGCCGAAACGGACCGCCTCACGCACATGCCGCACCCAGTAGTCAGGCGTGGTCAGTTCACCGGAACCGGCGATCCGCCCCGTGACGTTGGAGACCACCGGCAACGACGGCTCCGCGAACGACAGACCCGCCAGAACCTCACGGAACGCATCGAGCATCGGCTCCATCAACGGCGAATGGAACGCGTGCGAGACCCGCAGACGACTCACACGGCACCCCTCGGCACGGAACACCTCCGCCACCGCCCCGACCGCCGCCTCATCACCCGAGACCACCACGGAGGACGGCCCGTTCACCGCCGCGACCGACACACCCGCAACAGACTCCAGACGCGCCAGCACCTCCGCCTCGCCCGCCTCCACCGCCACCATCGCACCACCCACAGGCAACGCCTGCATCAGACGACCACGCGCCGCCACCAACGCACACGCGTCCGCCAGCGAGAACACCCCGGCCACATACGCCGCAGCCACCTCACCGATCGAATGACCCGCCACGAACTCCGGCCGCACCCCCCACGACTCCACCAGACGGAACAACGCCACCTCGACCGCGAACAACCCCGCCTGCGCATACCCGGTGCCATCAAGGACCGACGCATCCCCACCCCACACCACCTCACGCAACGAACACCCCACATGCACGTCCAACCCCGCACACACCTCATCGAACGCCTCAGCGAACACCGGGAAACGCGCATACAGACCACGCCCCATCCCCACACGCTGCGCACCCTGACCCGAGAACAGGAACGCCGTGCGGCCTCCGGTGGCCACACCCTCCGTGACACCGGCGTGCGGCAGGCCCGAGGCCAGGGCCTCCAGGGCGGCCTCGGTGGTCGCGGGGTCGGTGGCGAGGACGACGGCGCGGTGCGGGAGCGGGGCGCGGCTGGTGGCGAGGGAGAGGGCGATGTCCACCGGCCGTGGGGCTTCGGGGCCGGTGTTCCCGGTGACGTGGGCCAGGAGCCGGGCCGCCTGAGCACGCAGCGCGGTGTGCGAGCGGGCGGAGAGGAGCCAGGGGGTGACGGCCGGGTCGGTGGCCGTCACCGGGTCGGCAAAGGCGGCTTCCTCAGGGGCGTTCTCGTCGCCGGTGGTGGCGGCGGCCCCGGCGGGTTCGGGGGTGGCCTGTTCGAGGAGGACGTGGGCGTTGGTGCCGCTGATGCCGAAGGCGGAGACACCGGCCCGGCGAGGGCGGTCGGCGTCGGGCCAGTCGACGGCCTCGGTGAGGAGTGCGACGGCACCGGCCGTCCAGTCGACGTGCGGCGTGGGGGTGTCGACATGGAGGGTGGCGGGCAGCAGGCCGTGGCGCATCGCCATGACCATCTTGATGACGCCCGCGACACCGGCTGCGGCCTGGGCGTGGCCGATGTTCGACTTGATGCCGCCCAGCCGCAGCGGGCGGTCCTGCGGGCGGTTCCGGCCGTAGGTGGCGAGGAGGGCCTGGGCCTCGATGGGGTCGCCCAGGGTGGTGCCGGTGCCGTGGGCCTCGACGGCGTCGACCTGGTCGGCGGCGAGGCGGGCGTCGGCGAGGGCCGCCTCGATGACGCGGCGCTGGGAGGGACCGTTGGGGGCGGTGAGGCGGCTGCTGGCGCCGTCCTGGTTGACGGCGGAGCCGCGGACGACGGCGAGGACGGGATGGCCGTTGCGGCGGGCGTCGGAGAGGCGTTCGACGAGGAGCACGCCGACGCCCTCGCCCCAGGCGGTACCGTCCGCCGCCTCGGCGAAGGGCTTGCAGCGGCCGTCGGCGGCGAGGCCCCGCTGGCGGGAGAACTCGGTGAACAGCTCGGTGGTCGGCATCATGGCGACGCCGCCGGCCAAGGCGAGAGAGCATTCGCCGGCGCGCAGGGCGCGCACCGCGAGGTGCAGGGCGACCAGGGAGGAGGAGCAGGCCGTGTCGACGGTGACGGCCGGGCCCTCCAGGCCGAGGGTGTAGGAGATGCGGCCGGAGAGGACGCTCATGGCGCCGCCGGTGAGGTTGTGGCCCTCGGTCTCCTCGGCGGTGCGGGCCAGGGAGCCGTAGTTGGTGTCGGCACCGCCGACGAAGACACCGGTGTCGGTGTTGCGCAGGGCGGCCGGGTTGATGCGGGCACGCTCGACCGCCTCCCAGGCGGTCTCCAGCAGCAGGCGCTGCTGGGGGTCCATGGCGAGCGCCTCGCGGGGGGCGATGCCGAACAGGTCCGCGTCGAAGCCGGCGGCACCGTCGAGGAATCCGCCCTCGCGGACGTAGCTCTTGCCGGGGGTGCCCGGGTCGGGGTCGTAGAGGCCGTCCAGGTCCCAGCCGCGGTCCGAAGGAAGGGGGCCGATGGCGTCGGTGCCGTCGGCGACCAGCCGCCACAGGTCCTCCGGGGAGCGGACGCCGCCGGGGAAGCGGCACGCCATGCCGACGACGGCGATGGGCTCGCTCTCCCGGGCCTCGACAGACTCCAGCCGCTGCCGGGTGCGGCGAAGGTCGGTGGTGACCTTCTTGAGGTAGTCGCGGAGCTTGGCTTCGGAGCTTGCCATGGGGTGGTTCCTCTGAGTTCGAGAAGGACGCGGTGGCCGGGGCGGGGACGGGAGCGGTGGCCGCCGGCGCTCGTGGGCACGCCGGCGGCCGGCCGCGGTCAGGCGAGCCCGAGTTCGTTGTCGATGAGGTCGAACATCTCGTCGTCCGTGGTGGTGTCGAGGTCGGAGTCGTCCTCGGGCTCGCCGCCGTCCTGGGAGGTCGCGTCGAGCTTCCACCGGAGGGCCTTGAGGCGCTGTGCCAGCCGGGCGCGGTCCTGTTCGTCGAGGGCGGCGCCGCCGACGGCTGCCTCCAGGGCGGCCAGTTCCGCGAAGACGGGCTGGTCCGGTGTGCCGCCTCCGGTGCCGAGTTGGGTGTGCAGGTGGCGTACGAGGGCCGCCGGGTCGGGGTGGTCGAAGATCAGGGTGGTGGGCAGGGAGAGCCCGGTCTCGGCGTTGAGCCGGTTGCGGAGTTCGACCGCGGTCAGGGAGGACATGCCCAGGTCGAGGAAGCCGCGGCCGGCGTCGAGGGAGGCGGCGGAGGCGTGACCGAGGACGGCGGCGACGTGGCCGAGGACCGTGCGGTGCAGCAGCGCCTGCTGCTGGGGGCCGCTGAGTGCGGCCAGCCGCTCGCGGAGGTCCGAGGGTGCGCCGGTGGCCGCTTCGGTGCCGGCGTCGGCGGCGCGTCGTGCGGCCGGGCGGGCCAGGGACCGCAGCAGCGGGGGCACCTCGTCGGCCCGCAGGGCGCGGGTGTCGAGCCGTACGGGGACGAGTTGGGCGGTGTCCAGGAGGGTGCTGGCGTCGAGGAGGGCGAGGCCCTGGTCGGCGGTGAGGGGCCGGATGCCGGAGCGTTCCAGGCGGGCCAGGCCGGTGGAGCCGAGGGCGCCGGTCAGTTCGCTGCGCTCCTGCCAGAAGCCCCAGGCCAGGGAGTGCGCGGCGAGGCCGCGCGCCCGCCGGTGCTGCGCGAGGGCGTCGAGGAAGGAATTGGCCGCCGCGTAGTTGGCCTGGCCGGGGCCGCCGGCGACTCCCGCGTAGGAGGAGAACATCACGAAGGCGGTGAGCTCGATGTCGCGGGTGAGTTCGTGGAGGTGCCAGGCGGCGTCCGCCTTGGGCCGCAGGACGTGGTCGACGCGGTCGGGGGTGAGGCCGTCCAGCGTGCCGTCGTCGAGGACGCCGGCCGCGTGGACGACGGCGGTCAGGGGGTACTCGGCCGGTACGGCGTCGAGCACACCGGCCAGTTGGTCGCGGTCGGCGGCGTCGCAGGCGACGATCTCGGTCTCGGCGCCGAGCGCGGCGAGTTCGTCGCGCAGGGCCGCCGCGCCGGGGGCGTCGGGGCCGCGACGGCCGGTGAGCAGCAGGTGCCGTACGCCGTGGCGGGTGACGAGGTGGCGGGCGACGAGGGCGCCGAGGGTACCGGTCCCGCCGGTGACCAGGACGGTGCCGGTTCCGGTCCCCTCGCCCCACGGGGCGGTGGTGGCGGCGGCGGGGGCGCCGTCCGGGTGGTCGGCCCGGACGAGGCGCGGCACGGTGACGGTGCCGGCCCGTACGGCGAACTGGTGCTCGCCGGTGCGGCCGGCCGCAGCCGCGGCGGCGAGCAGGGCGTCGGCGGCGCTGTCCTCGTCGGTGCCGCCGGGAGTGGCGGGGTCGAGGTCGGCGAGGAGGAACCGTCCGGGGTGCTCGGTCTGGGCGGAGCGGAGCAGGCCCCAGGCGGTGGCGTCGGCGAGGCCGGGGACGGTGTCGTCCGGGCCGGTGGCGACGGCGCCCTCGGTGACCACCAGGAGCCGGGCGTCGGTGAGGCGCGGCTCGCGCAGCCAGGTGGTGGCCAGGTCCAGGGCGCGGTGCGCGGAGGTGTGCGCGGCCGTCGCCGGGTCGTCGCCGGTGTCGTGGCCATGGACGGTGACGACCAGGGCGGGCGGTGCCGCCTCGCCGCTGTCGAGGGCCGCGGTGAGGGCGGCCAGGTCGGCGTGGGCCTGGACGGTGGCGCCGGTGCGTCGCAGGGCGGCGGCGAGCCGTCCGGTGTCGCCGAGCACGGCCCACGGTCCGTCGGGTCGCGGATTGCCGGCGGGGGTGCTGTCGGTCCACGGGAGCCAGGCGACGCGGTGCGGGGCGTCCCCTCCGGTGGTCGCGGGGAGCCGGTCGGGGCCGGCCGGGAGGGTCACGGCGGTGCCGGTGAGGACGGGGTTGCCGGCGGCGTCGCGGGCGTCGATGGTCCAGGTGGCGCCGTCGCCCGGAGTGAGGCGGAGGCGGAGCCGGGTGGCACCGGTGGCGTGCACGGTGACGTTCCGCCAGGCGGCGGGCAGGAGGGGCGCGGTGGCGGCCTCGGTGGTCGCGGCCAGCGCGAGCGGGCTCTGCAGGAGCGCCGGGTGGAGGCGGAACCGGGCGGCGTCGGCCTGGTCGGTGCCGGGAAGGACGACGTCGGCGAGGACGGTGGTGCCGGCGCGCCACAGGGAGCGCACCGTGTCGAAGGGCGCGGTGAGGTCGAGGCCGCGCTCTTCGACGAGGGTGCGGGCCGGGGCCGGGTCGGTGGCGACGGCCTCGGCCGGCGGCCAGGTGTCCGGCGCCGCCGGGGCGACCGCGGCGGGCCGGTCGGTGAGGACGCCCGTCGCGTTCCGCTTCCACGGCGTCACGGCGAAGTCGTCGGCGTCGGCGTCGGCGTCGAGGGTCCTGGAGTGGACGGCGAACGGACGGGCGCCGGTGTCGTCCGCGGCGGCGGAGACGGTCAGCTGGATCTCGACGCGGCCCTCGTCGGGCACCAGGAGCGGGATGTGCTCGTCGAGTGCGGCGATCACGGGCAGGCCGGTCTCGTCGCCGGCCCGGACCGCCCAGTCCAGCAGGGCGGTGGCGGGCACGACGGCGGCGCCGTGGGTGCGGTGGGCGTCCAGCCAGGGCTGGGCGGCGAGGGACAGGGAGCCGCTGAGGACGGCCCCGCCGTCGGCCAGGCGGACGGCGCTCTCCAGGCCGGCCGGGTCGCCTTGGGCGGTGTCGGCCTCCAGCCAGTACCGCTCACGCTGGAAGGCGTACGTCGGCAGGCCGACGGGGGCGCCGTGGGAGACGGCGGGCCGCCAGTCGACCGGGACGCCTTCGACGTCGGCGGCGGCGAGAGCGGTGAGGACCCGGGCGGGGCCGCCGTCGTCGCGGCGCAGCGATCCGAGGGCGACGGCGTCGGCTCCGGTGGCGGCCACGGTGTCCTCGATGCCGACGGTGAGCACCGGGTGCGGGCCGCACTCGACGAAGACGTCGTGGCCCTGCTCGACGAGGGCGCGCAGGGACTCCTCCAGGCGCACGGTGGAGCGCAGGTTGCGGTGCCAGTAGGAGGCGTCGAGGCCGGTGCCGGGGTGCCAGTCGGCGGTGACGGTGGAGAAGAAGGGGATGTCGCCGTCGCGGGGGACGATGCCGTCGAGGGCGGCGGGCAGGCTCTCGGCGAGCCGGTCGACGTGCGCCGAGTGGGAGGCGTAGTCGACGGGGACGCGGCGGGCGCGGACGCCCTGCCGCTCGCAGGCGGCGAGGAGGGTGTCGAGGCCGTCGGCGTCACCGGAGACCACCGCGGAGGACGGGCCGTTGACGGCCGCGACGCAGACGCCGGACAGGTCGGTGAGGAGGGCGGCGACCTCGTCGTGCGGGGCGGAGACGGCCACCATGCCGCCGTGTCCGGACAGTTCGCGGGCGATGGCCTGGCTGCGGAGGGCGACGACCTTGGCGGCGTCGGCGAGGGAGAGGGCCCCGCAGACGGCCGCCGCGGCGATCTCGCCCTGGGAGTGGCCGAGCACGGCGGCGGGCCGAAGGCCGTGGGCCCGCCACACCTCGGCGAGGGCGACCATCACGGCCCAGGTGGCGGGCTGGACGACATCGACGCGGTCGAGGCCGGGGGCGCCCTCGTCCTGGCGCAGTACGGCCGTCAGGGACCAGTCGACGTACGGGGCGAGGGCTTCCTCGCAGGCGGCGAGGCGGCCGGCGAAGACCGGCTCGGCGTCGAGGAGTTCGGCGCCCATACCGGCCCACTGGGAGCCCTGGCCGGGGAAGACGAGGACGGGCCGGCGGTCGCGTCCGGCGCCTCGGCCGCCGCTGACGACGTGGGCGGCGGGGCTGCCCTCCGCGAGGGCGGCGAGGCCGGCCCGGAGGTCGCCGGTGGTCTCCCCGACGACGACGGCCCGCTTCTCCAGCCGGGCACGGCGGGTGGCCAGGGAGTGGGCGATGCCGGCCGGGTGGGTGCCGGGGTGGGCGTCGAGGTGGGCGAGGAGCGCCTTGGCCTGGCCGCGCAGGGCGGCCTCGCTGCGGGCGGACAGGACCCACGGCAGGGGCGCGGGAGCGGCCTCGGTGGCGGCGTCGGCGCCGGTGGAGTCCGGCTCGCCCGCGGTGCCGGGGGCGGGGGTGCCGGCAGGGGCCTCCTCCAGGATGACGTGGGCGTTGGTGCCGCTGATGCCGAACGAGGAGACGGCGGCGCGGCGCGGCCGGGGCGCGGCCGGCTCGGGCCACGCGGTGGACTCGGTGAGCAGGCGGACACCGGAGTCCGCCCAGTCGACGTGCGGGGTGGGCGCGTCGATGTGCAGGCTCTTGGGCAGGGTGCGGTGGCGCAGCGCCAGCACCATCTTCAGCACGCCGGCGACGCCGGCGGCGGCCTGGGTGTGGCCGAGGTTGGACTTGACGGAGCCGAGGAGCAGGGGGTGGCCGCCGTCCCGGTCGCGACCGTAGGTGGCGAGGAGCGCCTGGGCCTCGATGGGGTCGCCGAGGCGGGTCCCCGTGCCGTGCGCCTCGACGGCGTCGACCTCGGCGGCGCCGATGCCCGCGTCGGCGAGGGCCTGGCGGATCACCCGCTGCTGAGCGGGGCCGTTGGGGGCGCTGAGGCCGTTGCTGGCGCCGTCCTGGTTGACGGCGGAGCCCCGGACCAGGGCGAGGACCTGGTGGCCGTTGCGGCGGGCGTCGGAGAGGCGCTCGAGGAGGATCAGGCCGACGCCCTCGGAGAAGCCGGTGCCGTCGGCGGCCTCGGCGAAGGGCTTGCAGCGACCGTCGGCGGCGAGGCCGCGCTGCCGGGAGAAGTCCACGATGATCTCGGGTGAGGACATCACGGTGACGCCGCCGGCCAGCGCCATGGTGCACTCGCCGCGCCGCAGTGCCTGGAGCGCCATGTGCAGCGCGACGAGGGAGGAGGAGCAGGCGGTGTCGACGGTGACGGCCGGCCCCTCCAGGCCGAGGCTGTAGGAGACGCGGCCGGAGACGATGCTGTTGGCGTTGCCGTTGTTGACGTATCCGGCGATCTCGTCGGGGACGTGGGCGACGCGCTTCAGGTAGTCGCTGGAGGAGAGGCCGGCGAAGACGCCGGTGCGGCTGCCACGCATCGAGCGGGGGTCGATGCCGGCGTGCTCGAAGGTCTCCCAGGAGGTCTCCAGCAGCAGGCGCTGCTGCGGGTCCATCGCCAGGGCCTCGCGCGGGGAGATGCCGAAGAAGTCGGCGTCGAAGTCGGCGGCGTCGTGGAGGAAGCCACCTTCGCGGGTGCGGGAGCTCCCTCGGCCCTCGGGGACGGCGTCGTAGAGCCGGTCGAGGTCCCAGCCCCGGTTGTCGGGGAAGGGAGCGACGGCGTCGGCGCCCTCGGCCAGCAGACGCCACAGGTCCTCGGGCGAACGGACGTCGCCGGGCAGGCGGCAGGCCATGCCGACGATGGCGAAGGGCTCGTCGTCGCCGGGTGCGGTGCTCACCGGCACGGGTGCGGCGGGTGACGCGGCGACGGTGCCGTCGGAGAGTTCGCCGTCGAGGTGGGCGGCGAGTTCGGCGGCGGTCGGGTGGTCGAAGACGAGCGTGGCGGGCAGCCGCAGGCCGGTGGCGGCGCTGAGGCGGTTGCGCAGTTCCACGGCGGTCAGCGAGTCGAAGCCGAGGTCGCGGAAGGCGCGGCCGGCGTGGAGCGGGTCGGTGTCCTCGTGGCCGAGGACGGCGGCCGCGTGGGCTGCGACCAGGTCGCGCAGGGTGCTGAGGCGGTCCTCGGCGGAGCGGCCGGCCAGGCGTGCCCGCAGGCCGTCGGTGCCGGCGGCGCCCGCGGCGGCGGTGCGCCGTGTCGGGCCCCGGTACACGGAACGCAGCAGGTGCGGAACCTCGTCACCGGAGGCGCGCAGCCGTCCCGTGTCGAGGCGGACCGGTACCAGGTGGGGGCGCTGCTCGGCGAGGGCGGCGTCGAAGAGGGCCATGCCGTCGGCGGCGGACAGCGGCAGGACGCCGGAGCGGCGCACCCGGGCGAGGTCGGTGTCGTCGAGTTGTCCGGTCAGGGCGCTGGTGTCGGCCCACAGGCCCCAGGAGAGGGAGGTGGTGGGCAGGCCGTCGGCGCGGCGCCGGTGGGCGAGCGCGTCGAGGTAGGTGTTGGCGGCGGCGTAGTTGGCCTGTCCGGCGTTGCCGAAGACGCCGGCGCCCGCGGAGAAGAGCACCAGGTCGGCGAGGTCGTGGTCGCGGGTGAGGCGGTGGAGGTGGCGGGCGGCGTCGGCCTTCGGGGCGAGGACGGTACGCAGCCGGCCGGGGGTGAGGGATTCGAGGACGCCGTCGTCGAGGACGCCCGCGGCGTGCACGACCGCGGTGAGCGGGTGGTCCTCGGGAACGTCGGCGAGCACCGCGGCGAGGGCGTCGGCGTCGGCCGCGTCGCAGGCGGCGAGGGTGACCTCGGCGCCCATTCCCCGCAGTTCGGCGGCGAGTTCGCCGGCGCCGGGGGCGTCGGGGCCCCGGCGGCCGGTGAGGACGAGGTGGCGCACTCCGTGGCGGGTGACGAGGTGGCGGGCGAGGATGCCGCCGAGGACGCCGGCGCCGCCGGTCACGAGGACGGTGCCCTCGGGGTCCCAGGCGCGGGGCAGGGTCAGGACGATCTTTCCGTAGTGCTTGGCCTGGGCCATGTGGCGGAAGGCCTCGCGGGCGTGGCGGACGTCCCAGGTGACGGTGGGCAGAGGGCGCAGGGCTCCGGAGGCGAAGAGCTCCGTCAGATCGCGGAACATCTCCCGGATGCGGTCCTCGCCGGCCTCGCGGAGTTCGTACGCCTGGTAGAGGGCGACGGCGGGGTGGTCGCGGGAGACCTGCTCGGGGTCGCGGACGTCGGTCCTGCCCATGTCGACGAGGCGTCCGCCGGGGGCGAGGAGCCGCAGAGAGGCGTCGGTGAACTCGCCGGCCAGGGAGTGGAGGACGACGTCGACCCCGCGGCCGCCGCTGGTGGCGCGGAGGTGGTCCTCGAAGGCGAGGGTGCGGGAGGAGGCGAGGTGGGCGTCGTCCCAGCCGTCGGCGCGCAGCAGGGTGCGCTTGTGGTCGCCGGCCGTGCCGTAGACCTCGGCGCCCCAGTGGCGGGCGAGCTGGGCGGCGGCCATGCCGACCCCGCCGGCGGCGGCGTGCACGAGGACCGATTCGCCGGCGTCGAGGTGGGCGAGGTCACGCAGGCCGTAGTAGGCGGTGAGGAAGGCGACGGGGACGGAGGCGGCCTGGGTCCAGGTCCAGCCGGCGGGTACGGGGGCGAGCATCCGGGCGTCGGCGACGGCGCGGGGGGCGAAGCCGCCGGAGACCAGGCCCATGACGCGGTCGCCCGCAACGAACTCGGTGACTCCCTCGCCCACGGCGGTGACCACGCCGGCCGCCTCGGCGCCGAGCAGCACGGCGGGGCCGGGGTACATGCCGAGGGTGTTGAGGACGTCGCGGAAGTTGAGTCCGGCGGCGCGCACCTCGATCACCACCTGGCCGGCGGCGGGCTCCTCGGTCGTCCCGGGTGCGGCGACGATGTCCAGCCGGTCGACGGAGCCCTTCTCGGGGATGTCGAGACGCCAGTTCCCGGTCCGGGCGGGCACGGTGAGGGCCTCGGTGGTGCTGGGCCGGACGAGGCGCGGCGCGTACGCGGCGCCCTCCCGGAGGGCGAGTTGCGGCTCGCCGGTGGCGAGCGCGGCCGGCAGGGCGAGCCAGGAGCTGTCGTGGATGTCGAGGTCCACGAGGGCGAGGCGGCCGGGGTGCTGGGTCTGGGCGGAGCGCACCAGGCCCCAGACGGCGGCGCCGGGCAGGTCGTGAGCGGGATCGCCGGGGCCGGTGGGTACGGCGCCGCGGGTGACGACGACCAGCGGGGTGCCGTCGGTGGTCTCGTCGGCGAGCCAGCTCTGCACGGTGGCGAGCACGTCGTCGAGGACGGCGTCCGGCGCACCGGGCTCGGTGTCGTGGTCCGGGGTGTGGGCACCGCTCGTGGCGGCGCCGGCCAACAGCAGGACGGCGCCCGGCCGGTGACCGGTGGCCGCGGTGTGCTCGGTCAGTTCGCCGAGGGTGGCGAAGGCGGGCAGCGGGGCGCGGCCGGCATCGGGTGCCGTGACCGGGGCGGCCGGGGCGCCGAGGACGGCCCAGCCGGTGACGGCCGGGACGACGGCGGGCGGCGTGACCGGGGTCCAGTCGAGGCGGAAGAGCCAGTCGCGGGCGGCGCGGGCGGACGGGTCGAGGGTCTTTGGGGTGACCTCGCGCACGGCCAGGGCGTCGATGGCGGCGACCGGGACGCCGGTCGGGTCGGTGAGGTGGACGGAGATGGTGTCCTGGCCGGCCGGGGAGACGCGGACGCGCAGCGCGGTGGAGCCCGTGGCGTGCAGGGTGACCCCGGTCCAGGTGAACGGGACGACGGTGCGCCCGGCGCTGCCGGGGACGAGGTGAGCGGCGTGCAGGCAGGCGTCGAGGAGCGCGGGGTGGATGCCGAACCGTCCGGCGTCGCCGCGGACCTGCTCGGGCAGGACGACCTCGGCGAACAGGTCGTCACCACGGCTCCAGGTGGCGCGCACGCCCTGGAAGACGGGCCCGAACTCGTAGCCCCGGTCGGCGAGCAGCTCGTAGAAGCCCTCGGCGGCGAGGGTGGTGGCGCCGGGCGGTGGCCAGGCGGCGAAGTCCTCGGGCCGGTCGACGACGGGGGCGCCGGGCTCGGTGAGGGTGCCCTGGGCGCGGAGCGTCCACAGGTCCTCGGTGGCGCCGTCGGGGCCGGTGGTGCGGGTGTGGACGGTGACGGGGCGGCGGCCGGAGGCGTCGGGCTCGCCGACGCCGATCTGCACCTGCGCCTCGCCCCGTTCCTGGAGAACCACGGGGGTCTGGAGGGTCAGTTCCTCGATCCGGCCACAGCCTAGGACGTCTCCGGCCCGGATCACGGACTCCACGAGCGCGGTGCCGGGGACGATCACGGTGCCGGACACGGCGTGGTCCGCCAGCCAGGGATGAGTGCGCAGCGACCACCGGGCGGTGGCCACCAGGCCGTCGCCGCCGGCGAGTTCGACGGAGGCGCCGAGCAGGGGGTGGTCGGGCGAGTCGAGGCCGGCCGAGCTGACGTCACCGCCGAGCTCGGCGAAACGCGGCCAGTAGTGCTGACGCTGGAAGGGGTAGGTGGGGAGGTCGACGCGGCGGGGGCGGGTGCCCGCGTAGTGCCGGTCCCAGTCGACGTCCGCCCCGAGCGTCCACGCCTCACCCAGCGACAGCGCGAACCGCTCCGCACCACCCTCGTCACGCCGCAACGTACCGACCACACCGGCCCGCACACCCACGTCCTCGATGGTCTCCCGCACCCCCGTCGCCACCACCGGATGCGCACTCACCTCCACGAACACCCGGAACCCGTCAGCCAGCAACGCACGCGTCCCCGCCTCGAACTCCACCGCCCCCCGCAGATTCCGGTACCAGTACCCGGCATCCAGCTCCACCGTGTCGATCACCCGGCCCGACAACGTCGAGTAGAACGGCACAGCACACGAACGCGGCGCCACCGGCGCCAGAAGACCGGCAAGCTCCCCCTCGATACGCTCCACATGCGCGGAATGCGACGCGTAGTCCACCGCCACCCGACGAGCCCGCACCCCCGCCTCGTCACACACGGCCACGAACTCGTCCAGCGCATCAGCATCACCCGACACCACCACCGACGACGGCCCGTTCACCGCCGCCACACCGATACGCCCCTCCCAACCCGCCAACAGACCACGCACCTCACCCACACCCCGCGCCACCGACACCATCCCACCCAGACCCGACAACGCCCGCAACGCACGCGACCGCAACGCCACCACCCGCGCCCCGTCCTCCAACGACAACCCACCCGCCACCACCGCCGCCGCGATCTCCCCCTGCGAATGCCCCATCACCGCACCCGGCTCCACACCCTGAGACCGCCACACCTCCGCCAACGACACCATCACCGCCCACAACACCGGCTGCACCACATCCACCCGCTCCAACGACGCGGCACCCTCCACACCATTGAGCACATCCAGCAACGACCACTCCGTGAACGGCTCCAACGCCACCGCACACTCCGCCACCCGCCCCGCGAACACCGAAGACGACCCCAACAACTCCACCGCCATACCCACCCACTGCGAACCCTGACCCGGGAACACGAACACAACCCCGCCCGACCCCTCACCAACAACACCCTCAACCACCCGCACAGACGGCTCACCCACCGCCAACGCATCCAACCCCGCCAACAACTCCTCACGACCACGCCCCACCACCACCGCACGCCGGTCCATCGCCACCCGCGACGACACCAACGAGAACGCCACATCCAACGCCGAAACCTCGGACGCACGCACCGACGCCGCCAACCGCGCCGCCTGCTCCCCCACCACCGCACGCGACCCACCCGACACCACCCACGACCGGACGACCTCGGCCGAGTCGTTCGCGGAGGGCTCGGCGCCGGACTCTTCCGTGTGGGGGGCAAGGTCCTCGGGGGCCTGTTCCAGGATGAGGTGGGCGTTGGTGCCGCTGACGCCGAAGGAGGAGACGGCGGCACGGCGGGGCCGGCCGGTCTCGGGCCAGGCGGTGGTCTCGGTGAGCAGTTCCACGCCGCCGGTCGCCCAGTCGGCGTGCGGGGTGGGCGCGTCGACGTGGAGGCTCCGGGGCAGGATGCCGTGGCGCATGGCCTGCACCATCTTGATGACCCCGGCGACGCCGGAAGCGGCCTGGGTGTGGCCGGTGTTGGACTTCAGCGAGCCGAGCAGCAGCGGGTGCGCGTCACCGCGGTCCTGCCCGTACGTGTGGAGAAGGGCCTGCGCCTCGATGGGGTCGCCCAGGGTGGTGCCGGTGCCGTGCGCCTCGACCGCGTCGACCTCGCCCGTGGTGAGGCCGGCGTCGATGAGGGCCTGACGGATCAGCCGCTGCTGGGAGGGACCGTTGGGGGCGGTCAGGCCGTTGGAGGCGCCGTCCTGGTTGATGGCGGAACCCCGGATGACGGCGAGGATCTCGTGGCCGTTGCGCTGCGCGTCGGAGAGCCGCTCCAGCAGGATCAGGCCGACGCCCTCGGACCAGGCGGTACCGTCTGCCGCCTCGGCGAAGGGCTTGCAGCGGCCGTCGGCCGCCAGGCCCTGCTGGCGGGAGAACTCCGTGAACATCTTCGGCGTCGACATGACGGTGGCGCCGCCGGCCAGCGCCAGCGAGCATTCGCCCTGCCGCAGCGAACGGACGGCCAGGTGCAGGGCGACGAGGGAGGAGGAGCAGGCCGTGTCCACCGTCACGGCGGGGCCCTCGAAGCCGTACGTGTACGACAGGCGGCCGGAGGCGACGGCGACCGTGTTGCCGGTGAGCAGGTGCCCGGCGACCTCTTCCTGGCGGCCGCGCGAGGCGCCGTCGTAGTCGCCGTGTCCGGTGCCGACGAAGACACCGGTGGTGCTGCCCGCGAGGGTGTCGGGGAGGATGCCGGCGCGCTCCAGCGCCTCCCAGGAGGTCTCCAGCAGGAGCCGCTGCTGCGGGTCCATGGCCAGGGCCTCGCGCGGCGAGATCCCGAAGAACGCCGGGTCGAACTCACCGGCGTCGTGGAGGAATCCGCCCTCGCGTGTGTACGTGGTGCCGTGGTGGGCGGGGTCCGGGTGGAACAGGTGGTCGAGGTCCCAGCCCCGGTTCGCGGGGAACGCGGAGATGGCGTCCACTCCGTCCCGGGCCAGTTCCCACAGGTCCTCGGGGGTGCGCACGCCGCCGGGGTAGCGGCAGGCCATGGCGACGACGGCGACCGGCTCGCGGTCGCGGTTCTCGGCGTCGCTGAGCTGCTGCCGGGCCTCCTGGAGGTCGGTGACGGCCCGCTTGAGATATGCGCGGAGCCTGTCCTCGTTCGACATCAGGTGCCCACCTCTCCATGAGATACCGGAAAACGCGGAGGCGGCGATTCCCGAATTCCACGCCCCGACCCAGTTCGCCCTCCCGGAAGCCAGGGGACTCGTCCGGGGAAGCGGCCCCACGCCGTACGGGACGGCCCGGTGCGAGAGCCAGTCTGGCCGTCTTGGACTGCGGGTTTCCCTAAAGCATGGGGAGGCTGGTGGGGGCGCCCGTTCCGGTCCAGGCGGATTCTCCGTCCGAGGTCTGGTGAATTCCCTCGACGGTTTCCGATAGGGGCGGGGCGGATCTCCGGGCGGGGAATTCGCGACGGCGGGACGCGAGACGGCTGGGGGGGGGTCCGGTGGCGCCGGGCCCGCTCGGTCCTGGAGCCGACGAGGCCCCGTTCCGTCGGGAGGGAGGGAACGGGACCTCGCGGATGGGGGCGGTCAGCCGGCGGGGGCGGGCTCCGGCTCGGTGGTGGTGGCCGCGGTCTCCAGGGCGGTCAGCCACTCGTCCACGAGGTCGGCGGCGGGGCCGGAGTCCTCACGGATGAGGGAGAGGTGGTCGGAGTCCAGGGGGCGGACCTCCGCACCGGGGACGACCGGAAGGTGCAGGCGCTCGGGGTCGGGGGCGGGGACGCCCTCGATGAGCGCCCGGGTGCACTTGATCTCCAGGACGGGGGCGGTGGTGGAGTGCACGTCGAGGGCGTTGAGGAGCACCATCCAGCGGCCCATGGCGGACAGGCGGGAGTTGGTCAGGCGCACCGGGGAGTCGTCGACGGCGGTGAAGTTGAACTTCATCATGCCGTTGTAGTCGACGCCCTCGTCGCTCCTGTGCTGGATGCTGAGGGTGTCGAGGAGGACGACGGCCTCGGGCCGGATGCCCCAGGTGTGTTCCAGGACCCCGGCCGCCGCGTAGGCGAGGGAGCCGCCGGAGGAGTGGCCGACGAGGACGAAGGGCTTGCCGTCGGCGGCCTGGAGGGCGCAGTCGGCGACGATCCGCGCGGCGGCCTCGGCATGGGCGGGCAGCGCCTCGCCGGTGTTGAAGCCGATGAGGGGCAGCGCGGTGACGTCGCGGCGGCCACGGAAGTGGCCGGAGAGGGTGGCGTACTGGTGGACGCCACCGTTGGCGGTGGGGGCGCTGACGCACACCAGACGGGAGGGTGCGGGCCCTTCGGCGAGCGTCACCGGCCAGGGCAGGTCCTCCAGTTCGGCGGTCACCTCGAAGGCGGGACGCAGCGCCGCGACGGTGGCGAGCATCCGCTGGGCCTCGCGCACCTTGCCCTGTGCGAGGCCGTCCAGGAACAGGCGTTCCATGGAGTCGTTCTCGGTGGGGCCGCCGGCCGCTCCGGTGTGCGGGGCGCCGCTGCCCTGGGCGCCGAGTTCGGTACGCAGCCAGGCGGTGAGCCCGTTCGGGGAGCCGCTGTCGTAGACGATGCTGGCGGGGAGCTGGAGCGCGGTGACCTCGCTGAGCCTGCGGCGCAGTTCGATGCCGATCAGGGAGTCGAAGCCGAGTTCCAGGAAGTCGCGGTCGGGGTCGATCTCCGAGGTGTCGGTGTGGCCGAGGAGTTCTGCGGCGCAGGTCAGGACCAGGTCCCGCAGGGCGGTCTCCTGTTCACCTGAGCCGAGTCCGGCGAAGGTCTCGCGGAAGGAGACCGGGTCGAGGACGCGGGCTGGGGCGGCGGTTGCCGTGGCGGAGGCGGTCCGGCGCGGGGCGCGGACCAGGCCGCGCATGAGCGGCGGTACTTCCTCCGGGTGGACGGTGGCGGGGGGCGCGGCCAGGTTGGTGGCGACCACCAGCGGCTCGCCGCAGGTGAGCGCGGTGTCGAGGAGGTCCAGGGCGCGGTCGCCGGGCAGGGTGTCGAGGCCGCCGGAGCGGATGCGGCGACGGCCGGTGTCGGTGAGGAGGTCGCCGGCCATGCCCTCGTCGAGGTCCCAGGCGCCCCAGGCGACGGAGAGGGCGGGCAGCCCTTGGGCGGCGCGGTGCTGGGCGAGGGTGTCGAGGAAGAGGTTGGCGGCGACGTAGTTGGCCTGGCCGGCGCGGGCGGTGACGCCGGAGACGGAGGAGTAGAGGACGAACGCGTCGAGGCCGAGGTCGCGGGTGAGGTCGTGCAGGTGCCAGGCCGCGTCCGCCTTGGGCCGCAGGACGGCCGCCAGGCGGTCGGGGGTGAGGGAGGTGACGACGGCGTCGTCGAGGACGCCGGCTGCGTGCACGACGGCGGTGAGCGGGTGCTCGGCGGGGATGCCGGCGAGCAGTGCGACCAGGGCCGCGCGGTCGGTGACGTCGCAGGCGGCGAGGGTGACGTGGGCGCCGAGGGAGGTCAGTTCCTCCCGCAGGGCGGCGGCTCCGGGGGCGTCGGCGCCGCGACGGCCGGCCAGCAGGAGCCGGGTGACGCCGTGGCGGGTCACGAGGTGGCGCGCGGTACGGGCACCGAGGGTGCCGGTGCCGCCGGTGACGAGGACCGTGCCGCCGCGTGCGCCGCCGAACGGGTCGGGGCTCCGCGGGCCGTCCTGGTGGGTGGCGAGGGGCAGTTGGGTGAGCCGGCCGACGAGGACCCGGCCGTCGCGGACGGCGGCCTGCGGTTCGTCGGCGGTGAGGATGTCCTCCAGCGGCAGCGGGGCACCCGGCTCGGCGTCGACCAGGGCGAAGTCGGCGGGGTGTTCCGCCTGGGCGGTGCGGACCATGCCCCACACGGCGGCGCCGGCCAGGTTGGCGGCCGGGTCGCCGGGCCGGGCGGCGACCGCGCCCCGGGCGACGAAGACGAGTCGGGCGCCGGCGGGGCGGGGGGCGCTCAGCCATTCCTGGAGGAGGGCGAGGGTGGTGCGGGTCGCCTCGTGGGTGGCGGTGACCGGGTCGCCGCCGCCGTCCGTGACGGGCACGAGGACCTGGGTCCCGTCCTCGGTGACCTCGGCGAGGGAGGCGAGGGTGGTGCCGGTGCCGAAGGGGTCGGTGCCGAGGGCGACCCGGGGGCCGGCGCCGGCGGTGCCGGCTGGTTCGGCGGGGACCCAGTCGAGGCCGAGGAGGGTGGCGCGGTCGGTGCCCGGCTTGAGCAGGCGGGCCGTCTCGGAGGGCCGCAGGGCCAGCGCTTCGACCGACAGTACGGGACGGCCGGCGGTGTCGACGGCGGCGAGGGCGACGGTGTCCTCACCGGCCTTGGTGATGCGGGCCCGAAGCCGGGTGGCGCCGGAGGTGTGCAGGGTGACGCCGGACCAGGAGAACGGCAGCAGGCCCTGGTCGGCGTCCTTCAGCTCGACGTACTCCACGGCGTGCAGGGCGGCGGTGAGCAGCGCGGGGTGGAGGCCGAAGAGGGCGGCGTCCTCGGCGCGGGCGGGCAGTTCGAGCTCGGCGAAGACCTCGTCGCCCCGGGTCCACGCGGCTCGCAGGCCCTGGAAGAGCGGGCCGTGCTCGGTGCGCTGGTAGAAGCCGTCGAGGTCGACGGGGGCGGCGTCGGCGGGCGGCCAGGCGCTCTGGTCGAAGGCGACGCGTTGTTCTCCGGCGACCAGGACGCCGGTGGCGTGCCGGGTCCAGGGCTCGTCGGCGGCGGCGTCGGCGGGCCGGCCGTGGATCTCGAGCGGGCGGCAGCCGGCGGTGTCGGGGGCGCCGACGCGGACCTGCACGGCGACGGCGCCCTGCGGGTCGAGGGCGAGCGGGGTGGTGAGGGTGAGTTCCTGGACGCGGCCGCAGCCGACCTGGTCGCCCGCGCGGACGGCGAGTTCGAGGAAGGCGGCGGCCGGGAAGAGGATGAGGCCGCCCATCGTGTGCTCGGCGAGCCAGGGGTGGGTGCGCGGGCCGACGCGTCCGGTGAGCAGGACGCCCTCGGAGCCGGCGAGGGAGACGGCGGCGCCGAGCAGGGGGTGCTCGGCCGGGACGAGCCCGGCGCCGGGGAGGTCGGCGGCGTGGGCGAGCGGGCGCGGCCAGTAGCCGCGGTGCTGCCAGGCGTAGGTGGGCAGGTCGGTGCGGCGTGCGCCGGTGCCCTCGAACCAGGCGGCCCAGTCGACGCGGACGCCGGCGACGTGCAGCTGGGCGACTCCGGTGAGCAGGGCTTCCTGCTCGGGTCGCCGGGTGCGCAGGGCCGGGACGGCGACGGCGTCCGGGCCGCTGTCGAGGGTGTCCAGGGTCTGCTGGGTGAGGGCGGTGAGGGCGCCGTCGGGGCCGATCTCCAGGAAGGCGTCGGCGCCGGCTTCGGCGAGGGCGCGGACGCCGTCGCCGAAACGGACCGCCGCACGGACGTGCCGCACCCAGTACTCGGGATCGGTGAGCTGTCCGGCCTCGGCGAGCGCACCGGTCACGTTGGAGACAAGAGGGATCCGCGGCTCGGCGTAGGTCAGTGAGCGGGCGACCTCGCGGAACTCCGCGAGCATCGGCTCCACCAGCGGCGAGTGGAAAGCGTGGCTGACCGCCAGACGGCGCGTCCTACGACCCTCCGCGGCGAACTCGGCGGCCAGAGCAAGGGCCTCGTCCTCGGCCCCGGCGATCACCACAGAGCCGGGGCCGTTCACCGCCGCCAGCGACAACCCGTCGGTGAGCCGCGCCGCGACCTCGGCCTCACCGGCCCCCACCGCCACCATCGCCCCACCACCGGGCAACTCCCGCATCAGACGAGCCCGGGCACCGACCAGCGCACACGCGTCCACCAACGACAACACCCCCGCCACATGCGCCGCCGCGATCTCACCGACCGAATGCCCCGCGACGAACCCCGGCGAGACACCCCACGACTCCACCAACCGGTACAACGCCACCTCGACCGCGAACAACGCCGGCTGCGTGAAACCCGTCGAGTCCAGCAGAACCGCCGCCCCAGAACCCTCCTGGGCGAACAACACCTCCCGCAACGGACGCTCCAGACCCACATCAAGGCGCGCCATCACCCCGTCCAGCGCCTCCGCGAACACCGGAAAGCGGCCGTACAACTCACGACCCATCCCCACACGCTGCGAACCCTGCCCCGAGAACAGCAGGGCGAGGCGGCGTTCGGTGGCGCGTCCGCGCGCGACCTCGGCCGGCTCCCCGTCGGGGCCCGCGAGGAGGACCGCGCGGTGTTCGAAGGTGGAGCGTCCGGTGGCCAGGGAGTGGCCGACGTCGAGCGGGCCCGCGCCGGTGACGGCGGTCACGCGGGCGAGCTGCGCGTCAAGGGCGTCGCGCGTCTTCGCGGACACCGGCCAGGGGACGACGGTGGGCGCCGCGACGGGCGTGGACGCCGCGGGCGTCGTGGGCTCGTCCGGCTCAGGGGCCTGCTCGACGACGACGTGGGCGTTGGTGCCGCTGATCCCGAAGGAGGAGACGCCGGCGCGGCGCGGCCGGCCGGTCCGGGGCCAGGGGGTGCTCTCGGTGAGCAGGCGGACGTTGCCCGCGGTCCAGTCGACGTGGCTGGACGCCTCGTCGATGTGGAGGGACTTGGGCAGGACCCCGTGCTGAAGGGCGAGGACGGTCTTGATCACGCCCGCGACACCGGCGGCGGCCTGGGAGTGGCCGATGTTCGACTTCACCGAGCCGAGCAGCAGCGGCCGGTCCTCGGGGCGGTCCTGCCCGTACGTCGCCAGCAGCGCCTGCGCCTCGATCGGGTCGCCCAGCGGAGTACCCGTGCCGTGCGCCTCGACCGCGTCCACGTCGGCGGCGGAGAGCCCCGCGCCGGCCAGTGCCTGGCGGATGACACGCTGCTGGGAGGGGCCGTTGGGGGCGGTGAGGCCGTTGGAGGCGCCGTCCTGGTTCACGGCGGAGCCGCGCACCACGGCCAGCACCTGGTGGCCGTTGCGGCGGGCGTCGGAGAGCCGCTCCAGGACGAGGACGCCGGCGCCCTCGGCCCAGCCGGTGCCGTCGGCGGAGTCGGCGAACGCCTTGCAGCGCCCGCTGGTGGAGATGCCGCCCTGGCGGGTGAAGCCCGAGAAGCCCATCGGGGTGGACATCACGGTGACGCCGCCCGCGAGGGCGAGGCCGCACTCACCGTTGCGCAGCGCCTGGGCCGCCAGGTGGATGGCGACGAGCGAGGCCGAGCACGCGGTGTCGACGGTGACGGCGGGCCCCGCGAGGTCGAAGGCGTACGACAGGCGGCCGGAGACCACGCTGGCGGTGAGGCCGGTGGTGGCGTGGCCCTCGGCGTCCTCACGGGAGTTCATGACGACGCCGACGTAGTCGACGCCGGCCGTGCCGACGTAGACGCCGGTGCGGCTGCCGCGCAGGGAGACCGGGTCGATGCCGGCCCGTTCCACCGCCTCCCAGGTGGTCTCCAGCAGGATCCGCTGCTGGGGGTCCATGGCGACGGCCTCGCGGGGCGAGATGCCGAAGAAGCCCGCGTCGAACGCGGCGGCGTCGACGAAACCGCCCTCGCCCGCGGCGCTGCTGCCCGGGCCCTCGCCGTTCAGCGCGTCGAGGTCCCAGCCGCGGTCGGTGGGGAACGGCGCGATGCCGTCGCGGCCCTCGTCCAGGAGACGCCAGTACTCCTCGGGGGTGTCGACGCCGCCGGGCAGGCGGCAGGCCATGCCGACGATCGCGATGGGTTCGCGCCGGTGGGCCTCCGCCTCCTCCAGCCGCCGGCGGGTCTTGTGCAGATCGGCCGTGACCCACTTGAGGTAGTCGACGAGCTTGTTGTCATCGGGCATGACGTGGGGAACCTTCCTGTGGTGGATCAAGCTCGTCTCAGAGGTCGCCCAGGCGGCCGAGCTCGTTGTCGATGAAGGCGAGGACCTCGTCGGTGCTGGCGGACTCGAAGTCGTCGTCGACGGCGGGTCCGGTCGGCTCCGGTGCCGCGCCGCGCACCTTGTCGAGCATCTGGCCGAGCCGCAGGGCGAGGCCCGCGCGGGTGGTCTCGTCCGCGTCCCCGGCCGCGAGGAGTGCGTCGAGGCGGTCGAGTTCGGCGAGGAGCGAGGGCCCCTGCCGGGTGTCGTCGTCGCCGGCCAGTTCGGCGACGAAGTGTTCGGCGAGCGAGGAGGGGGTCGGGTAGTCGAAGACCAGCGTGGCGGGCAGGCGCAGCCCGGTCGCGGTGGACAGGTGGTTGCGCAGTTCCAGCGCGGTCAGCGAGTCGAAGCCCAGCTCGCGGAACTCCTGGGTGACGTCGACGGACTTCGGTGAGGCGTGGCCGAGGACCCGGGCGGCCTGTTCGCGGACCAGTTCGGTGACGTGCCGGACGCGCTCCGCGGCACCGAGCCCGGCGAGCTTGGCGCCGAGCGCCGCCGAGGCGCCGGCCGCGTCCGTGGAGGCGGCGGTACGCCGGCCGCTGCGCACCATCGAGCGGAACAACGGGGGCAGGTCCTCCGGCGCGGCGCCGCGCATCGCGCCGGCGGCGAGGCCCACCAGGACGAGGAAGGACTCGTCCGAGCCGCGCGCGATGTCGAACAGTTCCAGGCCCTGGTCGACCGGGAGCGGCGGGAGGCCGCCGGACTGCATGCGGCGCATGTCGGTGTCGGACAGGGTGCTGGTCATGCCGCCGTCGTGCGCCCACGGGCCCCAGGCCAGCGAGGTGGCGGGCAGGCCGAGTTGGCGCCGGTGCCGGGTGAGGGCGTCCAGGAACGAGTTGGCCGCGGCGTAGTTGCCCTGGCCGGGGCTGCCCATGACGCCCGCGATGGACGAGAAGGGCAGGAAGGCGGCGAGGTCGAGTTCGCGGGTCAGCTCGTGCAGGTGCCAGGCGGCGTCCACCTTCGGCCGCAGGACGGCCGTGAGGCGTTCGGTGGTGAGGGAGGCGATGACTCCGTCGTCGAGGACGCCGGCGGTGTGCACCACGGCGGTGAGCGGGTGCTCGGCCGGGACGCTGCCGATGAGCGCGGCCGTGGCGTCGCGGTCGGCGGTGTCGCAGGCGGCGATGGTGACCTCGGCGCCCCGGGCGCCTAGGTCCGCGGCGAGTTCGGCGGCGCCGGGGGCGTCCGTGCCGCGTCGGCTGGTGAGCAGCAGGTGGCGCATGCCGGCGTCGGCGAAGCGGCGGGCGAGGTGTCCGCCGAGTGCTCCGGTGCCGCCGGTGATGAGGACGGTGCCCTCGGGGTTCCAGCGGGGCGGCATGGTCAGCACGATCTTGCCGGTGTGCTTGGCCTGGCTCATGAACCGGAAGGCCTCGCGGGCCCGGCGTACGTCCCAGGTGCGGACCGGCAGCGGCCGGAGCGCGCCCTGGGCGAAGAGGTCGAGCAGTTCGCCGAGGAGGGCCTTGTTCCGTTCCGGCCCGGCCTCGCCGAGGTCGAAGGCGCGGTACCGGACATCACCGAGCGCCTGCGGGTCGCGGATGTCGGTCTTGCCCATCTCCAGGAACCGGCCACCCGCAGCCGTGACCCGCAACGACGCGTCCACGAACTCCCCCGCGAGCGCGTTCAGGACCACATCCATCCCCGCACCACCGGAAACCTCACGGAACTTCCCCTCGAAACCCAGATCACGCGAGGACGCGATGTGAGCGTCGTCCAGCCCCAGCTCCCGCAACACCCCCCACTTCGGCTCACTCGCCGTCGCGAACACCTCCGCGCCCAGATACCGCGCCAACTGGATCGCCGCCATCCCCACACCACCGGCACCCGCATGGATCAGCACCCGCTCCCCCGCCCGGACCGAGGCGAGATCACGGAAGGCGTACAGCGCGGTGAGGAACACCAGCGGCACCGAAGCCGCGTCCCGCATGGTCCAGCCTTCGGGGACACGGGTGACGTAGTGCTGGTCGGCGACGACGACCGGGCCGAATCCGCCGGGGACGGTGCCGAGGACGCGGTCGCCGGGGGCCAGGCCGGTGACGGCCTCGCCGACGGCGGTGACCACGCCGGCGGCCTCCGTGCCCATCGGGCCGGACTCGCCCGGGTACATCCCGAGCGCGTTCAGCACGTCGCGGAAGTTCAGGCCGGTGGCCTCGACGTCGATGCGCACCTCGTGGGCTCCGAGCGGCTGGAGGACCTCCGGGCAGGGAGCGAGGATCAGGTTGTCCAGGCTGCCCTTGCCGGTGGTGTCCAGGCGCCAGGGTGTGCCGGCCGGGGCGAGCAGGCCGGGTGCCGTGGTGAGCCGTTCGAGCCGGCCGACCAGCGCGGTGCCTTCCCGGACGGCGAACTGGGCGTCGCCGCCGCCCAGCAGTCCCGGCAGGTCCGGCAGGAGCGAGCGCAGGGTGTCCGCGGCGTCCGCTCCGTCGAGGTCGAGGAGGACGAAACGGTCCGGGTTCTCGGACTGGGCGGAGCGCACCAGGCCCCAGGCGGCGCCGGCCGCGAGGTCGCGGACGGTCTCGGTGTCGTGGGCGGCGACCGCCCCGGTGGTCACGAGGACCAGACGGGAGTGACTGAGCCGGTCGGCGGCCTGCCACTGCTGGAGCAGGTCCAGCGTCCGGGTGGTCAGCGCGTGGACGGCGGCGGGTACGTCACCGCCGTGGGCGTGCGGGCCCTCGGCCCCGGCGGCGTCGGAGGCCCCGGTGAGCGGGACGAGGACGAAGTCGGGGGCGGCGGACGGGTCCGCGTCGGGGCCGGTCAGCTCGGTGAGGCACGCCAGGGTGGCGCCCACGCCGAACACGTCGTCGCCGAGGGTCGCCACGGTCAGGCCCTCGGTGGGCTTGACCGCGGGTGCCGGGGTCCAGTCGAGACGGAACACCGGCTCCTGGCCCCCGGCCGCGGCCGGGGCGCTGGGCACGCCGGGGGCGCGCAGGACCAGGGACTCGGCGCAGAGCACCGGCACGCCCTCAGCGTCGACGGCGGTCAGCCGGACCGACTCGTCGCCGAGCCGGGTGATCCGCGCCCGCAGCGTGGTGGCGCCCCGGGCGTGCAGGGAGACTCCGTTCCAGGCGAAGGGCAGGAGCGGGTTCTCCGCGCTGCCGACCCCGAGGTAGCCGTTGGCGTGCTGGACGGCGTCCAGGAGTGCGGGGTGCATGCCGAAGTACTGGGCGTCCCCGGCGACGTCCCCGGGCAGGGCGACCTCCACGAACGCCTCCTCTCCGCGTACCCACACCTGGCGCAGGCCCTGGAAGGACGGCCCGTACCCGGTGCGGCTGTAGTCGCCGTCGAACCCGACGGAGACCGCGTCGGACGGCGGCCAGAGCGGGGCCTCGAAGGTGTCGGTGCGTTCCTCGACGGCCAGGAGGCCGTCGGCGTGCCGGGTCCAGGGAGCGTCCACGGCGTCGGAGGGCCGGGAGTAGAAGCTGATCGACCGGCCGCCGTTCTCGTCAGGAGCCCCGACGGTGACCTGGACGGCGGTCGGGTTCTTCTCGTCCAGGACCATGGGCGCGGCGAGGACGAGCTCCTCGACGCGGGCGCAGCCGACCTGGTCGGCGGCGCGAATGGCCATCTCCAGGTAGCCGGTGCCCGGCATGATGACCGTGCCGCCGACCCGGTGGTCGAGCAGCCAGGGGTGCACCTGCATGGAGATCTGGCTGGTGAACAGGGCGCCCTCGGAGTCGGCGAGCGGGACGGCCGCGCCGAGCAGGGGGTGTTCGGCGGAGATGAGGCCGGCCGTGCTGACGTCGCCGCTGAGGGCGGCCGGGCGCGGCCAGTACCGCTCGTGCTGGAAGGCGTAGGTGGGCAGTTCGGCGCGGCGGGCGCCGGTGCCGGCGAACCAGGCGGTCCAGTCCACGCGGGCGCCGTTGACGTGGAGTCCGGCGAGGGCCGTGAGCAGCGCGGTCTCCTCGTCCCGGTCCTTGCGCAGGGCCGGGAAGCTGACGGCGTCGTCCCGGCCGTCGGCGTCGAGGACGCGCTGGGTGAGGGCGGTGAGGACGCCGCCGGGGCCGATCTCCAGGAAGGCGTTGGCTCCGGCCCGGCCGAGGGCGCGGACGCCGTCGGCGAAGCGGACGGTCTCGCGCACGTGCCGCACCCAGTACTCGGGGTCGGTGAGCTGTCCGGGCTCGGCGAGCGCACCGGTCACGTTGGAGACGACCGGAACACGAGGCTCGGCGTACTCCAGCTCCTCCGCCACCCGGCGGAACCCGGCCAGCATCGGCTCCATCAGCGGCGAGTGGAAGGCGTGGCTGACCGGCAGACGCTGCGTCTTGCGCCCCTCAGCCGCGAACTCACCGGCCAGCGCGAGAGCTTCCTCCTCCCGGCCGGCGATCACGACGGAGTCGGGACCGTTCACGGCCGCGACCGACAGCCCCCCGGTCAGCCGGGGCGCGACCTCGGTCTCGGTCGCCTGCACGGCCACCATCGCCCCGCCCGCCGGCAGTTCCTGCATCAGACGGGCCCGGGCGGCGACCAGCGCGCACGCGTCCTCCAGCGAGAACACGCCCGCCACGTGCGCCGCCGCGATCTCACCGATCGAATGGCCCGCGACCTGGTCGGGGCGCACACCCCAGGACTCGACGAGGCGGTACAGGGCGATCTCGACGGCGAACAGCGCCGGCTGCGTGTATCCCGTCGTGTCCAGCAGAGCCGCCGCCTCAGAACCCTCCTTTGCGAACAGCACCTCCCGCAGCGACGGGGTCGAACCGGTGCCCAGACGGGCGAGGACGGCGTCCAGCGCGTCGGCGAACACCGGGAAGCGGTCGTACAGTCCGCGTCCCATCGCGGCCCGCTGCGAACCCTGGCCGGAGAACAGCACGGCGAGCGAGCGCACGGCGGCGCGGCCACGGGCGGCCTCCGTCGGCGTCCCGCCGGGGCCCGCGAGGAGCACGGCGCGGTGGTCGAAGCGGGCGCGCCCGGTGGCCAGGGAGTGGCCGACGTCGAGCGGGGCCGCTCCGGTCGGCCCGGTGGTGGAGGTGAGGCGGCCGAGTTGCGCGTCGAGGGCCTGCTCGGACCTGGCCGACACCGGCCACGGCACGACGGTCGGTGTCGGCCTCGGTCCGGCGTCCGTCCCGGCCTCCTCGGGGGCCTCCGGGGCGGGCGCCTGCTCGATGATGGTGTGCGCGTTGGTGCCGCTGATGCCGAAGGACGAGATGCCCGCGCGCCGAGGGCGGCCGCTGTCGGGCCAGGCCGACTCCTCCACGAGCAGCCGTACCGCCCCGGCCTCCCAGTCGACGTGGGTCGAGGGCCGGTCGACGTGCAGCGTGCGCGGCAGGACCCCGTGGCGCATCGCCATGACGGTCTTGATGATGCCGGCGACGCCGGCGGCGGCCTGGGTGTGCCCGATGTTGGACTTGACGGAGCCGAGCAGCAGCGGCCGGTCCCCGGGCCGGCCCTGCCCGTACGTCGCCAGCAGGGCCTGCGCCTCGATCGGGTCACCCAGCGGGGTGCCCGTGCCGTGGCCCTCGACCGCGTCGACGTCCGACGGGTTCAGTCCGCCGCTGGCCAGGGCCTGGCGGATGACGCGCTGCTGGGACGGACCGTTGGGCGCGGTCAGACCGTTGGAGGCGCCGTCCTGGTTGACGGCCGAGCCGCGGACGACGGCCAGGACCTCATGGCCGTTGCGGCGGGCGTCGGAGAGCCGCTCGACGACGATCAGGCCGACCCCCTCCGACCAGCCGGTGCCGTCGGCGGCGTCCGCGTACGCCTTGCAGCGTCCGTCGACGGCCAGGCCGTTCTGCAGGGTGAAGCCGGAGAACGCGGACGGGGTGCTCATCATGGTGATGCCGCCGGCGACGGCGAGGTCGCACTCACCGGCGCGCAGCGCCTGCATCGCCCAGTGGAGGGCGACCAGGGAGGAGGAGCAGGCGGTGTCGACGGTGACCGCCGGGCCCTCCAGGCCGAAGGTGTAGGCCAGCCGGCCGGAGACGACGCTCGCGGCGAGGCCGGTGCCGGCGTGGCCTTCCAGGTCCTCGCGGGAGTTCATGACGAGGGTGGAGTAGTCCTGGCCGTTGGTGCCGACGAAGACGCCGGTGCGGCTGCCGCGCAGTCCGTCGGCGTCGATGCCGGACCGTTCGAAGGCCTCCCAGGTGGTCTCCAGCAGCAGGCGCTGCTGGGGGTCCATCGCCAGCGCCTCCCGTGGGGAGATCCCGAAGAAGGGGGCGTCGAAGTCGGCCGCGCCGGAGAGGAATCCACCGCGCAGGGTGGCGCTGCGGCCCCGGCCGTCGGCTCCGCCGGTCGTCAGGGTGGCGAGGTCCCAGCCGCGGTCCTCGGGGAAGGCGTCGATGCCGTCGCGGCCCTCGCTGAGCATGGCCCACAGCTCCTGCGGGGAGCGGACCCCGCCGGGCAGGCGGCAGGCCATGCCGACGATGACGACCGGGTCCTCGGCCAGGGCCGCCAGGGTGGCCCGGTCGGGGCCGGGGGTGTCCTGCTCGCCGAGCAGTTCGGCGACGAGGTGTTCGGCGAGGGCCTGGGAGGTCGGGTAGTCGTAGACGGTCGTGGCGGGCATGCGCAGGCCGGTCGCGAGGGCGATCCGGTTGGGCAGTTCGATGGCGGTGAGCGAGTCGAAGCCGAGGTCGCGGAAGTTGCGGTCGGGGGCGACGGCCTCCGGACCTCGGTGGCCGAGGACGGCCGCCGCGTGGCCGCGCACCAGCTCCGTGACGATTCCGGTGCGCTCGTCGGCGGGCAGGCCGCGCAGCCGCTCGGCGAGTCCGGAGGCGGCGGTCCGGGTCCGGTCGCGGGTGCTCTGGGCGTCGGCGAGTGCCTGCCGGGCGTCGGGCAGGTCCCGCAGCAGCGCGTTGCCGCGCATGCCGATGAGGCTCTCCAGGACCTGCGGCTGATGCGGGTCGAACAGGACGGGCGCGGCCTCGGGCCGGGTCACGGCCTGCCGCAGCGCGGCCAGGGCCAGGTCCGGGTGGACCGCGGGGTGCCCGGCTCCCGTCCTCCGTGAGTCCGGCGCGTCCTTCGCTCCGGCCTCCTCGGCGTCGCCGATCCAGGCGCCCCAGGCCATCGAGGTGGCGGGCAGCCCCTCGCTCCGGCGGCGCCGGGCAAGGGCGTCGAGGACGGCGGTGGCGGCGGCGAGGTTGGCCCGGCCCGCCGTGCCGACGGTGCCGGCGACGGAGGAGCAGAGGGCGAAGACGTCGAGGTCCAGGCCGCGGGTCAGCTCGTCCAGATGGACGGCGGGCACGGTCCGCGCGTGGTGCAAAGCGGCGAACCGCTCCGGAGTCAGGTCGTCCAGGACTCCGTCGTCCACGACTCCGGCGGCGTGCACCACCGCGGAGAGCGGGGTGTCGGCGGGGATGCCGTCGAGGACGCCTGCGAGGGCGTCCCGGTCGGCGGCGTCGCAGGCGACGAGGGTGACGCGCGCGCCGGTCGCCTCCAGTTCGGCGCGAAGGGCGTCGGCACCCGGCGCGCCCGGGCCTCGGCGGCCGAGCAGTACCAGGTGCTCGGCGCCGGCTCCGGCGAGCCAGCGTGCCACGTGGGCACCTCGGCCGCCGGTCCCGCCGGTGACGAGGACGGTGCCGCGTGGCTGCCAGCCCGCGTCGGGCTCGGCGGGCGGCGCCGGAACGAGCCGTCGGGCGAAGGCGGCGGACGAGCGGACGGCCACCTGGTCCTCGCCGTCGTGTCCGGCGAGGACGGTCGCGAAGCGGCGGGCGGCGCGCTCGTCCCACTCGGCGGGCAGATCGACGAGCCCGCCCCACGCGGCGGGGTGTTCGAGCGCCGCGACCCGGCCCAGGCCCCAGACGGCGGCCTGGGCGGGGGCGGTGACGGACTCGGAACCCGCCACCGCGACGGCTCCGCTGGTCAGGCACCACAGGGGAGCGTCGACCTCGGCGTCGAGCAGGGCCTGGAACAGGGCCGCGGACGGGACGGCGGGCGTGCCGGCCGCTTCGGCGGAGGCGACGGCCTCCGGAGTGTCGGCGAGGGCCAGCAGGGAGACCACACCGGCGAGGGGGGCGCCGTCCGCGGACAGGGCTCGCAGCCGGCCGGCGAGCGCCTCCCGCTCGGCGGTGTCCACGGTGAGGCGTACGACGTCGGTGCCGAGGGCGTCGAGGACGGCGGAGGTCCAGGGGTCCTCGGCCAGCGCGGCGGGCACGACGGCCAGCCAGGTCCCGGCCGGGGCGGGGGCGCCGGCGGGCAGCGACAGCGGCTTCCACGTCTCGTGGTGGCGGTTGGCGTCGACCATGGCCTGGTCGCGCCGCCGGCGCCGCCAGGTGGAGAGGGCCGGCAGCACCGCGCCGAGTGCGTCGGTGTCCACGGCCAGGTCGGCGGCGAGGCTGGTCAGGTCCTCGCCCTCCACGGCGGTCCAGAAGGCGCCGTCGAGCGGATCGGCGGAGCCGCCGCCCGCGCCGGGAGGCCGGGTGTCGGGCCAGTGGCGGACGCGCTGGAAGGCGTAGGTCGGCAGTTCGACGCGGCGTGCGCCGGTGCCTTCGGTCCAGGCGGCCCAGTCCACGTGGACGCCGTTGACGTGCAGCGTGGCGAGCGCGGTGAGCAGGGCGGGCTCCTCGGCCCGGTCCCTGCGCAGCGCGGGCACGGTCACACAGGCGGCCTCGGCGCCGCCGTCGTCCAGCGTCCGCCGGGCGAGGGCGGTGAGGACGCCGCCGGGGCCGACCTCCAGGAAGGCGTCGGCGCCGGCCTCGCCGAGGGCGCGGACGCCGTCGGCGAAGCGGACGGTCTCGCGCACGTGCCGCACCCAGTACTCGGGGTCGGTGAGCTGTCCTGGCTCGGCGAGCGCACCGGTCACGTTGGAGACGACCGGGACGCGCGGCTCGGCGTACGTCAGGGCACCGGCGGCCTCGCGGAAGGCGTCGAGCATCGGCTCCATGAGGGCGGAGTGGAAGGCGTGGCTGACCGCCAGGCGCTGGACTTCGCGCTCCTCGGCCGCGAACCCGGCCGCGAGCGCGGTCACTTCGTCTTCGGGGCCGGATACGACCACGGAGTCCGGTCCGTTGACCGCGGCCAGGGACAGGCCCCCGGCCAGCCGTGGGGTCACCTCGGCCTCGGTGGCCCGCACAGCCACCATGGCGCCGCCGGCGGGCAGTTCCCGCATCAGGCGGGCGCGGGCGGCGACCAGCGCGCAGGCGTCCTCCAGCGAGAACACGCCCGCCACGTGTGCGGCGGCGATCTCACCGACGGAGTGGCCGGCGACGTACTCCGGCGACACCCCTTGCGACACCAACAGGCGGTGGAGGGCGACCTCGACGGCGAAGAGCGCGGGCTGGGTGTGGCCGGTGGCGTCGAGGAGAGCTGCCTTCTCGGAGCCTTCCTCCGCGAACAGCACTTCGCGCAGCGAACCGTCCCGCTCCTGGTCGAGCAGGGTCAGGACCTCGTCCAGCGCGTGTGCGAACACCGGGAACCGGCCGTACAGTTCGCGGCCCATTCCGGCCCGCTGCGAACCCTGGCCCGAGAACAGCACCGCGAGCCGCCGCTCCCCGGCACGCCCCCGCGCCACCTCCACCGGCTCGTCCCCGGCACCGGTGCCCGCCATCAGGACCGCCCGGTACGCGAAGGACGCGCGGCCGGTGGCCAGGGAGTGACCGATGTCGAGCGGCGTGGCGCCGGTGACGGTGGTGAGACGGCCGAGCTGCCCGTCGAGCGCCTCCGGGGACTTCGCGGAGACCGGCCACGGGACGGCCGTGGCGGTCAGGGCCGGTGTGCCGGCCGGCGCGGCCTCGGTACTCTCCGGCGCCTGCTCGATGATGGTGTGCGCGTTGGTACCGCTGATGCCGAAGGAGGAGACGGCGGCCCGGCGGGGGCGGCCGGTCTCGGGCCACTCGGTGGTCTCGGTCAGCAGGCGGACGTCGCCCTCGGTCCAGTCCACGTGGGTGGAGGGCCGGTCGATGTGAAGTGACCTGGGCAGGAGCCCGTGCCGGAGCGCCATGACGGTCTTGATGACCCCCGCGACGCCGGCGGCGGCCTGCGCGTGCCCGATGTTGGACTTGATGGAGCCGAGCAGCAGCGGACGGCCCTCGGGCCGGTCCTGCCCGTACGTCGCCAGCAGGGCCTGCGCCTCGATGGGGTCACCGAGGGTGGTGCCGGTGCCGTGTGCCTCGACGGCGTCCACGTCGGCGGCGGTGAGCCCGGCGCCCGCGAGCGCCTGGCGGATGACACGCTGCTGGGACGGACCGTTGGGCGCGGTCAGCCCGTTGGAGGCACCGTCCTGGTTGACGGCCGAGCCGCGCAGCACGGCGAGGACCGGGTGGCCGTTGCGGCGGGCGTCCGAGAGGCGCTCGACGACGAGCATGCCGACGCCCTCGGACCAGCCGGTCCCGTCCGCGGCGTCCGCGAAGGCCTTGCAGCGGCCGTCGGTGGCCAGGCCGCCCTGCCGGGTGAAGCCGGCGTAGCCCATGGCGGTGGACATCACGGTGACGCCGCCCGCGAGCGCCAGGTCGGCCTCGCCGGAGCGCAGCGCGTGCGCGGCCCAGTGGAGGGCCACCAGGGAGGAGGAGCACGCGGTGTCGATGGTGACCGCCGGGCCCTCCAGGCCGAAGGTGTAGGACAACCGTCCGGAGATGACGCTGGTGGCCAGACCGGTGGGGGCGTGGCCCTCGGCGTCCTGGCGGGAGTTCATCACCAGGGTGGTGTAGTCCTGGCCGCTGGTGCCGACGAAGACACCGGTCCGGCTTCCGCGCACCGCGGTGGGAGTGATGCCGGCGCGCTCGAAAGCCTCCCAGGTGGTCTCCAGCAGCAGCCGCTGCTGCGGGTCCATCGCCAGCGCCTCACGCGGGGAGATGCCGAAGAAGTCGGCGTCGAAGTCCGCGACGTCGTGGAGGAATCCGCCCTCGGAGGTGGCGCTGCGGCCGTGGCCGCTCTCCCCGCCGCGCCGGAGGGTGTCGAGGTCCCAGCCGCGGTCGGCCGGGAAGGCGGAGATGCCCTCCTGGCCGTCGAGGACGAGTTGCCACAGCTCCTCGGGGGAGCTGACGCCGCCGGGCATCCGGCAGGCCATGCCGACGATGACGACGGGGTCCTCGGCGAGCGCGGCGGCGACGGGCGTCGGCGCGATGGCGCCGGAGGCGCGCTCTTCGTCGAGCAGGGCCGCGATCAGGTGCTCCGCCAGCACGGTGGGCGTCGGGTGGTCGAAGACCAGGGTGGCGGGCAGCCGCAGGCCGGTGGCGCCGGTGAGGCGGTTGCGCAGTTCGACGGCGGTGAGGGAGTCGAAGCCCAGGTCGTGGAAGTCGCGTTCGGCTTCGACGGCCTGGGCCGAGGAGTGGCCGAGGACCGAGGCGGCCTCTCCACGGACCAGGTTCACGGCGAAGCGCAGTCGCTCGTCCTCGCGCAGGTCGAGGAGGGTCCGGGTGAGTTCGTCGGCCGTGCCGGCGCCGCCGACGGCGGTCGCGGCGGCACGGCGGGTGCCGCGGACGAGGTTGCGCAGGAGCGGCGGCACCTCGCCGGGCATCCGGGTGGAGCCGGAGGCGCCGAGGGGTACGAGGTAGGGCTCGTCGCAGACCGTGGCGGCGTCGAGGAGGGCGAGCCCCTGCTCGACGGTGAGGGCGGGGGCCGCGGAGGCCGACATCCGGCGCGTGCCCGCGTCGGTGAGCGTGCCGGTCATGCCGCTGGTCCGTTCCCAGGCACCCCAGGCGAGGGAGAGGCCGGCCAGGCCCTCCGCGCGCCGGTACTGGGCGAGAGCGTCCATGAAGACGTTGGCGGCGGCGTAGTTGGCCTGCCCCGCACTGCCCATCACCCCCGACACCGACGAGAACATCACGAACGCCGCGAGGCCCATGCCCCGCGTCAACTCGTGCAGATGCCACGCCGCGTCCACCTTCGGACGCAACACACCCGACAACCGCTCCGGCGACAGACCCGTCACCACACCGTCGTCCAGCACACCCGCCGTATGCACCACAGCCGTCAGCGGATGCGCCACCGGCACCGACGACAACAGCTCCGCCACAGCGGCACGATCCGCCACATCACACGCCACCACGTCCACCTGCGCACCCAGCCCGGCCAACTCCTCGCGGAAGCCCCCCACCCCCTCCGCCGCCGGACCACTGCGCGACACCAACAGCAGACGCCGCACCCCACGCGCCACCACCAGATGACGCGCCACCTCACGCCCCAGACCACCGGTACCACCCGTGACCAGCACCGTGCCCTCAGGATCCCAACGCGCCGGCATCGTCAGCACGATCTTGCCGACATGCTTCGCCCGACTCATGAACCGGAACGCCTCGCGAGCACGACGCACGTCCCAGACACGCACCGGCAGCGGCCGCAACACCCCCTCGGCGAACAGACCGAGCAGCTCGGTCAGCATCCCGCCGGTCCGCTCGGGCCCGGCCTCGCCGAGATCGAAGGCGCGGTACCGGACATCACCGAGCGCCTGCGGGTCGCGGATGTCGGTCTTGCCCATCTCCAGGAACCGGCCACCGGCAGCCGTGACCCGCAACGACGCGTCCACGAACTCCCCCGCGAGCGCGTTCAGGACCACATCCATCCCCGCACCACCGGAAACCTCACGGAACTTCCCCTCGAAACCCAGATCACGCGAGGACGCGATGTGAGCGTCGTCCAGCCCCAGCTCCCGCAACACCCCCCACTTCGGCTCACTCGCCGTCGCGAACACCTCCGCGCCCAAGTACCGAGCCAACTGGATCGCCGCCATCCCCACACCACCGGCACCCGCATGGATCAGCACCCGCTCCCCCGCCGACAGACCGGCGAGTTCGGTGAGCGCGTAGTAGGCGGTGAGGAAGACGAGCGGCACGGAGGCCGCGTCCTCGTCACTCCAGGACTCGGGCACCCGGGCGAGGAAGCGCTCGTCGATCAGGGTGTCCGTGGCGAGACCTCCGGGGACCATGCCCATGACGCGGTCACCCAGGGAGACTCCGGTGACCTCGGGGCCCACGGCGGTGACGAAGCCGGTCGCTTCCGCGCCCAGCGGCCCGGCCTCGCCGGGGTACATGCCGAGCGCGTTCAGCACATCGCGGAAGTTCAGGCCCGCGGCCCGCACCTCGACACGGACCTGGCGTCCTCGGGGCTCCGCCAGTTCCTCGGGGCAGGGGCGCAGGGTGAGCCCGTCCAGGCTGCCGCGTGAGGTGGAGTCCAGGCGCCAGGGCCCGTCGGCGGGCGGCAGCAGGGACGGGCCGGTCACGGCCCGGTCGAGCCGGCCGACCAGGACGGCGCCCTCGCGGACCACGAACTGGGCGTCGCCGCCCGAGAGCGGGCCGGGAAGCCGCGGCAGCGCGGCTTCGGCGGTGGCGGCGCCGTCCAGGTCGAGGAGGGCGAACCGGGCGGGGTTCTCCGACTGCGCGGCGCGGACGAGGCCCCAGACCGCTGCGGCGGCCAGGTCCTCCATCCGGTCGCCGGGGCGGGCGCAGACCGCGCCCCGGGTGACGAAGACGAGCCGGGCGTCGGCGAACCGCTCGCCGGTCAGCCACTCCTGCGCCAGGGCGAGTGCCTGTGCGGCGCGCTGGTGGGCGGCGGCGGGCACGTCGGCACCGTCGGCCGGTGCGGGGACCTCCACCAGGACCAGGTCCTCCTCGCCGGTCAGCCCGGCGAGGGTGGCGGCGGCCCCGTCGGCACCGAGGACACCGGCGATCGCGTGTCGGGCGGCGGGGGCGTCGCCGGTCTCAGGGGCGGCGGTCCACTCCAGGCGGAGCAGCGAGTCGAGCTCGGTGCGGCGGGCGGCCGGGGCGTGGGTCCCGGCGGGCACGCGCAGCACCAGCGACTCGGCGGAGAGCACCGGGCCCCCTTCGACGTCCACGGCGGCGATGGAGACGGAGTCCTCGCCGGTCCGGGCGACGCGGAAGCGCACCACGCGGGCGCCGCCCGCGTGCAGCGACACGCCGGCCCACAGGAACGGGAGGAGCTGGTGCTCGTCGTCCAGGCCGGCGAAGCCGACGGACTGGACGGCGGCGTCCAGCAGCGCCGGGTGCATCCCGTAGTACTCGGCGTCGTCGGCCTGCGGCGGCAGGGCCGCCTCGACGAACGCCTCGTCGCCGCGCTTCCAGACGGCGCGGATGGTGCGGAAGACCGGGCCGTACTCGGTGCGGTCGTAGAAGTCCTCCAGACCGACGGCGACCGCGCCCTTGGGCGGCCAGACCGCGGCGTCGGCGGGAACGGTGACGGCACCGGTCGTCAGGACACCGGAGGCGTGCTGGGTCCAGGGCTCGTCGGGAGCGTCCGCGGACCGGGAGTAGAGGCTCACGGTGCGCGCGCCGCCCTCGTCGGGGGCGCCTGCCCACACCTGGACGACCACGGCGGCGTCCGCGGGCACCAGCAGCGGGGTGGAGAGGGTGAACTCCTCGACACGGTCGCAGCCGACCTCGTCGCCGGCGCGCACGGCCAGCTCCAGGAAACCGGTGGCGGGGAAGAGCACCATGCCGCCGCCGACGGTGTGGTCGGCGAGCCAGGGGTGCGTGGTGAGGGAGAGGCGCCCGGTGAAGAGGACGCCCTCGGAGGCGGCGAGGGCGGTGGCGGCGCCGAGCAGCGGGTGCTCGGCGGGGCTCAGTCCGGCGCCGGTGACGTCCCCGTGGTGGGCGGAGGAGCGCGGCCAGTACCGCTCGTGCTGGAAGGCGTAGGTGGGCAGTTCGACGCGGCGTGCGCCGGTGCCCTGGAAGCAGCCGGCCCAGTCGACGTGGACGCCGTTGACGTGCAGCGTGGCGAGCGCGGTGAGCAGGGCGGACTCCTCGGTCCGGTCCTTGCGCAGCGCGGGCACGGTCACACAGGCGGCCTCGGCGCCGCCGTCGTCCAGCGTCCGCCGGGCGAGGGCGGTGAGGACGCCCCCGGCGCCGACCTCCAGGAAGGCGTTGGCGCCGGCCTGGTCGAGGGCGTGGACGGCGTCGGCGAAGCGGACGGTCCGGCGGACGTGCTCGACCCAGTACTCGGGAACGCTGAGCTGCCCCGGCTCGGCGAGGGCGCCGGTCACGTTCGAGACGACCGGGATACGCGGTTCGCCGTAACCCAGCCCCTTGGCGACGTCACGGAAGGCGTCGAGCATCGGCTCCATGAGGGCGGAGTGGAAGGCGTGGCTGACCGCCAGGCGCTGGACCTTGCGCCCTTCGGCGGCGAACTCGCCGGCGAGCGCATCGACCTCGGTTCCGAGGCCGGCGACCACCACGGAGTCCGGTCCGTTGACCGCGGCCAGGGACAGGCCCTCGGTCAGCCGTGGGGTCACCTCGGCCTCGGTGGCCTGGACGGCGACCATGGCGCCGCCGGCGGGCAGTTCCTGCATCAGGCGGGCGCGGGCGGCGACCAGCGCGCACGCGTCCTCCAGGGAGAGGACACCGGCGACGTGCGCGGCGGCGATCTCCCCGACGGAGTGACCGGCCACGAAGTCCGGGACCACGCCCCAGGACTCGACAAGACGGTAGAGGGCGACCTCGACGGCGAACAGCGCCGGCTGGGTGTAACCGGTGGTGTCCAGGAGAGCGGCCTCCTCGGTACCCTCCTCAGCGAACAGCACCTCCCGCAGCGGAAGCTCCCCCCGCGGGTCGAGCAGGGTCAGGACCTCGTCCAGCGCGCGTGCGAACACCGGGAACCGGCCGTACAGTTCGCGGCCCATTCCGGCCCGCTGCGAACCCTGGCCCGAGAACAGCACCGCGAGCCGCCGCTCCCCGGCACGCCCCCGCGCCACCTCCACCGGCTCACCCTCGCCCTCGGCGTCCGCCAGCAGGACCACGCGGTGGTCGAAGGCGGTGCGGCCGGTGGCCAGGGAGTGACCGATGTCGAGGGGGGCGGTGTCGAGCGCGGTGATCCGGGCGAGCTGGCCGGGCAGCGCCTCCTCGGTACGGGCGGAGACCGGCCACGGGACGACACCTGCGACGGCCTCGGGCTCCGCCGGGACCTCGGAGGGCTCCGCCTCGGCGGGCTCCGGCTGCTCCAGGATCACGTGGGCGTTGGTGCCGCTGAGGCCGAAGGAGGAAACGCCGGCGCGCCAGGGGCGCCCGGTCTCGGGCCAGGCGGTCGGCTCGGTGAGCAGACGGACCGCTCCGGCCTCCCAGTCGACGTGGGTCGAGGGCCGGTCGATGTGGAGGGACTTCGGCAGCGTGCCGTGGCGCATGGCCAGCACCATCTTGATGACGCCCGCGACGCCGGCGGCGGCCTGGGTGTGCCCGATGTTGGACTTGACGGAGCCGAGCAGCAGCGGACGGTCCCCGGGCCGTTCCCGTCCGTACGTCGCCAGCAGGGCCTGCGCCTCGATCGGGTCACCGAGGGTGGTGCCGGTGCCGTGTGCCTCGACGGCGTCCACGTCGGCGGCGGTGAGCCCGGCGCCCGCGAGCGCCTGGCGGATGACACGCTGCTGGGACGGACCGTTGGGCGCGGTCAGCCCGTTGGAGGCACCGTCCTGGTTGACGGCCGAGCCGCGGACGACGGCCAGGACCTCATGGCCGTTGCGGCGGGCGTCGGACAGGCGCTCCAGGACGAGCATGCCGACGCCCTCGGACCAGCCGGTCCCGTCGGCGGCGTCGGCGAACGGCTTGCACAGGCCGTCCTCGGCGAGGCCGCCCTGGCGGGAGAAGCCGAAGAAGTTCATCGGCGTCGACAGCACCGTCACGCCGCCCGCCAGGGCGAGAGAGCTCTCCCCGCTGCGCAGCGACTGGGCGGCGAGGTGGAGCGCGACGAGGGAGGAGGAGCAGGCGGTGTCGACGGTGAGGGCGGGGCCCTCCAGTCCGAGCGCGTAGGAGACGCGGCCGGAGATGACACTGGTGGCCAGACCGGTGCTGGCGTGCCCCTCGACATCCTCGCGGGAGGTCATGACGAGGTTGGCGTAGTCCTGGCCGGTGGTGCCGACGAAGACACCGGTGGCGCTGGAGCGCAGGCCCGCCGGGTCGATACCGGCGCGCTCGAAGGCCTCCCAGGAGGTCTCCAGCAACAGCCGCTGCTGCGGGTCCATGGCCAGCGCCTCACGCGGGGAGATCCCGAAGAAGCCCGCGTCGAAGCCGCCGACGTCCTGCAGGAAGCCGCCCCGCCGGGTGGCGCTGACACCCCGGTTGTCCTGGCCGCCGCCGGAAAGGGCGTCCAGGTCCCAGCCCCGGTCGGTGGGGAAGCCGGTGATGCGGTCCTCGCCGTCGGCGAGCATCCGCCAGAGGTCCTCGGGAGTCTCGACGCCGCCGGGCATCCGGCAGGCCATGCCGACGATGACGACCGGGTCGTCGGCCACGTCGGCCGCCACGAGGGGTGTGCCCGTCTCACCGTGCTCGTCGAGGAGTTCGGCGACCAGGTGTTCGGCGAGGCCGTGGGGGGTGGGGTAGTCGAAGACGAGAGTGGCGGTGAGGCGCAGGCCGGTGACGGTGGTCAGGCGGTTGCGCAGTTCGACGGCGGTGAGGGAGTCGAAGCCCAGCTCGCGGAACTCGCGCCCGGGTTCGACGGACCTGGCCGAGGCGTGGCCCAGTACGGCGGCGGCCTCGGTGCGGACCAGTTCGACGACGTGGCGGACCCGTTCCTCGGCGGGGAGCGTCAGGAGGCGGCGGGCGAGGTCGGCCGCGGTGCCGGCGCCGCCGGCGGTGGTCGCGGCGGCACGGCGGGTGCCGCGGACGAGGTTGCGCAGCAGCGGCGGGACGAGGCCGAGGACGCGGTGGTCACCGGAGGGGGAGCCGATGGGCACGATCAGGGGTTCGTCGCAGACCGTGGCGGCGTCGAGGAGGGCGAGGCCCTGCTCGACGGTGAGAGGGGCGGCTCCCGAGGCGGTGACGCGCTGCATGTCGGCGTCGGTGAGCGTGCCGGTCATGCCGCTGGTCCGTTCCCAGGCACCCCAGGCGAGGGAGAGGCCGGCCAGGCCCTCCGCGCGCCGGTACTGGGCGAGAGCGTCCATGAAGACGTTGGCGGCGGCGTAGTTCGCCTGCCCCGCACTGCCCATCACCCCCGACACCGACGAGAACATCACGAACGCCGCGAGGCCCATGCCCCGCGTCAACTCGTGCAGATGCCACGCCGCGTCCACCTTCGGACGCAACACCGCCGACAACCGCTCCGGCGACAGACCCGTCACCACACCGTCGTCCAGCACACCCGCCGTATGCACCACAGCCGTCAGCGGATGCGCCACCGGCACCGACGCCAGCAGCTCCGCCACAGCGGCACGGTCCGTCACGTCACAGGCGACCACGTCCACGTGGGCACCCAGCCCGGCCAGCTCCTCACGGAAGGTGTCCACGCCCTCCGCCGCCGGGCCACGCCGCGACGCCAGCAGCAGACGCCGCACCCCACGCGCCACCACCAGATGACGCGCCACCTCACGCCCCAGGCCCCCCGTCCCACCGGTGATGAGCACGGTGCCCTCAAGGTCCCAGCGCGGTGGCATCGTCAGCACGATCTTGCCGACATGCTTCGCCCGGCTCATGAACCGGAACGCCTCGCGAGCACGACGCACGTCCCAGACACGCACCGGCAGCGGCCGCAACACCCCCTCGGCGAACAGGCCGAGGAGCTCCGTCAGCATCTCGCCGATGCGCTCGGGGGCTGCTTCGCCGAGGTCGAAGGCGCGGTACCGGACATCACCGAGCGCCTGCGGGTCGCGGATGTCGGTCTTGCCCATCTCCAGGAACCGGCCGCCCGCAGCCGTGACCCGCAACGACGCGTCCACGAACTCCCCCGCGAGCGCGTTCAGGACCACGTCCATCCCCGCACCACCGGAAACCTCACGGAACTTCCCCTCGAAACCCAGATCACGCGAGGACGCGATGTGAGCGTCGTCCAGCCCCAGCTCCCGCAACACCCCCCACTTGGACTCACTCGCCGTCGCGAACACCTCCGCGCCCAGATACCGCGCCAACTGGATCGCCGCCATCCCCACACCACCGGCACCCGCATGGATCAGCACCCGCTCCCCCGCCCGGACCGAAGCCAGGTCACGGAAGGCGTACAGGGCGGTGAGGAAGACCAGCGGCACCGAGGCCGCGTCCTCGTCGCTCCACTCCTCGGGCACACGGGTCACGTACCGCTCGTCGACGAGGACGGTGTCGGCGAGGCCGCCGGGGATCATGCCGGTCACGCGGTCGCCGACGGCGATCCCGGTGGCCTCGGGCCCCACGGCCGTCACGAGGCCGGCCGCCTCGGATCCGAGCAGCCCGGCCTCGCCGGGGTACATGCCGAGCGCGTTCAGCACATCACGGAAGTTCAGGCCCGCGGCCCGCACCTCGATACGCACGTCCCGGCCCTCCGGCTCGTCCAGCGCCTCGGGGGCGGGCACGAGGGAGAGGCCGTCGACGCTGCCGGGGACGGTGGTGTCCAGGCGCCACGGGAGCCCCGGCACGGGCAGCAGGCTCGCGCCGGTGGCCAGCCGCGCCAGCCGCGCCACCAGGACGGTGTCGTCCCGTACGGCGAACTGCGTGTCCCCGGCAGCCAGCAGGGCCGGGAGCTGGGCCAGGAGTTCGGCGGAGGGCGCGGGGGCGCCGGCGTCGAGGTCGAGGAGGGCGAAACGGCCGGGGTTCTCGGCCTCGGCACTGCGGACGAGTCCGTGTGCCGCGGCGGCCGCGAGGTCGCTCACGCCGGTGTCGGTCCCGGTGGCCACCGCGCCCCGGGTGACGAACACGAGGCGGCCGGAGGTGGCCGCGGCCGGCTCCAGCCACTCCTGGATCAGTGCCAGGGTGCGCGCGGTGGACGCGTGGACGGCCGTGGGGGTGTCGTCCTCGAAGCCCTCCAGCGGGACGAGGACCAGGTCGGGGGCGGGTGTGAGGGCGGCGGCGTCGGCGAGGCCGGCGACCGGGCAGGGCCAGGCGCGGTCCGTGCCGAGGGTGACGGCGTGCACGGGGGCGGAGCCGCTGTCGGGGGCGGCCACCCACTCCACGCGCAGGAGTCCGTCCTGCTCGCTGCTGTGCGGGGTGGGTGCCCGCAGAGCGGAGGGGGCCCGCAGGATGAGGGACTCGGCGGAGAGCACCGGGGCACCCTCGACGTCCACGGCGGAAATGGACACGGTGTCCTCGCCGACCCGGGCGACCCGCACGCGCACCACGGAGGCGCCGCCGGCGTGCAGCGACACGCCGGACCAGGAGAACGGTACGAGCTTCTTGCCGTCGCCGAGGCCGGCGAACCCGACGGACTGGACGGCCGCGTCGAGCAGCGCCGGGTGCATCCCGTAGTACTCGGCGTCGTCCACCTGGGACGGTAGCGCGACCTCGACGAACGCTTCGTCGTCGCGGGTCCAGACGGCGCGCAGCCCCTGGAAGACCGGGCCGTACTCGGTGCGTGCGTAGAAGCCCTCGAGGTCGGTGGCGACCGCGCCTCGGGGCGGCCAGACGGCGGAGTCGAAGCCGGTGACGCGCTCGCCTCGGGTCAGCAGCCCGGAGGCGTGCTCGGTCCAGCGCTGCTCGGGGTCGTCGACGGCCTGGGAGTAGACGGTGACGGGACGGGCCCCGTCGGCGTCGGGGGCGCCGACGTGGACCTGGACGACGGCTGCGGAGTTCTCGGTGAGGACGAGGGGCTTGGCGAGGGTGAGGTCCTCCACGCGGTCGCAGCCGACCTGGTCACCGGCGCGGACGGCGAGTTCGAGGAAGCCGGTGCCGGGGAAGGCCACCATCCCGCCGACCGTGTGGTCCAGCAGCCACGGGTGGGTCTGGGCGGAGAGGCGTCCGGTGAAGAGGACACCGTCGCTGCCGGCCGGCGAGACCGCGGCGCCGAGCAGCGGGTGTTCGGCGGAGACCAGGCCGGCGGCGCTGACGTCTCCGGCGGCGGCCATCAGGACCGGCCAGTAGCGCTCGTGCTGCCAGCGGTAGGTGGGCAGGTCGGTGCGGCGGGCGCCGGTGCCCTCGAAGCAGGCGGCCCAGTCGACGTCGACGCCGGCGACGTGGAGCCGGGCCAGCGCGGTGAGCAGGGCGCGTTCCTCGGCCCGGTCCTTGCGCAGGACGGGGACGGCGACGATGTCGGGGCCGTCGAGGCACTGCTGGGCGAGGGCGGTGAGGATGCCGTCGGGGCCCAGTTCGACGAAGGCGTCGGCGCCGGCGCCTGCCAGAGCCCCGACGCCGTCGGCGAAGCGGACCGTGGAGCGGACGTGGTCCACCCAGTACTCGGCGTCGCACAGCAGGCGGTCGTCGGCGAGGGCGCCGGTGACGTTGGAGACGACCGGGAGGACCGGCTCGTGGTAGGTGAGGCTCTCGGCGACGCGGCGGAACTCCGCGAGCATCGGCTCCATCAGCGGCGAGTGGAAGGCGTGGCTGACCGCCAGGCGCTGTGTCTTGCGTCCTTCGGCGGCGAAGCCGGCGGCCAGCGCCAGGACTTCTGCCTCGCGCCCGGCGAGGGTGACGGAGTCGGGGCCGTTGACGGCGGCCAGGGCGACGCCCTCGCTCAGGCGCGGGGCGGCCTCGGCCTCGGTGGCCTGGACGGCGACCATGGCGCCGCCGGCGGGCAGTTCCTGCATCAGGCGGGCGCGGGCGGCGACCAGCGCGCACGCGTCCTCCAGGGAGAGGACACCGGCGACGTGCGCGGCGGCGATCTCCCCGACGGAGTGACCGGCCACGAAGTCCGGGACCACGCCCCAGGACTCGACGAGACGGTAGAGGGCGACCTCGACGGCGAACAGCGCCGGCTGGGTGTAACCGGTGGTGTCCAGGAGGGCCGCCTCGGGGGTGCGGCGCCCCGCGAACATCACCTCGCGCAGCGGGCGCTCCAGCTCCGGGTCGAGCAGGTCGGTGATCTCGTCCAGCGCCTTCGCGAACACCGGGAACCTGCCGTACAGGTCGCGGCCCATCTCGGCGCGCTGGGCGCCCTGGCCGGAGAACAGGACGGCGAGGGAGCGCTCGCCGGCGCGGCCGCGGGCCACCTCGGCGGGGACGCCGTCGAGGCCGGAGAGCAGGACGGCGCGGTACTCGAAGAGGGAGCGGCCGGTGGCCAGGGAGTGGCCGATGTCGAGCGGGGTGGCGTCGGTGAGGGCGGTGACGGCGGCGACCTGGGCGTCGAGGGAGTCCTCGGAGCGGGCGTGGACGGCCCACGGCACGACGGCCGCCGGGCCGGTCGCGGGCTTCGCGGGGGTCACCGGTTCGTCGGCGGGTACGGCCTGCTCGACGACGACGTGGGCGTTGGTGCCGCTGATGCCGAAGGAGGAGACACCCGCGCGGCGCGGGCGGCCGGTCTCGGGCCATTCGGTGGCCTCGGAGAGCAGTCGGACGGCCCCGGATTCCCAGTCGACGTGGCGGGAGGGGTGGCCGGCGTGGAGCGACCCGGGGACGACTCCGTGCCGTATCGCCATGACCATCTTGATGACGCCGGCGACCCCGGCTGCGGCCTGGGCGTGGCCGATGTTGGACTTGACGGAGCCGAGCAGCAGCGGCCGGTCCCCGGGCCGGTCCTGGCCGTAGGTGGCGAGCAGCGCCTGCGCCTCGATGGGGTCGCCGAGCGGGGTGCCGGTGCCGTGGCCCTCGACCGCGTCGACGTCTCCGGCGGTGAGGCCGGCGGCGGCCAGCGCCTGCTGGATGACGCGCTGCTGGGAGGGGCCGTTGGGCGCGGTGAAGCCGTTGGAGGCGCCGTCCTGGTTGACGGCGGAGCCGCGCAGCACGGCGAGGACGGGGTGACCGTTGCGGCGGGCGTCGGACAGCCGCTCCAGCAGGAGGACGCCGACCCCCTCCGACCAGCCCGTGCCGTCCGCCTCGTCGGCGAACGCCTTGCAGCGGCCGTCGCCGGCCAGGCCGCCGGCGCGGCTGAACTCCATCAGCGAGCCGGGGGCGGACATGACGTTGACACCGCCGGCGAGGGCGAGGGTGCACTCCCCCGCACGCAGGGCGTGGGAGGCGGCGTGAAGGGCGACGAGGGAGGAGGAGCAGGCGGTGTCGACGGTGACCGCCGGGCCCTCCAGGCCCAGGGTGTAGGACAGGCGGCCCGAGGTGGCGCTGGCGGCGATGCCGGTGCCGATGTCGCCGGTCGCGTCGGCGAGGGAGCGCACCAGGAGGTACGCGTAGTCCTGGCCGTTGGTGCCGACGAAGACACCGGTGCGGCTGCCGCGCAGGGCGCGCGGGTCGATGCCGGCCCGCTCCACGGCCTCCCAGGAGGTCTCCAGCAGCAGCCGCTGCTGGGGGTCCATGGAGACGGCCTCACGCGGGGAGACGCCGAAGAAGGAGGCGTCGAAGTCGGCGACCCCGTCGAGGAAGCCGCCCTGCTGGCTGACGGAGTGGCCGCGGGCGTCCACACCGGCGTCCCGCAGCGCGTCCAGGTCCCAGCCGCGGTCGGTGGGGAAGCCGGAGATCGCGTCGGTACCGGAGGCGACGAGGTCCCACAGGTCCTCGGGGGAGGCGACTCCCCCGGGGTAGCGGCAGCTCATCGCCACGACGGCGATGGGCTCGCAGGCCGCGGCCGCGAGGTCGCGGTTCTGCCGGCGCAGGCGTTCGGTCTCCTTGAGCGAGGCCCGGAGAGCTTCGACAACTTTTTCGCTGGGCGTGGTCATGATGGCTCCGTCAGTCCCGCTCTTCGTCAGGGTTACCGTTGAGTGCCGCCTGCACCAGGCCGTCGACGTCCATGGCGTCGATCGACGCGTCGTAGGACTCGTCGGCGTCGGCCGCCGTGGCCTCCTGGTCCGTACCGGACCCGGCCGGGTTCTGCCCGGCGAGGTCCAGCAGTTGGTCCAGGAGCCCGCTCTCGCGCAGCCGGTCCACGGGGAGCCGGGCGAGGGCGGCGCGCACGGCCCGCTCCTCGTCGTCGGCGCCGGCCGCGGCGGGGGCACCGGAGGTGCCGGCGGGCAGGAGCTGTCCGAGGACGTGGTCGGCGAGGGCGGCGGGGGTGGGGTGGTCGAACACGAGGGTCGCGGACAGGGTGAGTCCGCTGGCGGCGCCGAGCTGGTTGCGCAGCTCGACGGCGCCGAGGGAGTCGAATCCGAGGTCGCGGAAGGCCCGGTCGGGGCCCACCTGATCGGTTCCGAAGTGGCCGAGGACCTCGGCGGCGCGCTCGCGCACCAGGGCCAGGACCGTCTGGGCGCGGCGGCCCTCGGGGAGCCGGGCCAGCCGGTCGCGCAGCGACGGGCCGGTGGTCGCGGTGTCGCCGCCGGCCGAGGCACCGGCGGCCTTGAGGGCGGCGTACGCGGGCATCTCGGCCAGCAGGCTGCTGGGCCGGACGGTGGTGAACGCGCGGACGAACCGGTCGGGGTCGACGTCGGCGACGACGGCGACCGGGTCGCTGCCCGTGACGACCTGCCGCAGCGCCAGGACCGCGAGGTCCGGGTCGAGCGGCCGGATGCCGGTACGGCGGGCGAGCGCGGCGGCGCGGACTCCGTCGGCCATGCCCTCCCCGCCCCAGGCGCCGTACGCCACGGAGGTGGCGGGCAGCCCCTCGGCCCTGCGTTGTTCGGCGAGGGCGTCGAGGACCGCGTTGGCGGCGGCGTAGGTGCCCTGGCCCGGGTTGCCGACGGCGGCGGACGCCGAGGAGAAGAGGGCGAACACCTCCAGGTCGTGGGCGCGGGTCAGTTCGTCCAGGAGCAGCGCGGAGGTCACCTTGGCGCGGAAGACCGCGGCGAAGCGCTCGGGGGTCAGAGCGTCCACGACGCCGTCGTCGAGCACGCCCGCGGTGTGGATGACGCCGGTGAGCGGCGTGTCCTCGGGGATGGCCGCCAGGACGGCGGCCAGGGCCTTCCGGTCGGCGGTGTCGCAGGCGGTGATGACGGGTTCGGCGCCCAGCGCGCGCAGGTCGGCGGCGAGTTCGCCGGCGCCGGGCGCGTCGGGTCCGCTGCGGCTGAGCAGGACCAGGCGGCGTGCTCCGGCGCCGGCCAGGCGGCGGGCGGTGCGGGCGCCGAGGGCGCCGGTGCCGCCGGTGATCAGGACGGTGCCGGTGGGCTTCCAGTCGCGGGGGGTCTCGGGCCGTACGGCGGCGAGTCGACGGCCGAAGACCGCGCCGGGCCGGACGGCGAGCTGGTCCTCGCCCTCGGGGTCGGCGAGGACGGCGGCGAGCCGTTCGGCGGTCCGGGCGTCGACGGCGAGCGGCAGGTCGACGGTGCCGCCCCAGCGCCGCGGGTGTTCCAGCGCGGTGACCCGGCCGAGTCCGTGGACGGCGGCCTGGAGCGGTGCGGCGACCGTCTCGGCGGGCGAGACGGCGGCGGCGCCACGGGTGAGGCACCACAGGGGGGCGTCGGTGCCGGCGTCGCCGAGCGCCTGGACCAGGGTCGCCGTCAGAGCGGCGCCGACCGGGACGCCGCCGGCCAGGGCGCCCGTCCCGTCGCCGGGTTCCCCGGCGACCGCGAGCAGCGAGACCACACCGGTGAACGGGCCGTCGGCGTCGAGCCGTGCACGGAGGGCGGCGGCGAGACCGGCGCGGTCCTGGCCGGCGACCTCCAGGAGCTGGGCGCCCGTGCCGAGCGCGGTCAGGACGGCGGTGGTCCACGGGTGGCCGGCGTGGTCGGCGGGAACGACGGCGAGCCAGGTGCCGGCGGGAGTGCCGGCGGTGGCCCGGTTCAGGGGCCGCCAGGCGATGCGCTGGCGCCAGCCGTCCACGGTGGCCTGGTCGCCGTGCTTGCGGCGCCAGTCCCGCAGGGCGGGCAGGACGCGTAGCAACGCCTCCCCGTCGACGCCGAGTTGCCCGGCGAGGGAGTCGAACTCCTCGTCCTGGACGGCGGCCCAGAAGGCCGCGTCCCCGGCGTCCGGCGCCGGGGCGTCGGCGGCGGGTGCCTCGTCCGGCCAGAACCGCAGTCGGCGGAACGGGTAGGTGGGCAGGTCGACGCGGCGGGCCCCGGTCCCGTCGAGCAGCGCGGACCAGTCGAGGGGCTGGCCGGCCGCGTGCAGCCGGGCCACGGCGGCGATCAGGGCCTGCTCCTCGTCCCGTCCGGTGCGCAGCGCCGGGACGACCGCGGGGGCGGGGCGGTGCTCGTCGGCGAGGGTGTCCAGGGTCTCCTGGGCGAGGCCGCAGAGGACTCCGTCGGGGCCGAGTTCGAGGTAGCGGGTGGCGCCGCGGACCGCGAGGGTGCGGACACCGTCGCCGAAGCGGACCGCGCCGCGGACGTGCTCGACCCAGTACCGGGGGTCGCACACCTGCGCGTCGGTGGCCGGTCCCCCGGTGAGGTTCGACACCAGGGGCAGCTTCGGCGGGGTGTACGACACGCTCCGGGTGACCCGTTCGAAGTCCTGAAGCATGGCGTCCATGTGCAGTGAGTGAAACGCATGGCTCACCCGCAAACGCCTAGTCTTCCTGCCGCGTGCGGCGAACTCCTCGGCGAGCGCGGTGACCGCGTCCTCGTCACCCGAGACCACGACGGAGTCCGGGCCGTTGACGGCGGCGAGGGAGACCCGGTCGGTCAGGTGCGGGCTGACCTCCTCCTCGCCGGCGCGTACGGCGACCATGGCGCCGCCGGCCGGTAGCGCCTCCATGAGGCGGGCGCGGGCGGCTACGACGCGGCAGGCGTCCGCCAGGGAGAGCACCCCGGCCACGTGGGCGGCCGCGATCTCACCGACCGAATGACCGGCGAGCAGGTCGGGCCGCACGCCCCAGGACTCGACCAGCCGGTACAGGGCCACGCCGAGGGCGAACAGGGCGGGCTGGGTCCAGCCGGTCCGGTCGAGGAGCTCCGCCTCGGCGGTGCCCTCGTCGGCGAACATCACCTCGCGCAGGGGCCGTTCGAGTTCCTGGTCGAAGTGGGCCAGTACCTCGTCGAGGGCGGCGGCGAAGACCGGGAAGCGGGCGTACAGGACACGGCCCGCGCCGGCCCGCTGGGAGCCCTGGCCGGGGAAGAGGAACGCGGTCCGGCCACCGGGGGTCGCGCGGTCGCGCAGCGCGGCGGGGTGGGCGCGGTCCTCGACGAGTGCGGTCAGCGCGTCGAGCAGGTCGTCGCGGCCGGCCACGGCGAGGACGGCCCGGTGTTCGAAGGCGGACCGGGTGGTGCCCAGGGAGAGCGCCAGGTCGGCGACGGCCGGCAGCTCCGGGGCGCCTGCGGTGAGCCGGTCGCGGAGTCGGACGGCCTGCTCGGTCAGGGCGTCCGCGGTGGCCCCGGACAGCGGCACCGGCAGGGTCCGTACGGCGCCGGTGGCGTCCGGTGCGGGCCGCGCGTCCCGCGCCGGGGCGGCGGGCTCGGCGGGTGCCTGCTCCAGGATGACGTGGGCGTTGGTACCGCTGGCGCCGAAGGAGGAGACACCCGCGCGGCGGGGGCGGCCGGTCTCGGGCCAGTCTGCGGCCTCGGTCAGCAGGCGGACCGCGTCCGGGTCCCAGGCGACGTGGCGGGACGGCTTCTCGGCGTGCAGGGTGCGCGGCAGGGTGCCGTGCCGCATGGCGAGGACCATCTTGATGACGCCGGCGACGCCGGAGGCGGCCTGGCTGTGGCCGATGTTGGACTTGACGGAGCCGAGCAGCAGCGGCCGGCCCTCGGGCCGGTCCTGCCCGTACGTCGCCAGCAGCGCCTGCGCCTCGATGGGGTCGCCGAGGGTGGTGCCGGTCCCGTGGGCCTCCACGGCGTCGACCTCGCGGGGGGTGAGCCCGGCGGCGGCCAGCGCCTTGCGGATGACGCGCTGCTGGGACGGACCGTTGGGGGCGGTCAGCCCGTTGGAGGCGCCGTCCTGGTTGACGGCGGAGCCGCGCAGGACCGCCAGGACCTCGTGGCCACGGCGGCGGGCCTCGGAGAGGCGCTCGACGACGAGCATGCCCACGCCCTCGGACCAGGCGGTGCCGTCGGCGGCATCGGAGAAGGGCTTGCAGCGTCCGTCCGGGGAGAGCGCGCCCATCTCGCCGAACTCGACGAAGCCGACCGGGGTCGACATCACGGTGACGCCGCCGGCCAGGGCGAGCGAGCACTCACCGGCACGGATCGCCTGGGCGGCGAGGTGCAGGGCCGTCAGGGACGACGAGCAGGCGGTGTCGACGCTGACGGAGGGGCCCTCCAGCCCGAGGGTGTAGGAGAGCCGCCCGGAGAGGAGGCTCGCGGACTGGGCGGTCTCGACGTGCCCGGACTGGCCGACGGCGGGGCGGTAGTCGCCGCTGCCGCCGCCGACGAAGACCCCGGTGTCGCCGCCGTGCAGCGCGGCGGGGTCGATCCCGGCCCGCTCCAGTGCCTCCCAGGCCGCCTGGAGGACGATCCGCTGCTGCGGGTCGATGACCAGGGCCTCGCGCGGGGAGATGCCGAAGAAGGCGGGGTCGAAGTCGGCGACGTCGTAGAGGAAGCCGCCCTCGCGGGTGACGCTGCGGCCGCGGCCGTCGCGGTCACCGTGCAGCAGCTTGTCGAGGTCCCAGCCGCGGTCGGTGGGGAAACCCCCGATGGCGTCGGTACCGGACCCGAGCATCGCCCACAGGTCCTCGGGGGAGCGGACGTCGCCGGGGTAGCGGCAGCTCATGCCGACGATGACGATCGGGTCGTCCGCGTCGGCGGCCCCCCGCGCGGAGAGGTCGCCGGTACCGGGCGCGGTGTCCTCTCCGAGGAGTTCGGTGAGGAGGTGGCCGGCGAGCGCGGTGGGCGTCGGGTAGTCGAAGACGAGGGTCGCGGGCAGGGTGAGCCCGGTGGCGGTGGCGAGGCGGTTGCGCAGGTCGACCGCGGTGAGCGAGTCGAAGCCGAGGTCCTTGAAGGCGTTCTCGGCCGGGACGTCACCGGCGTCGGCGTGACCGAGCACCGAGGCGACCTCGGTGAGCACGGTGGCGAGCAGGGCACGGACGCGCTCGGCGGGGTCCGACTGCCGCAGCCGCTCGCGCAGTTCCGCCGCGGTACCGGCGTCCGCCCCGTCGCCACCGGCGTCGCTCAGGGCCGCGCGTGCCTCGGGCACCCCGGTGAGGAGCAGGCCGGCGCGGGCCCGGGTGAACGCCGGGGCGAACCGGTCCCAGGCCACGTCCGCGACGGTCACGGACGCGGGTGCGGCCGGGTCGGCCGCCCCCGCGCCGATCGCGGGGGCGAGGGCGTCGAGCGCGCGGGCGGGATCCATGGCGGGCAGGCCGTTGGCGCGCAGGTGGGCCGCGAGGCCCTCGGGGCCGGCCCCCTGCCAGGCGCCCCAGGCGACCGAGACGGCGTTGGTGCCGCTGGCGCGGTGCTGCTGGACGAGGGCGTCGAGGCACACGCCGGCCGCGGCGCCCGCCCCCTGCCCCGTGACGCCCCACACGGCGGAGATGGAGCCGAAGACGACGAAGGCGTCCAACTGCCGGGAGCCGGCGGCGGTCACCAGCGCCTCGTAGGCGGCGCGCGCCTCGTTGATGCCGGGCGCGTCCTCCGCGCCGGTGTCGCCGGTGTCGCCGGTGTGGACGATCGCGGTCAGCGGCCGGTCGGCGGCCAGGGCCGCCAGCGCCTCGACGAGCGGGGCGGCGTCGGCCGGGTCGGTGTGCCGGACGGTGGTGAGCACGGCGCCCGCGGCCGCCATCTCGGTACGCAGGGCCGTGGTGACGGCCTCGTCCGCGTCGCCGGGGCCGGCGAGCAGTACCTCGGCGGCGCCGTGTGCCGCGAGCCAGCGGGCGACGTGCCCGCCGAAGCCCTCGGCGCGGCCGGTGACGAGGACGGTCCCGGCGGGGCGCCAGGTGACGTCCGTGGCGGGCGCGTCGGCCCGGGACAGCCGCCGGCCGAAGACACCGGAGGTACGCAGCGCCACCTGGTCCTCGGCGGTGCCCGCCGGTGCGGCGGTGGTCAGGACGGCGCGCAGGCGGCGGATGGTACGGGCGTCGGCGACGTGGCCGACGTCGACCAGCCCGCCCCAGCGCCCGGGCGCCTCCAGGGCGAGGACCCGGCCCAGACCCCACAGGGCCGCGTGGCCGGGGTCGGCCGCGGCGTCGGAGCGGCCGACGCAGACGGCCTCGCGGGTGACGCACCACAGCGGGGCGTCGATCCCGGCGGTCTCCAGCAGGCGCAACAGAGTGTCGGGACGGGCGGTGCCGTCCGTCCCGGTGCCGGCGAGCAGGGAGAGGACTCCGGCGTACGCGGTGCCCTCGGCCGCCGCGCCGAGCAGGGCGGCGGTGCCGTCCTCGTCGGCGGCCGGGACGGCGAGGCGCACGGCGCTCTCACCGAAGGCGCCGGCGAGGGCCTCGGTCCACGGGTCGCCGTGTCCGGCCGGGACCAGGACCAGCCAGGGGCCGTCCGTGCCGTCCGCAGCGGCCTCGGGGACGGGTACGGGCTGCCAGGTGACGCGGTAGCGCCAGCCGTCGAGCAGGGTCCGTTCGGACCGGCCGCGGCGCCAGGTGGACAGGGCGGGCAGCACGCTCGACAGGACCGTGTCGTCCAGTTCGAGGGTGGCGGAGAGCGAATCCAGGTCCTCGCGCTCCACGGCCGCCCAGAAGGCGGCGTCGACCGGGTCCTGCGCCGTGGCCGGGTGCGATCCGGCCGCGGGCTCGGGCCAGTACAGCTCGCGCTGGAAGGCGTAGGTGGGCAGCTCGGTGCGGCGGGCGCCGGTGCCGGTGAAGAAGGCGGCCCAGTCGACGGCGACGCCGGCGGTGTGGAGCTGGGCGAGGGCGGCGAGCAGCGCGTGTTCCTCGGCGCGGTCCTTGCGCAGGGCCGGGACGCCGACACCGCCGGAACCGTCCTCGGTCGCATCGAGGACCCGGGCGGCCAGGCCGGTGAGGGCGCCGTCGGGGCCGATCTCCAGGAAGGCGTCGGCGCCGGCTTCGGCGAGGGCGCGGACGCCGTCGCCGAAACGGACCGCCGCACGGACGTGCCGCACCCAGTACTCGGGATCGGTGAGCTGTCCGGCCTCGGCGAGCGCACCGGTCACGTTGGAGACAAGAGGGATCCGCGGCTCGGCGTAGGTCAGTGAGCGGGCGACCTCGCGGAACTCCGCGAGCATCGGCTCCACCAGCGGCGAGTGGAAAGCGTGGCTGACCGCCAGACGGCGCGTCCTACGACCCTCCGCGGCGAACTCGGCGGCCAGAGCAAGGGCCTCGTCCTCGGCCCCGGCGATCACCACAGAGCCGGGGCCGTTCACCGCCGCCAGCGACAACCCGTCGGTGAGCCGCGCCGCGACCTCGGCCTCACCGGCCCCCACCGCCACCATCGCCCCACCCCCGGGCAACTCCCGCATCAGACGAGCCCGGGCACCGACCAGCGCACACGCGTCCACCAACGACAACACCCCCGCCACATGCGCCGCCGCGATCTCACCGACCGAATGCCCCGCGACGAACCCCGGCGAGACACCCCACGACTCCACCAACCGGTACAACGCCACCTCGACCGCGAACAACGCCGGCTGCGTGAAACCCGTCGAGTCCAGCAGAACCGCCGCCCCAGAACCCTCCTGGGCGAACAACACCTCCCGCAACGGACGCTCCAGACCCACATCAAGGCGCGCCATCACCCCGTCCAGCGCCTCCGCGAACACCGGAAAGCGGCCGTACAACTCACGACCCATCCCCACACGCTGCGAACCCTGCCCCGAGAACAGGACGGCGAGGCGGCGTTCGGTGGCGCGGTCGCTGACGGTCTCCAGGGGTTCTCCCTCGGCCGTGACCAGGTGGACGGCACGGTGGGCGAAGGTCCCGCGGCCGGTGGCCAGGCTGTAGGCGGTGTCGAGTGCGGGGACCTCGGGCCGGGCCTGTGTGAAGGCGGTCAGACGTGCGGTCTGGGCCGTCAGGGCCTTCTCGGACCGGGCCGAGACCAGCCACGGCACGACGGCCGGCGCGCATGCGGGCTGCGTCGCCTCGGCGGCTTCGGCGGCTTCGGCGGCCGGTCCGGCCTGCTCCAGGATGACGTGGGCGTTGGTGCCGCTCACCCCGAAGGCGGAGACGCCGGCGCGTCGGGGGCGGCCCGTCTCGGGCCAGGCCCGGTGCTCGCGGACCAGTTCCACCGTGCCCGTGGACCAGTCCACGTGCGAGGACGGGACGTCGACGTGCAGGGTGCGCGGCAGTTCGCCGTGGCCGAGCGCGAGGACGGTCTTGATGACGCCGGCGGCGCCGGCGGCGGCCTGGGTGTGGCCCAGGTTGGACTTGACGGTGCCGAGCAGCAGCGGGTGCTCCGGGTCGCGGCCCTCGCCGTAGGCGGCGATCAGGGCGTGGGCCTCGATCGGGTCGCCCAGGGAGGTGCCGGTGCCGTGCGCCTCGACGGCGTCCACGTCCGCCGGGGTGAGCCCGGCGTCGGCCAGTGCCTGGCGGATGACACGCTGCTGGGCGCGGCCGTTGGGCGCGGTGAGGCCGTTGGAGGCGCCGTCCTGGTTGACCGCCGAGCCGCTCAGGACGGCGAGGACCGGGTGGCCGTTGCGGCGGGCGTCGGAGAGCCGCTCCAGGACGAGGACGCCGGCGCCCTCGGCCCAGGCGGTGCCGTCCGCCGTGTCGGCGAAGGCCTTGCAGCGGCCGTCGCCGGCCAGTCCGCCCTGCGCGGTGAACTCCACGAAGGCGTCGGGGCTGGCCATCACGGAGACGCCGCCGGCGAGGGCCAGCGAGCACTCGCCGGAGCGCAGCGCCCCGGCGGCCATGTGCATGGCCACCAGCGCGGAGGAGCAGGCGGTGTCGACGGTGATCGCCGGGCCCTCCAGTCCGAGGGTGTAGGAGAGGCGGCCGGACATCACGCTGGCGGTGGTGCCGGTCGCGGCGTGGCCCCGCACGTCGGTGGTGCCGCGGCGCAGCATGGTGGCGTAGTCCTGGCCGTTGGTGCCGACGAAGACGCCGGTGGCACTGGAGCGCAGGCGCCGCGGGTCGATGCCGGCCCGCTCCAGGGCCTCCCAGGAGGTCTCCAGCAGCAGGCGCTGCTGCGGGTCCATCGCCAGGGCCTCGCGGGGGGAGATGCCGAAGAACGAGGCGTCGAAGAGTCCGGCGCCCTCGAGGAAGCCGCCCTCCAGGGTGGCGGAGCCGCCCCTGCCGAGCGATTCCAGGTCCCAGCCTCGGTCGGCGGGGAAGCCGGAGACGGCGTCGCGGCCCTCGCCGAGGAGCTGCCAGAGTTCCTCGGGCGACTCGACGCCGCCGGGGAAGCGGCATCCCAGGCCGACCACGACGACCGGGTCGGTCCGGGTGGCGCCGTCGGCCGTGGTCCCGCCCGCGGCCGGCTCGGGCAGGTCGGGCAGCTCGGGCAGGATCTCGGTGAGGAGGTGGGCGGCGAGGTCGCGGGTGGTCGGGTGGTCGTAGACCAGGGTCGCGGGCAGCCGCAGGCCGGTGGTGGCGCCCAGGGCGTTGCGCAGTTCGACGGTGGTGAGCGAGTCGAAGCCGAGGTCGGTGAAGGCCTGGTCGGCCTCGACGGCATCCGGGTCGGGGTGGCCGAGGACGGCGGCGACCTGGGCGCGCAGGAAGTCCAGCACGTACCGCTCGCGGGCGGGGCCGGCCAGGGCGGCGACCTGGCGGCGCAGCGCCGGTTCGGTGTCACCGTGGGCGGTGGCCGCGCCGCTGGTCGCCCGTACTTCGGGCAGGTCGCCGACGAGGCTGCGGTGCGGGGCGAAGACGGCGGCGTAGCGCGGCCAGTCGATGTCGGCGACGACGAGTGCGGTGTCGCGGTGTCCGACGGCCCCGTCGAGGGCGGCGAGGGCGTCCTCGGGGCTCATCGGGGTGAAGCCGCCGCGGCGGACCCGGTCCTCGACGCCGGTGCCGTCGCCGGCCATGCCGGTGCCGGACCACGGGCCCCAGGCCACCGAGGTGGCCGGCAGGCCCTGTGCACGCCGGTGTTCGGCGAGGGCGTCGAGGTAGGCGTTGGCGGCGGCGTAGTTGCCCTGTCCGGCGGCGCCGAGGGCGCCGGCGGTCGAGGAGAACAGCACGAAGTCGGTGAGGTCGAGGTCGCGGGTCAGCTCGTGCAGGTGGGCGGCGGAGCGGGCCTTGGCGGCGAGGACGCCGGCGAACCGCTCGGGGGTGAGGGTGTCCAGCAGGCCGTCGTCGAGGACGCCCGCGGCGTGCACCACGGTGGTGAGAGGGTACTCGGCGGGCACGGTGGCCAGGAGCGCGGCGAGCGCGTCGCGGTCGGCGGCGTCACAGGCGGCGAGGGTGACCTCGGCGCCCAGCTCCCGCAGTTCGGCGGCGAGTCCGGCGGCGCCGGGGGCGTCCGGTCCGCGCCGCCCGGTGAGCAGCAGGTGCGGCGTGCCGCGGCCGGCCAGGAGCCGGGCGACGTGAGCGCCGAGGGCGCCGGTGCCGCCGGTGATCAGAGCGGTGCCCTCGGGGGCGAAGGGGCGCGGGCGGCCCTGGGGGGCCGGGTGGTGGGCGATCCGCCGCGCGTAGGTGGCGGAGGGCCGGACCGCGAGCTGGTTCTCCGTGCCGGGCGCGGCCAGGAGTTGAGCCAGTCGCCGGACGGCCCGGTCGTCGGTCCGCTCGGGCAGGTCGACGAGGGCGAGGTGGCGCTCGGGGTGCTCCAGGGCGGCGACGCGGCCCAGGCCCCACAGGGCCGCCTGTCCGGGGCGCGCCAGGCGGTCGGCGCGTCCGGTGCTCACGGCCTGCCGGGTGAGGACCCAGACGGGCGCGGTGATCCCGGCGTCGTCCAGGGCGGTCAGGGCGGTGGCCGTCGGCGCCACGGCGCCGGTGCCGGCCGCGTCGTCGGTGGTGGCGGCGGCGGTGTCGAGGGCCAGCAGGGCGAGGACGCCGGCGAAGCCGCCCTCGGGGCGTGGCAGGCGGCGCAGGGTGTCGGCGAGCGTCGCGCGGTCGGGGCCGGTGAGGTCGACGGTGGCCTCGGCGGTGTCCAGGGCGAGGGCGGCCAGGAGGGCCTCTGCCTCGGGCGCGGGGGCAGCGGCCGGGCGCAGGACCAGCCAGGTGCCCTCGGGCCGCCCGGTGGGGGCTCCGTCGAGCGGTTTCCACACGATCCGGTGGCGGCGGCCGTCGGCGGCGGCCTGCTCGGTGCGGCGGCGCCGCCACGAGGACAGGGCGGGCACCAGGGCGGACAGGGTGTCGTCGTCCAGGCCGAGGTCGGCGCCGAGGGTGGGCAGGTCGGCCCGCTCGACGGCCGCCCAGAACGCGGCGTCGGCTCCGGTGTCGGCGGGGCCGGCGGCGGCCGGGGTGAAGGTGGTGTCGGGCCAGTAGCGGCTGCGCTGGAAGGCGTAGGTGGGCAGGTCGACGCGGCGAGCGCCGGTGCCGTCGAAGGGCCCGGTCCAGTCGACGGGGGTGCCGTGGACGTGCAGCCGGGCGAGGGCGGCGGTGAGCGAGGACACCTCGTCGCGGTCGCGTCGCAGCGCGGGGACGGTGGTGGCGGGCCCGGTGGCGGTGGCGCCGGCCGGGTCGGTGTCCGCGTCGAGGACGGCGCGGGCGGCGGCGGAGAGGGTGCCGTCGGGTCCGAGTTCCAGGTAGGCGGTGACGCCCTGGCGGGCCAGGGTGCGTACCGCGTCGGCGAAGCGGACGGTGGCGCGGACCTGGCCGACCCAGTACTCGGGCGAACGCAGCTCCTCGGGGGCGGCGGGGGCGCCGGTGACGGTGGAGACCACCGGCACGAGCGGCATCTGGTAGGCGAGGCCGCGGGCCACGCGGGCGAAGTCGTCGAGCATGGCGTCCATGCGCGGCGAGTGGAAGGCATGACTCACGCGCAGCGGGCGGGTGCGGCGGCCGTCCTCGGCGAGGCGGGCGGCGACGGCGGCGACCGGCTCCTCGTCGCCGGCGATCACCACGGCGCGCGGGCCGTTGACCGCGGCGAGGCAGACCTGGTCCTCGCGGCCCTCCAGGAAGGGCAGTACCTCTTCCTCGGCCGCTTCGACGGCCACCATGGCGCCGCCGGCCGGCAGGGCGGCCATGAGGCGGCCGCGGGCGGCGACCAGGGTGCAGGCGTCGTCCAGGGAGAAGACGCCTGCCACGTGGGCGGCGGCGATCTCGCCGACGGAGTGGCCGGCGACCTGGTCGGGGCGGACGCCCCAGGACTCGACGAGCCGGTACAGGGCGACTTCGAGGGCGAACAGGGCGGGTTGCGTGTACGCCGTGTCGTGCAGGAGGGCGGCCTCGGGGGCGCTCTCACCGGCGAACAGCACCTCGCGCAGCGGGCGGTCGAGTTCCTGGTCGAACCGGGCAAGGACGGCGTCCAGGGCCTCGGCGAAGACCGGGTGGCGGCCGTACAGTTCGCGTCCCGTGGCGGCGCGCTGGCTGCCCTGGCCGGTGAAGAGGAAGGCCAGCCTTCCGCGTGCGGGGGCGCCGGTGAGCAGCGCGGCGTCGTGGCTGCCGTCGCGGAGCGCGGTGAGTGCCCGCAGCAGGCCGTCCCGGTCGCCGGTGAGGACGGCGGCTCGGTGTTCCAGGGCGCCGCGGGTGGTGGCCAGGGAGTGGGCCAGATCCACGAGCGGTACGTCGGGCCGGTCGGTGAGGTGTCCGGCGAGGCGGTCGGCCTGCTCGCGCAGGGCGGCCTCGGTCCGTGCGGAGAGCAGGACGGGGACGCCCGGGGGCAGGGTGGCGGGGTCGGTGGCGCCGGCCGGCGCGGGGACCGCGGCGGGTTCGGCCGCGGGGTCCTCCGGGGCCTGCTCGACGACGGTGTGGACGTTGGTGCCGGAGAGGCCGAAGGAGGAGACGGCGGCCCGGTGCGGGCGTCCGGTCTCGGGCCAGGGCACGGTCTCGGTGACCAGGTCGATCGCGCCGGAGTCCCAGTCGACGTGACGGGACGGGGTGTCGACGTGCAGGGTGCGCGGGACGGTGCCGTGCCGCATCGCCATGACCATCTTCATGACGCCGGCGATGCCGGAGGCCATCTGTGTGTGGCCGATGTTGGACTTCACCGAGCCGAGCAGCAGCGGCCGGTCCTCGGGCCGGTCCTGGCCGTACGTCGCCAGCAGCGCCTGCGCCTCGATCGGGTCGCCGAGGGCGGTGCCGGTGCCGTGGCCCTCGACCACGTCCACCTCGCCCGGGGTGAGTCCGGCGTTGGCGAGGGCCTGGCGGATGACGCGGGCCTGGGAGGGGCCGTTGGGGGCGGTCAGCCCGTTGGAGGCGCCGTCCTGGTTGACGGCGGAGCCGCGGATCACGGCGAGGACCGGGTGGCCGTTGCGGCGGGCGTCGGAGAGGCGCTCGACGAGGACGAGGCCGACGCCCTCGGCGAGGCTCATGCCGTCGGCGCCCTCGGCGTAGGCCTTGCAGCGGCCGTCGGGGGCCATGGCGCGCTGACGGCTGAAGCCGGTGAACGCCTGCGGGGTGGCCATGACGCTGACGCCGCCCGCCAGGGCGAGGGAGGACTCGCCGTTGCGCAGCGACTGGCAGGCCAGGTGCAACGCCACCAGCGAGGAGGAGCAGGCGGTGTCCAGGGTGACGGCCGGGCCCTCCAGCCCGAAGGTGTAGGCGAGGCGGCCGGACATCACGCTGGAGATGGTGCCGGTGATCAGGTGCCCCTCGGCGCCCTCCGAGCTGCCGCCGCCCGCGGTGTAGTCCTGGTAGCTGGCGCCGATGAAGGTGCCGGTCGTGCTGCCGCGCAGGGTGGCGGGATCGATGCCCGCGCGCTCCATGGCCTCCCAGCCGGTCTCCAGCAGCAGGCGTTGCTGCGGGTCCATCGCCAGCGCCTCGCGCGGGGAGATCCCGAAGAAGCCCGCGTCGAAGTCGGCGACGTCGTGCAGGAAACCGCCCTGCGTGGAGTAGGTGGTGCCGGGACGGTCGGGGTCCGGGTCGTACAGGGCCTCGGCGTCCCAGCCACGGTCGGCGGGGAAGCCGGTGACGGCGTCGCCGCCGGCCGCCACCAGCTCCCACAGTGCCTCGGGCGAGGTGACGCCGCCGGGGTAGCGGCAGCTCATCGCGACGACGGCGATCGGCTCGTCGTCGACGGCGGCCGTGGCGCGGACCGGGCCGTCGGACTCGGCGGACGGGCCGCCGACCAGACCGCGCAGGTGGCCCACGAGGGTGAGCGGGTCCGGGTAGTCGAACACCATGGTGCTCGGCAGGGTGAGGCCGGTGACGGTGGCGAGGCGGTTGCGCAGGTCGACCGCGGTGAGCGAGTCGAAGCCGACGTCGCGGAAGGCGCGCCGCTCCGAAAGCGTCTCCGGCGAGGCGTGGCCGAGGGCGGTGGCGGCCTCGGAGCGCACCAGGTCGAGCAGGAGGCGTTCCTGCTCGCCGGCCGGCAGGGAGCGGAGGCGGTGGACGAACTCGCCGCCCTCGGCGGCCCGGGCCTCGCTCTCCTCGGTGAGCCGGCGCACCTCGGGCACGTCCTCGAAGAGGCCGGTGGGCCGCGAGGAGGTGAAGACGGGGTGGTAGCGGTCCCAGTCGACGTCGGCGACGGCGATGGCGCCCTCGTCCCCGTCCAGGACCTGCCGGAGCCCGGCGAGGGCCAGCCGCGGGTCCATGAACTCCAGTCCGCTGCGGCGGATCTGGCCGGGGTCGACGCGGCCGAGCCTCATGTCGTCGGCCCAGATGCCCCAGGACACGGCGGTGCCGTTGGCGCCGCGGGCGCGCCGGTGCTCGGCGAGCGCGTTGATGTGGGCGTTGGCGGCGACGTACGCCGCGTGCCGGCCGCTGCCCCACATGCCGGCGGTGGAGGAGTACAGGACGAACGCGTCGAGCTGGTCGTCGTCGAGGAGTGCGTCCAGGTGCGCGGCGCCGGCGGTCTTGGCGTGGACCACCTTGGCGAACGCGTCGAGGCTGGTCTCCTCGATGGACTGGAGCTCGATGACGGCGGCGGTGTGGAAGACGCTGCGCACGGTGCGGCCCTCGGCGGTGAGGCCGTCCAGGAGCGCGGCGAGGGCCTCGCGGTCGGTGACGTCGCACGCGGCGACGGTCACCTGGCAGCCGCGGCCGCCGAGTTCGGCGGCGAGTTCGGCGACGCCGGGGGCGTCCGCGCCGCGGCGGCTGGTGAGGACCAGGTCGCGGGCGCCCTGGTCGGCGAGCCAGCGGGCCAGGTGCGGGCCGAGAGTGCCGGTGCCGCCGGTGACCAGGACGGTGCCGCGCGGGGTCCAGCCACCGGTTCCGGCGGGCGCCGCCGGGGCCGGCAGGACGCGCCGGGCCAGGACGCCGGAGGCGCGTACGGCGAGTTGGTCCTCGCCGGTGGTGCCGGACAGGACGGCGGCGAGGCGTTCGCCCGCGCGGCGGTCCAGGGTCTCGGGGAGGTCGACGGTGCCGCCCCAGCGGTCCGGGTGCTCCAGGGCGGCGGTCCAGCCGAGGCCCTGGACGAGCGCCTGGGCGGGCCGGGTGAGGCGGTCGGCGCGGCCGGTGGAGACGGCGCCGCGCGTGAGCGCCCAGACGGGGGCCTCCATCCCGGCGTCGCCGAGGGCCTGCACCAGCGTGAGGCTGAGGGCGAGGCCGGTGGTGAGCACCGGGTGGACGGCCCCGGTGGACTCGTCGTCGGCCAGCAGCGAGACGACCGCGGTGGGCTCGGGCAGGTCGCGCAGCCGGTCCGCGAGGACCGCCCGGTCGGCGTCGGCGGCGTTCAGCGTGAGCGGCAGCGTCCGGGCGCCGTGCGCGGCCAGGTGCTCCGCCACGGCGGCCGCGTACGTCCGGTCGGTGCCGTCGGTGGTGACGAGCAGCCAGGTGCCGTCCAGGGTGGCGGCGGGCAGCTTGCCGAGCGGCTTCCAGGTGGCACGGTAGCGCCAGGAGCCGACGGTGGAGCGGTCGCGGCGCCGGCGGCGCCAGGTGGAGAGGGCGGGCAGGACCGGGGCGAGCGCGTCGCGGTCGAGTTCCAGCCGGGAGGCGAGGGACTCCGCGTCCTCCTGCTCGACCTCGGCCCAGAACTCGGCGTCGGCCGGGTCTTTGTCACCGGAACCCTGCGGGCGTGAGCCGACGGCCCACAGGTGCTCGCGCTGGAAGGCGTAGGTGGGCAGGGGTGTCCTGCGGGCGCCGGTACCGGCGTAGACCGCGCTCCAGTCGGCGCGGCCGCCGCGGACCCACTGCTCGGCGAGCGAGGTGAGGAAGCGGGCCAGGTCGCCCTGTTCGCGGCGGAGGGTGCCGACGGCGGCGGCCGGGCGGCCGGTGGCCTCGGCGGTGGCCTGGACGGCCATGGTCAGCACCGGGTGCGGGCTGATCTCGACGAAGAGCGTGTGCTCGGCTTCGAGGAGGGCGCGCACGCCCTCCTCGAAGCGGACCGTCCCGCGCAGGTTGCGGTACCAGTAGGCGGCGTCCAGGCCGGTGGTGTCGAGCGTGCCGCCGGTGACGGTGGAGTGGAACGGGACGCGGGCGGCGCGGGGCGCCACCGCGCCGAGCACGTCGAGGAGTTCGGCCTCGATGTGCTCGACCTGCGCCGAGTGGGAGGCGTAGTCCACGGCGATCCGGCGGGCGCGCAGGTCGCGGGAGGTGAACTCGGCCTGGAGGGCGTCCAGGGCGTCGGGCGTACCGGCGAGGACGACGGAGTGCGGGCCGTTGACGGCGGCCACGGAGACGGCGCCCTCGTACGCGGGCAGGTACTTCTCGGCCTCGGCGGCGGACACCTGGACGGACATCATGCCGCCGGCCCCGGCCAGGACGCGGCGGATGGCCTGGGAGCGCAGGGCGACGACGCGGGCACCGTCGTCGAGGGTGAGCGCGCCGGACACGACGGCGGCGGCGATCTCCCCCTGGGAGTGGCCGATCACCGCGTCGGGGGTGACGCCGTGGGCCCTCCACAGTTCCGCCAGGGAGACCATCACGGCCCAGGTGGCGGGCTGGACGACGTCGACGCGGTCCAGCGTGGGGGCGCCGTCGGCCTGGCGGACGACGTCGACGAGGCTCCAGTCGGTGTACGGGGCCAGCGCGGCCGCGCACGCGTGGAACCGCTCGGCGAACGCCGGTGAGGTGTCGAGGAGTTCGGCGCCCATGCCGGTCCACTGGGAGCCCTGGCCGGGGAAGACGAACACGGTGCGGCCGTCGGTGTCGGCGGTGCCGCGGACGACCTGCCCGGTGGACTCGTCGGCGCCGAACGCGGCGAGCGCTTCGGCGAGTTCGCCGGTGCCGGAGCCGAGGGCGACCGCGCGGTGATCCAGGACGGAGCGCGCGGTGACCAGCGTGTGGCCGACGTCGGCGGGGTGCGGCGCGGTCCCGGTGGTGACGTGGGCGGCCAGGTTGGCGGCCTGCTCCCGCAGGGCGGCGGGGGCGGCGGCGGAGAGGACCCAGGGCAGGGTGCCGCCCGCCGGGAGGGTGGCTGCGGCGGCCGGCGCGGGCTCCTCCGCGGGGGTCGCCTGTTCCAGGACGGCGTGGGCGTTGGTGCCGCTGATGCCGAAGGAGGAGACGGCGGCGCGGAGCGGGCGGCCGGCCCTGGCCCACTCGGTGTTCTCGGTGATCAGGCGGACGGTGCCGCTGGACCAGTCGATGTGGCTGGAGGGCTCCGCGGCGTGCAGGGTGCGCGGCAGGGTGCCGTGGCGCATCGCCATGACCATCTTGATGACGCCCGCGACGCCGGCGGCCGACTGGGTGTGGCCGATGTTGGACTTCACCGAGCCGAGCAGCAGCGGGTCGCCGGGGTCGCGGTCCTTGCCGTAGGTGGCGTGCAGCGCCTGGGCCTCGATGGGGTCGCCGAGGGCGGTGCCGGTGCCGTGCGCCTCGACCGCGTCGATGTCGTCGGTGGTCAGGCCGGAGGCGGCCAGGGCCTGGCGGATGACGCGGACCTGGGAGGGGCCGTTGGGGGCGGTCAGCCCGTTGGAGGCGCCGTCCTGGTTGACGGCCGAGCCGCGGACGACGGCCAGGACCTCGTGGCCGTTGCGGCGGGCGTCGGACAGCCGCTCCAGGACGAGGATGCCGACGCCCTCGGCGAGGGTCATGCCGTCGGCGCCCTCGGAGAAGGCCTTGCAGCGGCCGTCCCGGGCCAGGGCCCGCTGCCGGCTGAAGGCGATGAACGGCATCGGGTTGGTCATGACGGTGGCGCCGCCCGCCAGGGCGAGGGTGGACTCGCCGTTGCGCAGCGACTGGCAGGCCAGGTGCAGCGCCACCAGCGAGGAGGAGCAGGCCGTGTCGACCGTGACAGCCGGGCCCTCCAGGCCGAAGGAGTAGGCGAGGCGGCCGGAGAGCACGCTGGGGCTGGAGCCGGTGACGGCGTGGCCCGCGGACCCGTCGTCCATGGCGACGCCGTAGTCCTGGTAGGTGGAGCCGATGAAGGTGCCGGTGGGGGTGGAGTGTACGGCGGCCGGGTCGATGCCGGCGTGTTCGAACGCCTCCCAGGTGGTCTCCAGCAGCAGGCGCTGCTGCGGGTCCATGGAGACGGCCTCACGCGGCGATATGCCGAAGAAGCCGGCGTCGAACTCGCCCGCGTCGTGCAGGAATCCGCCCTGCGTGGAGTAGGTGGTGCCGGGCCGGTCGGGGTCCGGGTCGTACAGCGCGTCGCCGTCCCAGCCGCGGTTGACGGGGAACTCGGAGATGGCGTCGGTGTTGTCGGCGACGAGTTGCCAGAAGGCGTCGGCGGAGCGCGCGCCGCCGGGGAAGCGGCAGCTCATCCCGATGATGGCGATGGGCTCGTCGGTGGTCGCGGGGCCCGTTGCCGGCACGGCCCCGGTGTCGGCGGTGCCGAGGAGTTCGCCGCGCAGGTGGCGGGCGAGGGCGGCGGGGTTCGGGTAGTCGAACACCAGGGTGGTCGGCAGGGCGAGGCCGGTGAGGGCGGCGAGCCGCTTCCGCAGTTCGACGGCGGTCAGCGAGTCGAACCCGGCGTCGCGGAACGCCTTCTTGACCGGGACGCCCTCGGCGGAGGTGTGGCCGAGGACGACGGCGGCCTCGGCGCGTACGAGGTCGGCCAGGAGACGTTCCTGCTCCTGCTCGGTGAGGCCGCCGAGGCGGCCGGCCAGCTCGGAGGCGGTCCCGGTGGTCTCGCGGGCACCGAGGCCGGCGACGGTGTCGACGGCGTCGAACAGGCGGCTGGCGCGGGCGGCGGTGAAGACCGGGTGGTACTGCTCCCAGTCGACGTCGGCGACGGTCACGGTGGCCTCGTCGCGCACCACGGCGCGGCGCAGCTCCGCCATGGCGGTGGCCGGGTCCAGCAGCCGCAGGCCGGTCCGCTCCAGGTTCTCGAAGACGGTCCGGTGGGCGCTGGCCATGCCGACCTCGGCCCAGGGGCCCCAGGCGACGGAGGTGGCGGCGAGTCCGCGGGAGCGGCGGTTCTCGGCGAGCGCGTCGAGGTAGGCGTTGGCGGCCGCGTAGGCGCTCTGGCCCGCGCTTCCCCACACACCGGCGACGGAGGAGACCAGGACGAGGAAGTCGAGGTCGTGGCCGTCGAGGAGCGCGTCGAGGTGGGCGGCGCCGAGGGTCTTGGCGGCCATGGCGGCGGCGACCTGGTCGAGCGGGGTGTCGGCCAGCGGCGCGGCCTGGCCGACGCCGGCGGCGTGCACGACGCCGGTGAGGGGGGCGTCCTCGGGCACCGCGGCGAGGACCCGGGCGAGGGCGTCGCGGTCGGCGCTGTCGCAGGCGGTGAGGGTGACGCGGGCGCCGAGTTCCTCCAGTTCGGCGCGGAGTCCGGCGGCGCCGGGGGCGTCGGGGCCGCGGCGGCCGGTGAGGATGAGGTGGGCGGCGCCGGAGCGGGCGAGCCACCGTGCGGCCTCGGCGCCGAGGCCGCCGGTGCCGCCGGTGACCAGGACGGTGCCCGAAGCGGTGAACTCGTCCTCGCGGGGCAGGTCGTCGCCGGGGTGGCGGACGACGCGGCGGGCCAGGGTGCCGGAGGCGCGGACGGCGAGCTGGTCCTCGCCGTCGCGGGTGGCGAGGAGGCTGACCAGGCGCTGGGTGGCCGGGGCGTCGAGCACCTCCGGCAGGTCGATCAGGCCGCTCCACTGCTCGGGGCGTTCCAGCGCGGCGACCCGGCCCAGTCCCCAGGCGGCGGCGCGGGCGGGATGGGTGAGCGGGTCGCCGGGCCCGGTGGAGACGGCGCCTCGGGTGACCGTCCACAGCGGGGCGGTGACGGCGGCGTCGCCGAGTGCCTGGGCGAGGACCACGCCGAGGGCGAAACCGGCCGGCAGTCCGCCGGCGGGCGTGTCGGTGCCGGCGGCCCCGGGGCGGGCGGCGTCGGCGAGCGGCAGCAGCGACAGGACGCCGCTGATGCCGGCGGCGCCGTCGGCCCCGGAGGTCTCGACGGCGGCGCGCAGGCCGGCGGTGAGACGGTCCCGGTCGAGGTGGGAGGTGTCGAGGACCAGGCGCTCGACGGCCGCGCCGTGCCCGCGCAGGGCGTCCAGCACCGTGTCGGCCGCACCGTCGTCGGCGGTGGTGACGGCCAGCCAGGTCCCGTCGAGGACGGGGGCCTTCTCCGTCCTGGCGGGCTGCCAGGCGATCCGGTAGCGGGCGGCGTCCAGGACGGCCCGCTCGTGGCGGGCGCGGCGCCAGGAGGTCAGCGAGGGCAGCAGCGTGTAGAGGGAGGCGTGCTCCTCGTCGCGCAGGCCGAGGAGTCCGGCGAGTCCGGCGGCGTCGCCGCGTTCGACGGCGGTCCACAGCTCGGCGTCGGCGGGACCGGTGGCGCCGTCGGCGGCCCGCCGGACGGTGGGCGCGGTGGTGTCGGGCCAGTACGTCTCGTGCTGGAAGGCGTAGGTGGGCAGTTCGACGGCGGTGGCGTCGGCGGGGTGGACGGCGGCCCAGTCGACGCGGACGCCGCGGACGTGGAGCCGGGCGAGCGCGGTGAGGACGGACTCGTCCTCACCGCGGTCGGTGCGCAGTGTCGGGACGGCGTCGGCCTCGGTGTCGTCGCCGAGGGTGTCCTGGGTGGCGGCGCACAGGGAACCGCCGGGGCCCAGTTCCAGGTAGGTGGTGGCGCCGGCCTCGTGGGCGGCGCGCACGGCGTCGGCGAAGCGGACGGTGGAGCGCACGTGGCGGACCCAGTAGTCGGCGGTGCGCAGGTCGTCGCCCTCGGCGAGGCGGCCCGTGAGATCGCAGACCACCGGCACGGTCGGCTCGTGGTAGGTGAGGCTCTCGGCGATCTCACGGAAGGCGTCCAGCATCGCGTCCATGCGGGGCGAGTGGAAGGCGTGGCTGACCCGCAGGCGGCGGGTGGCGCGGCCGAGGCCGGCGAAGTGGGCGGCGATGCCCGCGGCGGTCTCCTCGTCGCCGGAGACGACGACGGCGGCGGGTCCGTTGACGGCGGCGAGGTCGGCCACGTCCTCCTCGCCTGCCAGCAGGGGCCGGACCTCGTCCTCGGACGCCTGGATCGACCACATGGCGCCGCCCTCGGGCAGGGCCTGCATCAGACGGGCGCGGGCGGCGACGAGGGCGCAGGCGTCGTCCAGGGAGAGGACGCCCGCGGCGTGGGCGGCGCCGATGCCGCCGACGGAGTGACCGAGGAGCACGCCGGGGCGTACGCCCCAGGAGCGGACCAGCCGGTACAGGGCGGTCTCCAGGGCGAACAGCGCGGGCTGGGTCCAGCCGGTCTCGTACAGGGCGGCGGCGCCCGGGGTGCCCTCCTCGGCGAACAGGACGTCCTTGAGGGAGCCGTGCGGGGTGCCGGCGGGCGCGTCGACGAGCAGCGGGTCGAGCCGGGCGACGACCTCGTCCAGAGCCTCGGCGAACACCGGGTGGCGCGCGTACAGTTCGCGGCCCAGGCCGGGGCGCTGGCTGCCCTGGCCGGTGAAGAGCAGGGCGGTGCGGCCGGCGCCGCCGGTCTCGCCGACCACGAGTGCCGGGTCGGGACGGTCGGCGGCGAGCGCGGCCAGCGCGCGGCGGGCGTCGTCGGCGGTGCCGACGACGACGGCGCGCTGCTCGAAGGCCGGGCGGGTGGTGGCCAGCGACAGGGTGACGTCGGCGGGGGTGTCGTCGGGGTGCGCGGCGAGGTGGTCGAGCAGCCGGGCGGCCTGGGCACGCAGCGCGGGGCGGGTGCGGCCGGAGAGGGTCCAGGGCAGGACGGCGGGCCCGGCGGCGGCGGCCGCCGTGCCGGCCGTGCGGGCGGGGGCGGGCTCACCCTGCTCCAGGACGACGTGCGCGTTGGTGCCGCTGATGCCGAAGGAGGAGACGCCCGCACGGCGGGGGCGGCCGGTCTCCGGCCAGGCGGCCGGGTCCTGGAGGAGGCGGACGTCACCGCTCTCCCAGTCGACGTGGCGGGAGGGGCGGCCGGCGTGCAGGGTGGGCGGCAGTTGGCCGTGGCGCATCGCCATGACCATCTTGATGACGCCCGCGACTCCGGCGGCGGCCTGGGTGTGGCCGATGTTGGACTTCACCGAGCCGAGCAGCAGCGGCCGGTCCCCGGGCCGGTCCTGCCCGTACGTCGCCAGCAGCGCCTGCGCCTCGATCGGGTCGCCGAGAGCGGTGCCGGTGCCGTGCGCCTCGACCGCGTCGACGTCGGAGGGCGCCAGGCCGGCTGTTCCGAGGGCCTGGCGGATGACGCGCTGCTGGGACGGACCGTTGGGGGCGGTCAGCCCGTTGGAGGCGCCGTCCTGGTTGACGGCGGAGCCGCGGACCACGGCGAGCACCCGGTGGCCGTTGCGGCGGGCGTCGGACAGCCGCTCCAGGACGAGCACGCCGACGCCCTCGGACCAGCCGACGCCGTCGGCCTCGTCGGAGAACGCCTTGCAGCGGCCGTCGGGGGACAGACCGCGCTGGCGGGAGAACTCGATGAGGGAGGTCGGGGTGGACATCACCGTGACGCCGCCGGCCAGGGCGAGCGAGCACTCGCCGGAGCGCAGGGCCTGCATGGCCCAGTGCATGGCGACCAGGGAGGAGGAGCAGGCGGTGTCCACGGTGACCGCCGGACCCTCCAGCCCCAGGGCGTAGGAGACCCGGCCGGAGGCGATGCTGGGGGCCGTGCCGCTGCCCTGGTGGCCCTCGAAGCGCTCGTCGGCGAGGGTCGCCGAGTAGTCGCTGTACATGACGCCGGCGAAGACGCCGGTCTGGCTGCCGCGCAGGCCCGCCGGGTCGATGCCGGCGTGCTCGACGGCGGTCCAGGACGCCTCCAGCAGGAGCCGCTGCTGGGAGTCGGTGGCGAGCGCCTCGCGCGGGCTCATGCCGAAGAAGCCGGGGTCGAACTCCCCCGCGTCGTGGAGGAATCCGCCGTAGCGGGTGTACGAGGTGCCGGGGTGGTCGGGGTCGGGGTGGTAGAGGGAGTCGAGGTCCCAGCCGCGGTTGACGGGCAGCCCGCCGATCGCGTCGGTGCCCTCGGTGACCAGGCGCCACAGGTCGTCGGGCGAGCCGACGCCGCCGGGGTAGCGGCAGCTCATGCCGACGATGACGATCGGGTCCTCGGCGGTGGCGCGCGTCCGCGGGGTGGTCGCGGGCGTCGTGGTGTCCGGGGTGCCGGTCAGTTCCTCCAGGAGGTGACCGGCCAGGGACGCCACGGTCGGGTAGTCGAAGATGACGGTGGCGGAGGTGCGCAGGCCGGTGGCGGCGGCCAGCCGGTTGCGCAGCTCGACGGCGGTCAGTGAGTCGAACCCGAGCTCCTGGAAGGGGCGTTCGGGGTCGATGTCGGCGGCGGAGGCATGGCCGAGGACGGCGGCCGTCCGGTCGCGCACCAGGTCGACGACGGCCTCGGTGCGGGCCTCCTCGTCGAGCCGGGCGAGCCGCTGGGCGAGGCCGAGGGCGGCTTCGGAGCCGGTGCGCGCGGTGCGCCGGGCGCGGGTGCGGACCAGGCCGCGCAGGAGCGGCGGCACCTCGCCACGGCCGCGCAGCGCCGCGAGGTCGAGACGGGCGGGCAGGACGGCGGCGCGTGGCTGCGCGAGGGCGGCGTCGAAGAGGGCCAGGCCCTGCTCGGCGGTGAGCGGGGGCGTGCCGGAGCGGGACATGCGCTCCAGGTCCTGCTCGGCCAGTGCGCCGGTCATGCCGCCGGTGGGTACCCAGGGCCCCCAGCCGAGGGAGAGGCCGGGCAGGCCGGCGTCGCGGCGCAGGCGGGCGACGGCGTCCAGGAAGGCGTTTGCGGCGGCGTAGTTGGCCTGGCCGGGGGCGCCGGTGGTGCCGGCGAGGGAGGAGAACACGACGAACGCGGCGAGGTCGAGGTCGCGGGTGGCCCGGTGCAGGTGCCAGACGGCGTCGGCCTTGGGCCGCAGTACGGCGGAGAGCCGTTCCTCGGTGAGGGACTCGACCAGGCCGTCGTCGAGGGTGCCGGCGGTGTGCACGACGGCGGTGACGGGGTGTTCGGCCGGCACGGCGGCGAACAGCCTGCCGACGGCGTCCGGGTCGCTGACGTCGCAGACGGCGAGGGTGACCTCGGCGCCCCGTCCGGCCAGTTCGGCGGCGAGTTCGCCGGCACCGGGGGCGTCGGGGCCGCGCCGGCCGGCGAGCACCAGGTGGCGTACGCCGCGCTCGGTGACGAGGTGGCGGGCGAGGACCGCGCCGAGGCCGCCGGTGCCGCCGGTGACGACGACGGTGCCGTCGGGGTTCCAGGCGGGGGCGGTGTGGTCGCCGTCGGGGCGGACGCGGGCGAGCCGGGCGGCGAACACGGCGCCGCCGCGGAGCGCCGTCTGCGGTTCCTGGGCGGCGAGCGCGGCGGCGAGCGCGGCGGGGTCGGTCTCCGCGGCGGGGTCGAGGTCGAGCAGGCCGAAGCGGTGGGGGTGTTCGGCCTGGGCGGAGCGGACCAGGCCCCAGGCGGCCGCGGCGGCCGGGTCGGTGAGCGGGCCGTCCGCGGCGGCGACGGCGCCGCGGGTGACGAACACCAGGCGCGAGCCGTCGCGGGTGTCCTCGGCGAGCCAGTGCCGGATGTGCCCAAGGACGCGAGCGGTGAGCGCGTGGACCTCGGCGGGCACGGCCTCGGAGTCGCTCCCGGCGACCGGGACGAGGACCAGTTCGGGCGTGTCGGCTCCGCCGGTCCCGGTGAGGGGGGTGACGGTGCACCCGGCGGCGGTGAGGGCGGCGCCGAGCCGGTGCGGGTCGGTGCCGAGCAGGCCGACCGTGCCGGGGGCGTCGGTTTCGGCGACGCCGTGCGGGCGGGTCCAGTCGAGGTGGAAGAGGGCGTCACGCTCCAGCGCGTCGGCGGCGGCGCGGCGCGCGTCGGGGGCGGAGCGCAGTACCAGGGTGCCGACGGAGGCCACGGGCACGCCGGTGGTGTCGGCGACGGTGAGGGTGACCGCGTCGTCGCCGGCGGGGGTGATGCGGACGCGGGCCTCGGTGGCTCCGGCCGCGTGGAGGGTGACGTCCTGCCAGGCGAAGGGCAGCCCGCCCCGGGCGTCCTCGCCGAGTGGGGCGAGGGCGGTGGCGTGCAGGGCGGCGTCGAGCAGTGCGGGGTGCAGGCCGAAGGAGGGGGCGTCGCCGGCGGGTCCGGCGTCGAGGGCGACCTCGGCGTAGGTCTCCTCGCCTCGGCGCCAGACGGCGCGCAGGCCGCGGAAGGCGGGACCGTAGGCGAAGCCGGCTTCGGCCAGGCCGTCGTAGAAACCGTCGAGGGTGACGCTCTCGGCGCCGGCGGGCGGCCAGACGGTGGCGTCGAACTCCTCGCCGTGGTGAGCGCCGGAGGCGAGGGTGCCGGCGGCGTGCTGGGTCCAGGGCCGGTCGTCGTCACCGTCGGGGCGGGAGTAGAGGGTCAGGGCGCGGCGGCCCGTCTCGTCCGGGGTGCCGATCCATACCTGGACCTGGACTCCGCCGTCCTCGGGCAGGGCGAGCGGGGCGGCGAGGGCGAGCTCCTCGACGCGGTCGCAGCCGACCTCGTCGCCGGCACGGACGGCGAGCTCCAGGAAGGCGGTGCCGGCCAGCAGCACGGTGCCGCGCACGGCGTGGTCGGCGAGCCAGGGGTGGGTGCGGACCGAGAGGCGGCCGGTGAGGAGCAGGCCGTCGGAGTTGGCGAGGGTGACGGCCGCGGCGAGCAGCGGGTGGTGGGCGGCGCCGAGGCCCGCCGAGCGCATGTCGCCGGTGAGCCCGGTGACGCCCTTGGGCCAGAAGCGGCGGTGCTGGAAGGCGTAGGTGGGCAGGTCGGCGCGGGCTGCGCCGGTCCCCTCGAACCAGCGGTCCCAGCGCACGGCGACGCCGCGCAGCTGGAGTCCGGTGGTGGTCTCGGTGAGGGTGGCGGCCTCGGGGCGGTCCTTGCGGAGCGCGGGCAGCACGGTGGCGTGCTCGTGTCCGGCGGCGTCCAGGACGGTCCGGGTGAGAGCGGCGAGGGTGGCGTCGGGGCCGAGTTCGAGGAAGAGTCCGGTGCCGTGTGCGGCGAGCCAGGACACGCCGTCCGCGAAGCGCACGGCGTGGCGGACGTGGTCGGTCCAGTAGTCGGCGGAGGTGAGCTGCTCGACGGTGGCGGGCACGCCGGTGAGGTTGGAGACGACCGGGACGGTGGGGGCCTGCGGGGAGAGTCCGGCGACGAGCGCGCGGAACTCCTCCAGCATCGGGTCCATGAGCGGCGAGTGGAACGCGTGGGACACCCGCAGCTTCCGCGTGCGGCGGCCGAGGGCGGCGACGCGTGCGGCGATGTCCTCGACGGGGCCCTCGGCTCCGGAGACGACGACCGAGGCGGGGCCGTTGACGGCGGCTACGGAGACCTGCCCGGCGTGCCCGGCGAGGAGCGGCGCGACCTCGTCCTCGGTGGCCTCCAGGGAGACCATGGCGCCGCCCTCGGGCAGGGCCTCCATGAGGCGGCCGCGGGCGGTGACCAGGGCGCAGGCGTCGGCGAGGGTGAACACGCCGGCGACGTGGGCGGCGGCTATCTCGCCGACGGAGTGCCCGGTGAGGTGGTCCGGGGTGACGCCCCAGGACTCGACGAGCCGGAACAGGGCCACTTCGAGGGCGAACAGGGCGGGCTGCGCGTACCCGGTGCGGTCGAGGAGGGCGGCTTCCTCGCTGCCCTCCTCGGCGAGGAGCAGGGGCCGCAGCGGGCGGTCGAGCCCGGCGTCGAGGTGGTCCAGGATCTCGTCGAGGGCACGGGCGAAGACGGGGAAGCGCGCGTACAGCTCGCGGCCCATGCCGGGGCGCTGGGCGCCCTGGCCGGAGAAGAGCACGGCGAGCTTGGTGCGGGCGCGCACCTGGTGGGTGGTGAGGCCGGGCGCGTCCTCGCCGGCGGCGAGCGCGGTGAGGAGGGTGACGGCGGTGTCCCGGCCGTCGGTGGTGAAGGCCGCGCGGTGCTCCAGGGTGGAGCGGGTGGTGGCCAGTGCGTGGGAGACGTCCAGGGCCGGCAGCGCGGGCCTTGCGGCGAGGTGGTCGAGCAGCCGGGCGGCCTGGGCGCGCAGCGCCTGCGGGGTACGGCCGGACAGCAGCCAGGGCAGCGCCCCGGCGTCGACGGCCGGGACGTCCTCGTCACCGTCGGCGGCCGGCTCCTGCGGGGCCTCCTCGATGATGGTGTGCGCGTTGGTGCCGGACAGGCCGAAGGAGGAGACGCCCGCGCGGCGCGGCGCGTTCTCGCGGCGGGGCCAGGGGGTGGGCTCGGTCAGCAGGCGGACGGCGCCCTCGGTCCAGTCGACGTGGGTGGAGGGCCGGTCGACGTGGAGGGTGCGCGGCAGCAGGTCGTGGCGCATCGCCATGACCATCTTGATGATGCCGGCGACACCGGCGGCGGCCTGCGTGTGGCTGATGTTGGACTTGACCGAGCCGAGCAGCAGCGGCTTGTCGGCGTCGCGGCCCTGCCCGTAGGTGGCCAGCAGTGCCTGGGCCTCGACGGGGTCGCCGAGGACGGTTCCGGTGCCGTGCGCCTCGACCGCGTCGACGTCGGCGGCGGTGAGCCGGGCGTTGACCAGGGCGGACTCGATGACGCGTTGCTGGGAGGGGCCGTTGGGGGCGGTGAGGCCGTTGGAGGCGCCGTCCTGGTTGACGGCGGAGCCGCGGACCACGGCGAGCACCCGGTGGCCGTTGCGGCGGGCCTCGGACAGCCGCTCCAGGACGAGGACGCCGACCCCCTCGGACCAGCCGGTGCCGTTGGCGGCGTCGGCGAAGGACTTGCAGCGGCCGTCGGCGGCGAGGCCGCCCTGGCGGGCGAACTCGACGAAGGTGGTGGGGCTCGCCATGACGGTGACACCGGCGGCCAGAGCCAGGGAGCACTCGCCGGCGCGCAGCGACTGGGCGGCCAGGTGCAGGGCGACCAGGGAGGAGGAGCAGGCGGTGTCGACGGTCACGGCCGGTCCGACGGCGCCGAAGAAGTAGGAGAGGCGGCCGGAGAGGATGCTGGTGGCGTTGCCGGTGAGCTGGAAGCCCTGGACGTCGTCGTCGGGACCGACCCGGTAGTCCTGGGGCATCGCGCCGACGAACATGCCGGTGCGGCTGCCGCGGACGCCCGCGGGATCGATGCCGGCCCGCTCGAAGGCCTCCCAGCCGGTCTCCAGGAGCAGCCGCTGCTGCGGGTCCATGGACAGCGCCTCGCGGGGCGAGATGCCGAAGAAGTCCGGGTCGAAGGCGGGCGCGTCGTGCAGGAAGCCGCCGGAGAAGTCCGCCGGGCCGTCGCCGACGGCGGCCTCCCAGCCGCGGTCCTCGGGCATGCCGGTGATGCCGTCCTCGCCGGCGGCCAGCATCCTCCACAGGTCCTCCGGGCTGCTGACCCCGCCGGGATAGCGGCAGCTCATGCCGACGATCGCGATGGGCTCGGTGGCCGCCGCCTCCAGCTCGGTGACCCGCTGCCGGGAGCGCTTCAGGTCGGCGCTCGCCCGCTTGAGGTAGTTCCGGAGCTTCTGTTCCTTGTCCATATCAACGCAACCCATCTGGAGGAAGACCGGCGGACGGCTGGCGGTCCGGTGTGGACACCGGATGCCCGGGGCGGCCGTGCGAGGCCGGGCGGGTGCGGCGTCCGGAGGGGGAGGAACTACTGGGGCGGGGCCTGGACGGCCTGCCGGGCGCGGTGTCTCACGCGCGGGCGGGGGCGGGCGGGATGCCGCGCCTCGCGCCAAGGGGTTCGCGACGCATCCTGTGCGGTGTCCCTGGTACCGGGTGCGTACTCCGCGGGTCCCGCTCCTCGAACGGGGCCGAGGGCCCGGGGAGGGAGCCGCTCGGGCCTTCGGCCGGTGCGGCGGGAGTGCGTGCCGGGCGCCGTGCGGAAGCTGCCGGACACCGCCTGGAGGCCCAGGGCGGCGCCCCGGGGCGCAGGCGGGCGGGCAGCGCCCGCGCCGCTCCCTCGGAGCACACGCCGGGCGCGCGTGCCGTGCACACAGTTCCGCTGACCATGGGGCCAGTCTGCGGCGGGTACGGCTTTGGAAATCCCTAGTGTGTGCGGACGTTGCGGGCCTCAGGTCCGCAGGTCACGAGAGGACGCCGCCGTGCCGGCGACCGGTCCCGGGAGCAGGGCGGCGTCCGGGGGCGGGGACGCGGGCACCACCCCGCCGCGCCGGGCACCGCGCGGGCGTCCCGGCACCGACCGTGCGGACCTACCAGCTGCCGGTGGCCAGGAGCTGGCGGTAGTCCCGCTCGCGGGACGCCTGGCGCAGGTCGGACTCGACCATCATGCGCATCAGCTGCTCGAAGTCCACCTCGGGCTCCCAGCCCAGCTCGCGGCGGGCGTTGCCGGAGTCGGCGCACAGGGTCTCGACCTCGGCCGGCCGCACCAGTCCGGGGTCGACGACGACGTGCTCCTGCCAGTCGAGACCGACGTGCTCGAAGGCGATGCGGGCGGCGTCGCGGACCCGGTGCATGGCTCCGGTGCCCACCACGTAGTCACCGGGCTGCTCCTGCTGGAGCATCAGGTGCATGGCGCGCACGTAGTCGCCGGCGAAGCCCCAGTCACGCTCGGCGTCGAGGTTGCCGAGGTGGAGCTTGTCCATCAGGCCGAGCTTGATCTGGGAGACGGCCAGGGAGATCTTGCGGGTCACGAACTCCGCGCCGCGGCGCGGCGACTCGTGGTTGAACAGGATGCCGGAGACCCCGTACATCCCGTAGGACTCGCGGTAGTTCTGGGTGATGTAGTGGCCGAAGGCCTTGGCCACCCCGTACGGGCTGCGAGGGTGGAAGGAGGTGGTCTCGCGCTGCGGGCTCTCCGCCACCTTGCCGTACATCTCGGAGGACGACGCCTGGTAGAAGCGGATCTGGCCGCGGGGCGGGCCGCCCCCGGAGGACTTGGTGAGGCCCGACACCATGCGGACGGCCTCCAGCATGCGCAGCACCCCGGTCCCGTTGACCTCGGTGACCAGTTCGGGCTGCTGCCAGGACATGGGCACGAACGAGATGGCGCCCAGGTTGTAGACCTCGTCGGGCTGGACCAGGTCGACCGCCGAGACCAGGCTTCCTTGGTCCATGAGGTCGCCGTCCACGAAGGACAGCTCGGGGATCAGCTTGGCGATCCGGTCCTTGCGGGGGTTGGCCTGGCCCCGGCAGAGCCCCCAGACCTGGTATCCCTGGTCGAGGAGGTGTTCGGCCAGGTAAGAACCGTCCTGGCCGGTGATTCCGGTGATGAGTGCACGCTTGGACATCTTCCCTCTTTCCACCGCCACGGTGAGGACCGGTCGGGCGGGAGTCCGCGCCGGCGGGGCGGACTGATGGACCCCAATGCGTACTGTCACGCTCCGGCGGCGGGCAGAGCCTTGCCCTCCGCCGGAGCACGAGACGCACGGCTGCGCTCACGAGCCGTCCTCGTCGCAGCCATGCAAGCACGCACGGAGCTAAGGGATTTGCGAGTCTTCACCGAGACCCCTCGCCCACGAGTCGAGGGAAATCCCTCCATAACGCGGCACCGGGCGAGGCCCGCGGGCCCGCGCCGTTGCCATGGGACCTCCTCGCGCCGGGCGGGCGCGGAACCGGCCGAAAACCCGAACCGGGGGTCCCGTCGTCTCTCCGGGCGTGAAAAGAATGGCAGACCTCGACGAGGCAGATCTCGTCCGTCGCGTCGCCCGCGGTGACCGGGCGGCGTTCGACGAGTTGTACCGGCGTACCTCGCCCTGGCTGGCGACGCGGCTCCGCCGCCGCTGCGCGGACGACGACGTCGTCGCCGACGTGCTCCAGGACACCTACCTGGCGGTCTGGCGGGCGGCCGGCGGCTTCGCGGGCTCGGTGACCGAGGGCAGTGCGGTCGGCTGGCTCTGGACCATCGCCGCCAACCGCCTCGTCGACGCGTTCCGCCGCCGCGCCCGGCAGGAACGGGTGCCGCGTGTGGCGCAGGTCGAGAGGACCGCGCCCGCCGCCGAGGACGAGGTGCTGGCGACCCGCGTCGACCAGGACCTGGAGCAGGCGCTGCTGCGGCTGCCCCCGGAGTTGCGGCAGGTGTTGCAGGCCATGGTGCTCGACGACCTGTCGGTCCGGCAGACGGCGGTGCTGCTCGGCATGCCGGAGGGCACGGTGAAGACCCGCGCGCGGCGGGCCCGGATCGCACTGCGGAAGGCACTCTCATGACGCATCCCACCCCCACCGTGCTGGACCGCTACGCCGACGGCGGGGGCGGTCTCGACGACGCCGCGCTCTGGTCGGTCGAGGCCCACCTCGACACGTGCGCGAGCTGCCGCGCCCGGCTCGCCGAGAACCTCGGCCCCACCACCGCGGAACTGCTCGACCGGGTCGCCGTCTCCCTCGACCAGGCGGTGGGTGCGGGCCCGGCCCCGGCCCGGCGCCGCACCCGTGCGGTGGCGGTGCACCGGCGGTGGCTGGCCTGGACACTGCTGCCCTGGCTCGCGGTGAGCGTCGCGGTACTGGGCTGCGGCGTGCTCCTCGACTCCGCCCATCCGAGCCTGCCCTCCCTCGTGCTGCTGCTCGCGCCGGTGGCTCCGCTGCCGGGCGTCGCGGTGGCCTGGAGCCGGCGGACCGACCCGGTCTGGGAACTGGTCGCCACCACTCCCGCGGCCGGCCTGGCCATGGTGTTGCGGCGGACGCTCACCGTGCTGCTCGTCGTGGTTCCGGTACTGCTGGTGGCGGGGATGAGCACCGGGACCTCGTTGGCCCTCACGCTGCTGCCGTGTCTGGCGTTCACCGCGGCCGCCCTCGCGCTCGGCGCCTTCGTCGGGGTCCGGCGCGCGGCGACCGGCCTCGGGGCCGCCTGGTCCGCCGTGGTCCTGCTGCCGAGCCTGGCCACCCAGTCCATGCCTCCGCTCCTCCAGCCGGGCAGCGACGGCGCCTGGGCGACGGCGGGCGTCGCCCTCACCGCGGCCACCGCCCTCACCACCCCTCACTTCCGCCGCCTCACCAGCGGCGACTGACCCCCTTCCGACAGGAGAGACCCTTGCGAGTGATGAGCGCCGCCGAGACGGCCCCCACCCTCCATCCCTGGCGCGTCCACACCGAAGGACTGCGGGTCCGCGCCGGCCGGCACCTGGCCGTCGACGGCCTCGACCTGGCCCTGCGGACCGGTGTGCACGGCCTGCTCGGCCCGAACGGCGCCGGCAAGACCACGCTGATGCGCGCCCTGGCCACCGTCGTCAAGCCGGCCGGCGGCTCCCTCACGCTGCTCGGCACGCGGGTCGACAACCGCACCGACCTGCGCGGGGTACGGCGCGGACTGGGCTACCTGCCCCAGCAGTTCGGCTTCTACCCGCGTTTCACGGTCCGCGAGTTCGTCGAGTACATGGCCTGGCTCAAGGAGATGCCCAGGCCCGCCGTGACGGACGCGGTGCAACGCGCGCTGGACCGGGTCGGCCTCGCCGGCAAGGCAGACACCAGGATGAAGGCGCTGTCCGGTGGCATGCTGCGCCGGGCCGGTATCGCTCAGGCCATCGTCAACGACCCCGAACTGCTGCTGCTCGACGAACCGACCGTCGGGCTCGATCCCGAGCAGCGGCTCGACTTCCGCGAACTGCTGCGCGACCTCGGCACCGACAGTTGCGTGCTGGTCTCCACCCACCTCGTCGAGGACGTGGTCGCCGCCTGCTCCGACGTCCTCCTCATGAACGAGGGCCGGCTCCTCTTCCAGAGCACGCCCGAGGACCTGATGGCACGCGGCGGCCAGGACGACCCGGGCGACAGTCCGGCCGAGCGTGGCTACTCCGCACTCCTGCGTCAGCACCGGAGCAACGCATGACACGTCTTCTCAGCATCGAACTCCGCCGGTCCGCCACCCTCGGCGCCGCGCTGCTCATCGCCCTCACCGGCGCGATCGTGCTCCACGCCACGGCGGGCCGCTGGTCCGCCGGGTGGCTGGCGCTGGCCATGACGGAGCGTGAGTACCTCGCGTTCCTCGCGCCGCTCGCCATGGCCGCCGGCGCCTGGCAGTCCTACCGCGAGCACCGGGCCAACGTCGCCGAGCTGTTCGCCGCCGCTCCCCTGCCCCGCCCCCGGCGGGTGGTACCGATCCTGGTCACGACCGGACTCGGCGTCGTCGCCGCGTACCTGCTCGCGTTCCTCGCGGCGGCACCGCGCATCGTGGGTACGGCGCGGTACCTGCCGGCGACGGTCCTCGTCGTCGTGGCCGTGGGGCTGGTCGCGATGACCGCCTCGGTCTGGCTGGGGCTGGCGGTGGGGCGCCTGATACCGGCCCTCGCCACCGCGCCCGCTCTGGCCGTGACCGGCTTCGCCCTGCTGGTGTTCGTGCCTCACGCTCTTCCGGACGGAGGGGTCGCGGCGGCCTTCTCCCCGAGCATGGGGATGAGCATGTTCAGCGACTACGACACCGTCGCCGGCGGGGTCAGCCTCGCCCAGGCCCTCTGGACGGGTGCCGTCGCCGTGGCGGCCCTGGTGCTCTTCGCCGTCGCGGACCGCAGGTTCGCGCCGGCCGCGCTGGTGCCGCTGGCGATCGGGGCGGTGGTCACGGCCCTGCTCGTGCCGACCGGCGACGCCTACGACCGCGGCAGGCTCGACCCGGTCGCCCAGGAACCGGTGTGCACCGCGGACACCCCGCGGGTCTGCGTCAGTCGCGCCCACGAGGGGCTGCTGCCGGAAGTGGCGGCCAAGGCCCGGAACGCCCTGGAGCTCCTGCCGACGGAGTCGGTCACCGAGGCGCACGAGGACACCACGACCCTCTTCCCGCCGACCTCGCCGGCCCCGCGGGCCGACACCGCGCTGATGGAGATCACGGTCGGCGCGGACGGCCGCCTCGCCCACCCGGGCCGGCTCGAACCGGCGGTACTCACCGGTGTGTTCACCGGGCCGGCCCACTGCGGAGACATCCGGAACTTCCCGGTCGCGACCGCTGCGGCCTACTGGCTGCTCGACCGGGAACCGGCCGCCGGCCCCGACGGCCTGGAATTCGACGACCCGGAGGCCGTCGAGATGTGGAAGGGGCTGAAGGCACTGGAGCCGGCTGAGGCACGGGCCCGGGTGGCCGACGTCCACCGGGCCGCCCAGCGGTGCCGGGACACCGCCGGCCTGCTGAGCGGGAGCGCCTCATGAGGGGCCTGACGCTCTACATCCGCTCCCGCCGGGTGCCGGGCGCGCTCGGCGGGGCGTTCGCGGTCACCGCCCTCACGTGGTTGCTGACGGCCGTCTCCAACGGGGCGGGCGAGGTCGGAGGGGTTCTGCTCGCCCTGACGGTGCTGCTCCTCGTGGCTGTCCTCACGGTCACCCTCGGTGGCCCGGACGACTCCCTGGACCGCACGGCGGCGAGGCCGTGGGGGGCACTGCGGACGCTCCACCTGGTGGCCCTCCTCGGATGCGTGCTCGTTCTCCTGCTGGTCACGCTGGCCACCGCGACGCGTTTCGGCCCGTTCGGTCACGTCGTCCGCGACGCGGTCGGCCTCCTGGGTCTGACCGCCCTGGGGGCGGTGGCCACCGGCACCGCCCGGGCGTGGTTCCTGCCTCTCGGGTGGACGCTCGGCGCGGCCGCCTTCCCGGGCACGGGTACGGCGGGCGAGGCGCTGACCTGGCAGGCGCAGGCGGCCGACAGCCGGCCGGCGGCCGTGGTCGCGGCGGTGCTGGCCGTGGCGGGCTTCGTCGCCTACGTGGGCCGGGGTCCGCTCCCCCGGACGTCGGCGGAGAACGTCTGAGCGCGCGGTGGCCGGCCTTCCGGGTGACCCGGCCCCTGGGGCCGGGTCACCCGGAAGTGCGTGGGGGCGGGGCGGACGGCCGTCGCTCAGTACAGGCCCGCGAACACGTCCTTGACGTTGCCCACCAGCGCGGGCGCGTTCGCGGTGCCGTTCGACTGGGTGCCGGCCAGCAGCACGGGGACCTCGCCGGCGCAGTTGACCGTCAGGTTGGAGAGGGTGCTGCCGGAGAGTACCCAGCGGGTGCCGCGCAGGCCGGCGGCGGTCACGTCGCTGTACCACAGCGTGTTGCCGCTGAAGGTGGGTGGCAGGACGCCGTCGACGACGATCCCCGGCCCCGGATCCTGGCTCTGTCCGCCGATCGGGAAGGCGGCGTTGGTGTTCCACAGCCGTCCGGCGCCGCCGTTGGAGTGGTTGAAGGTGTTGCCCACGAGGGTGCCGTGGTTCCAGTTGTCGCTGGTCAGGTCGCCGTAAGGGCTGGTCCTGGCGTAGGAGTAGTAGGCGCCGTGACAGCCGACCACCGTGTTGCCGTTCACCGTCCAGTTGCCGGAGGAGTTCCAGATCGCCAGCCGGCAGGAGGTGAAGCTGTTGCCGGTGAGCTGGGAGTACTCACTGCGGTCGGTGATGGAGACTCCGAAGTAGCAGCCGTGGAAGGTGTTGTGCCGCAGCATCACCCGGTACCGGAAGTAGTCGTCGGAGGCGGAGCCCGACACGGTGATGCCGGCTCCGCGCCAGTGGCGGAAGTCGCAGTCGCTGACGCGTACGTCGGTGCAGCGGTCGAGGGCCACTGCGACGTGTCCGGTGCTCTGGGGAGTGCCCACCGGGTCGGCGGAGCGCCCGAGGAACCGGATACCGGTGATCGTGACGGCGTTTCGGGCAGTGGCGGTGAGCGCCGGGGTGGTGTCGTCGGCCACTGTGACGGTGGCGCCGTTTCCCACGATGAGGCATCCGCCGGGCAGTTCGACACCCGCGTCGAGGGTGTAGGCCGCCCCCGGCTGGAGCTGCACCCGGGGCGTGACGGCGAGGACCTTTGCCCAGTCCTGTCCGGGGCGCAGCACGGGGAGCGCGCCGGAGGGGTCCGCGGCGGCGGCGGGGGCAGCGGACGTCTCCGTGGCGAGGGCGGCCGCGAGACCGGCGGCTCCCACGCCGGTCAGGGCACGGCGACGGCTGAGCACGGAGACTTCGGAAGCACGGGCCATGGGGATTCCTCGTGGTGGATCGTGGGGCGCCGCACGGCCTGCCGGAGGCCGGGGCCCGGCGCTCCTCGCGAGCGTGGGGGCGATGTGTCGTGCCGGACTCCTGCCGGCTCAGGCGCGGTGGGACGGACTCCCGGACATCAGATGTCTGATGTTGCGGAACGTATAGCGCCGCAGTCGGCACGTCAAGACCGGGGGCGACAGCGGCACGGTGCTCCCCCGGGGGGTCCCACCGGCGTGCCACACCCTGGTCCGGGTGGCGCACGCCGGCGTCAGGACTGCGCTCCGGGGCCGCCGGCCCTCCGGCGCGGCCGGCGCCCCTCGGCCACCGCCACCCCGGCCCGCACCAGGGCCGGGGTGACTGCCGCCGGGCTCAGGCGCGCTTGCGGCGGCGCAGGACGACGAGGGCGCCCGCACCGGCCGCCACCAGGACGGCACCGCCCGCGGCCAACGGCAGGACGCTCGCGTCACCGCCGGTCGCGGCGAGATCCGCCGCCGATCCGGAAGCGGGGCCGTCGGCCGGCTCGCGGCCGGCGCTGTCGGCCTTGACGCCGCCGGGGAGGCCGTCACCCGCGTCCTTCTCCGTGCCGGTGTGCTCCGGGTCGGGAGCCGCGGGCCGTCGCGCCTCTTCCTTGGCGGCGCCCCCGCCGGACGTCAGGGGGTCGCCGTTGACGGCGACCTCGATCTCGGCCTTGCCGTCGGCGGCGGCGACGACGGCCACGGAGACCTTGCCGGCCTTGTCCGTCAGGGACGTGACGGCGTCCGCGTCCGCGGGCGCGTCGTTGCCGGCCGTGCTGTTCGCCTCGGTCAGGTCGATCAGCGAGGAGGAGCCGTAGGCACCCTCGGGCACCCGGTAGACGTGCACACCCTCGATGCCCGCGTCGAAGGAGCCCGCCGCGTGGCGGTACTCGACGACGAGGCGGTCCTCGCCCATCGGGATGTCCAGGGCCCGCGTACCCCCGCCCTCGCCGTGCAGCGGGCGCAGGGTGAACGTACCCGACTCGGTGACCTCGACCGCCTCGCCGCCCGAGAGCCATCCCGTGCGGATCATCTCGGGCGCGGAGAAGCCGGCCGCGGGACCGCCTCCGCCCATCAGCGACTTGGAACTGGTGCCGTTCGTCTCGCAGTCGACGAGGTCGCCGTCGGTGCACATCGCACGGCCCTGGTGGCCCAGGCCGAGGTTGTGCCCGAACTCGTGGCCGAGGACACCCAGACCACTGGCGGTGCCGTACAGGTTGATCCAGGTGTAGGGGCCGGGGACGCTGCCGAGGCCGGCCCAGGCGCAGCCGGTCTTCTGTGCCGGGAAGATGATCGACAGGCTCTCGTAGTCCTCGCCGCGCACCAGCCCCTTCGCGGCCAGCGCCTCCTGGGTCAGGGAGTTGATCCGCCCGTGGTCGCAGCCGGCGGCCGCCATCGGCAGCCGGACGGGGCCGACGACCTTCTCCGGGACGGCCGGCACCGTGGTGAACTGCCCGCGTGAGACCTCGGAGAGGAAGGAGGCGAGCGACTCCTCTCCGGGGCCGAAGTAGGTGTCCGGCGTGCCGGCCTTCACCTGGCCGGGGTGCTGGAAGGCGCTGTCGCTGAACTCCACCAGGACGGGGAGGGTCTTCCTCTCGCCCCGGGCGTCGGCCGCGTGCGCCGCGGCGGGGAGGAGTCCTGCGGTGAGCGCGGCGATACCGGTGGCCAGCGCGACGCGGCCGGCGATGGTCGTCTTCATGGTCCTGTGTTCCTTCGCGAGGTTCGGAAGTGCTTCCGCGGACAAGGAGGGCGCCGCTCCTCGGCCGTCCCGCGACTTTGCGAACCCTTTACCTTGTCAGCAGGGCCGGGTCGAACCGGAGCCTCATGGAGGCGGACCCGTAGTAGTACCGCGTGGTGCCGATCGCCGGCGCGTGGTCCTCCCCCTGGTCCGCCCGCGCCCACTCGACGAGTCCCAGATACCGGGCACCGTCCGCGTCGCGCAGGGCCATCTCGCCCTTCGCGGTGTCCGTCCACAGGTTCCACAACTGGGTCTGGCGTGCGGCGTCGCAGGCGTGCTGCTCCACCGGGGCGTGGTCCTGCATACCGCCCGACCGCGTCAGGCACAGCCCCGTCGCCTCGTTGCGCACCTGGGTCCGCGCCCGGTCCCCCGGATACGGTTCCAGCAGCACCCAGCGCTGGGCGGCCCCACCGTCGCACCCGGCCTCCACGGGGCGCGTCCCGGACTCCGCCGCGCCGCCCGGTATCGCCAGGCAACCGCCGGTCGACACGAACCGCAGCGCGCTCGGTCCGCCCAACGCGCCCTGTGGCAGGCTCGGGACAGCCGTGGCCGAGGGGGAGTTCACCACGGACCGGGACGGTTTGGGCACGGGCGAGGGCGAGGGGGACGGTGAGTGGCCGGCGCCGGCCGAGGGCGTCCGCGCGGCTTTCGCGCCGACGGAGGGGGTGGCGGCGCCCGGACGCGCGGCGGGCCGGTCCGGCGTCTCGCCGCCGGGCCACCACAGCCATCCGCCGAAGAGCACCGCCACGGTCCCCACGGCCAGCGCCGCCTTCGCGCCCGCCGTCCGCCCGGCGGCCCGGGCCGACTCCCCCGCGCAGGTGGCGCCCGAGGCGGCGGGGCGCGCCGTCAGGTAGCCCGGGCCGCCGAACAGCAGCACCGCGACAGGCAGGACCGTGCGCAGCCGCTGGTTGAGGTCGGCGAGTTCCCGCGCCGCCCCGCGGCACCGTGCGCAGCGCTCCAGGTGCCGCTCCAGGAGGGTGTCCTTGCGCGGGCGCGGCCGGCGCACCGCCGCGGCCAGGCGGCTGCCGCACCGGCGGCACTCCTCCTCGGCCGCCCCCTGCTCCGCGTGCGCGGCGAGGTAGGCCTCCCGCAGCCCCTCGCGCGCACGTGACGTCAGCGACGCCACCCCACTGGGGGTGAGCCCCAGCAGCCGGCCCACCCGGGCCGCCGGCTCCTCCTCCACCACGCTGTGCCAGAGCACCGCCCGCCACCGCTCGGGCAGGGAGCGGAAGGCCGCCGCGATCATGCCGCCGTCCTCGGCGCGTACCGCCCGCTCCTCCGCGCTCGGTTCACGGCGCGCACCGGCCGGCCCCTCGCCCGCCGGCCCGGCCAGGGAATCCAGCCACTCCCCGAAGCCGGGTTCGAGCTCCACGCGCCGGGCCTGGGCCGCCCAGTCCGCGGCGGTGTGGCGGACCACGGCCAGCAGATAGGGCCGCCACGCATGAGCCGGCCCCTTCCCGCCGCGCACCGCCTGCACCGTCCGGGTGAAAGCCTCCGAGGCCAGGTCCTCCGCGGTGTGCGGGTCGCGGCAGCACAGCCGCGCGTACGCCAGGACGGCGGGAGCGTGACGGCGGTACAGCTCCTCGGTGGCGCCCCTGTCCGCGCCGTCCCGCAACGCGGCGGCCAGCGCCTCGTCGGACCGCTGGTCCTCGTCGCCGGTCACCGGCCACCCCCCGCGCCGGCGGTTCCCGGGAGCTGCCCGCACTCAACTGCCATCGGGGCAGCCTACCGAGCTGGAGGCCGGCCGGACGCGGCGGTGCCGTGCCTCCTCAGGACGGCGGGGACGGGGCCGGTCAGCCGGTTCCGGACGGGGCGGGGCGGGCGGCGGGGCCACCCGGTGCGCCGTCCGCCTGACGGCGGGTCTGCCGGTCCTTCTCGTGGGCGAGGACCTTCGCCTCACCCTGCAGGTGGGCGGCGCCCTCGCGCAGGGCGGGGAGGAGCCGCATGAGGGCGTCGCCGGGGCAGTTCGTCTCGTAGGCGTCGATGTGGCCGAAGACGGTCGGCATGGTGACCGTGGTGTTCTTGTCGAAGCGGCTGTCGCTGTTCCGGGAGAGGAGGTGGGTCCGTGCGGCGGGAGCGGTCTGGGCGAGGCCCAGCTTCCAGGCGATGAGTTTCTCGATCGACCGGAGCATCGGTTCGGGCACCGGTGTTCCGGCCGTGAAGGTGCCGATCGCCGCGATCCCGGTGGTGCCCGTGTTCAGGCCGACGGTGTGCGCCCCGATCACCGCGCGGTCCGTACCGCCGAGGCGCCCTTCGAAGATCGTGCCGCAGGTGTCGACGAGGAAGTTGTAACCGATGTCGCCCCATGCCTCGTTCACCGCGTGCGCCTCGTAGATCTCCCGGACGAGGGCGGGGCTGTCCGCGCAGTCGTAACCGTTGGGATGGCTGGTGTGGTGGATGACCACCGCCCGTACCTCGTCCGCGTAGTGCGGCTTCTGGTCGAGCAGCGCCGGATCGGCTCCCCACTGGGCGCGGGTGACGATCGGGGGCTTCAGCGTCCTGGCCCAGACGAGCGGGTCGGCCGGGGTGGCGGGCGTACGGGCCTGCGGGGCCGGGCCGCCACCGAAAGGGGGGACTCCGGCCAGGGGCAGCGCGAGAAGGACGGCGGCGGCCACCGCTCCGGAGCCCGCCGCCAGCCAACGAACGCGATACCCACGCCGGCCGAGGCCTCGTACATCACTCATGTCTCCCCCAGCCTGCGCGCCCGGACCTCCCCCCGCCTCTCCGGCTACTCCGGACGGACCGGCCCGGCCCCCGTGGCAAACCCCCGCGTCGCGGCCGAGCGGGCCGGTCGTGGCCGGCTCGCGCTTCGTGGCGGCCCCTGGCCTCGCCCGGAGCCGGCCGGCCACGTCGCGGCGGCTCCGGGGAGCCCCGCCGGGGTGGGCGTCAGGGTGCGATGCCCACTCCCCCGATCCGGCTCCACGCCCGTTCCCGGGCGGCGGTCATGGCGGGCCAGTCCAGGCCCCCGGGACGGGGGCGGACCCGCGAGGCGTACGGCGGGGGACGGTGGTCTGGATCGTAGAAGCACCCGGTTCCGTAGGTGGCGTCGTACCTCTCGCAGGAGTCCGCGATCGCCCGCGGTGACGGCTTGTGTCCGGTGCGCGCCCAGGCGTCCAGGGCGGCGAGGGAGTTGGCGTACTCGGAGTCGCTCAGCCCGCTGTGCTCACTCTCCTTCGTGAACGTCTGGACCAGGTTCCGGCCCCGGCCGGCGCCGTGCACGGTGGCGCGGTAGGCCGCCTCGTGCTCGACGAAGGCCGTCGGGTCGTCGATGGCGTGGAGGGTGAGGACGGGGAGGGAGACCTTGCCCGTGAGGTCGCTGTCGTAGGAGAGGTCGCGGCGGGCGGTGGGGTCGGGGGCGAACCGTTCGACGCCCGCGTTGAGTGCCGCGTCGTCGTGGGAGCCGGTGTAGCGGACGCCCCGGTTGCCGAACGGGTTACGTCCGCCGAGCCGGTCGGTCACGATGTCGCGGAAGGTGAAGGTGGCGAACCGCAGATGAGCCTCCAGGGTCCGTTCGGGGACGCGGGTGACGGCCAGGATGTCGTCGAGGTTGCGCTGCTGGGCGGCGGTGCGCTCGGCCGGGTCCAGGGTGTGGCCGGTGCATTCCTCGAGGCGCGCGCCAAGCCCGGCGGGGGTCAGCGTGGAGCCGGCGCGCACTCCCTGCCACAGGGGGTACTGGGGTTCGGTGGGGCGCGGGTGGTTGCGGCAGTAGTACTGGTAGACGACCCGCAGGTCGACGCGGTGGTCGTAGCCGCGCGAGCCGCCGCCGAGGACGCCGTTGGTCAGGAGGACGCCGTCGTAGGCTCCGGGCCGGCCGCCGTACGTCTCGGCGGTCTTGGCGGCGACGTCGCCGCCCCAGGACTGGCCGTGCAGGTAGGTCCGCCCGGGGCGGCCGAAGTGGTCGGTGAACAGGCGGCGGACGTTCTCGGTGTCGGCGGCGGCCATGCGGGTGCCGAAGCCGCCCCGGCGGTAGGCGGAGCCGGCCCAGGCGTACCCCTCGTCGACCATCACGGCCCAGCGTTCGAGGTCGTCGGCGCTGCGGGCCGGGTCGGAGGTGTCGCCCAGGTCGGGGCCGCCGTGGGCGTGCACGACGAGTGAGCCGTTCCAGCGGACCGGTACGGCCATCGTCCAGTGGGCGCCGTTCGCGTCCTGACCGGTGTAGCACCGGGCGGTGCCGGTGAGCCGGAGCGGGCAGTCGGCGGCCGTGGGCCGCGGCGGGGCGCTGCGGGCGTGGCCGGCGGGCGCGTTGCCGAGGGTGCCGAGGAACAGGGCGGCGAGGACGGCCGACAGGACGGCCTGCCCGGGTCGGCGGAGTGCGGGCCACGGTGTGCGGCGCCGGAGGTCGGGGGTGGTCAAGGAGCGGCTCCTGTACGTGCTGTGCCTCTGCGTGAACTCACGCTGTGAGCCGGGATGTTAGGAAGCGTCCGGGGCCGGGGACACCCTGTCGGCCATTGCGTTCATAGTGTTTGCCGCTCCGCCCGGCGGGGTCGCCGGTGCGGCTGTCCAGGGACCAATGGCCCTGTCCGGCAGGGCCATTCGGGCATATCCCCGCAATGCCATACTGACCTGCGGTTTCACCTGGCGGGGACCGGTGGGCGGGCGCGTGTCCGCGGCCGGCCCTGTCCCTTCTGCCCCCACATCTGCCAAGGAGCCCATCCATGCCCCGACCCGCCCAGCTCTCGGGGAGCACGAGCACGGAGAACGGCGCCTACCACGCGCTCCTCGCCCGGCACGACGCGATGCGGCTGCGTCAGCAGCTGCTGGCTCCCGCCGGCAGCGAGGAACCGGGCGGGGGCCGGGCGGCGCGGCGTCCGGCCGGTGAGGTGTACGACGGGGCGGCCGACCAGCGGGTCATCATGCGCCACCTGGAGCTGGTGGCCCCCTTCGAGGAGCTGATCACCCACCTGTACGAGGTGCTGTTCACGCGGCACCCGGCGCTGCGCGGCCTCTTCCCCGGCGAGATGGCCTTCCAGGAGGCGCACCTGGCGCGGGCGTTCTGGTATCTGCTGGAGCACCTGGACCGGCCGGAGGAGATCACGGAGACCTTCACCCGGCTGGGCCGCGACCACCGGAAACTGGGGGTGCGCCCGGCGCAGTACGCGGCGTTCGAGGAGGCGCTGCGTGCAGCGCTGCGCGCGCGGGCCGGGGAGCGCGGGAGTGCGCGGCTGGAGGAGGCATGGCTGCGGATGGTGCGGTTCGGCGTGACGGCCATGATCCAGGGCGCGGACGCCGCCCTGCACGAGCCGCCGTTCTGGCGGGCGACGGTGACGGAGCACCGGCTCATCGGTTCCGGTCTCGCGGTGCTCCGTGTGGTACCGCACGAGAGCTTCCGGTACGAAGCCGGGCAGTACACGGCGGTGGAGTCGCCTCTGCTGCCGCACACCTGGCGGCCGTACTACCTCGCCGGTGAACCCGGGGCCGACGGTGAGCTGGAGCTGCACGTCCGGTGCACGGGGCCCGGCGGGGTGAGTGAGGCACTGGTGCGCGGCACGGCCGCCGGCGACGAGGTGCGGCTCGGACCGCCGAGGGGGAACCTGACGCTCGGCGAGGAGCCCGTCGGGGATCTGCGGCTGGTCGCCTGGGACACCGGGTGGGCGACCATGAAGGCCCTGCTGGCGGAGGTGGACCGCCGCGTACGGCTGTCGCCCGGCCACGGGGTGCGCACGGTGCGGCTCTTCCTGGGCGCGGAGAACGCGGCCGCCCTGTACGACACGGAGTATCTGACCGGGCTGGAACGCCGCCGGCCGTGGCTGTCGGTGGTGCCGGTGACGGGCCCGGCGGCGGACGGGGACGGGTACGGGCGGCTGGCGGCCGCGGTGGCCCGTGATGCCACGCCCTCCCCAGGAAAGGTGCTGCTGTCGGGGCCGCCCGCGATGATCCGTACCGTGCTGGACGCGCTCCCGGAGGCTGGGGTGGCCGCTGCGGACGTGCGGCACGATCTCCAGCCGACCGGCCCGCGGTTCCGGCACGGCGCGCCGGAACCGGGACGGCCGGCCCGGGGCCCGGTGTCCGCGGGGCAGCCGTCGCCCTTCTGAGGCGGGCGGGGACGCCTGTCGGTACTCACTCCTCGGTGGGCAGCCACGTGCCGTGCGGGCCGAGGGGGACGCGCGTCGGGTCGAACGGAAACGGAGTGCCGTGGGTGCTCATGTGGTGCTCCCGGAAGGTCGGGAGGCGGCTCCCCGGCCCCGCTCGTCGTGATGCCGCCCCACCGTGGGGCGCGGCGCTCGGGGCCCCGGCACAACCCGGAGACCCGGACAGGTGGCCGCCGGGCGGTTCGGGGGCTACTTCTCGTAGTCCTCCGGCTTCACGTCCGCCTCCTGGAGGGCCTCCCCCATGGTGCGGCTCTCGCCGCGCCCGCGCTCGTCCGCCCGGCGGCGGCGCTGCGGCTGCTTCTGCTCGATGTCCCCCTCGGCGGCCGGGTCGGTCTTGCCGGTCTTCCGGCGGTTCTCCTCGGGCACGCTCATCAGGCGCTCTCCTCGTGTCGAGTGGCTGTCGTCCCGCCCGCCGGCCGGGGCCGGCGGGTACGTCCATCGTGCGGGAGGGGGCGCGACTCCGCACGAGATGGCGGGGCGCGGGTCACCAGGCGCGGTCGAGGAGGGAGCCGACGAGCGCGTCCAGGTCCCGGGCGGCCGCCGGATCGGGCCGGACGGCGCGCAGGCACGCGCGGGCCGAATCCAGCTGGGCGCTCGCCTCGGCCCGGGTCGCGGCGCGGCCGCCCGCCTCGTCGACGAGTGCGGCGGCGTGCGCCGCGGTCGCGCCCTCCAGAGGCTTGTCGGAGTCCAGGAGCGCGGCCAGTTCACGGCGGGCGGGACCGGCTCCGGCCAGCGCGGCGAGGACGGGGTAGGTCTTCTTGCGCTGCCGCAGGTCGTTGTGGACGGGCTTGCCGGTGAGCGCCGGGTCCCCCCAGATGCCGAGCAGGTCGTCCACGGCCTGGAAGGCGACACCCAGGTGCCGCCCGGCGCGGTCCAGTTCGGCGACCGTCGCCTGCGGCGCCCCGCCCAGTTCGGCGCCGAGGGCGGCGGCGCAGCCCAGCAGCGCGCCGGTCTTGTGCTCGGCCATGGCGCGGTACGCGGCGAGGCCGGCCGCGTCGGGGCCGGTCCACGGGAGCTCCTCGAAGCGCAGGTCGTCGGCCTGGCCCCGGACGAGCGCGGTCAGCGTCCGGCTGAGGTGGCGTACCGCCGCGGGTGCCCGGTCCCCCGGCGCCTCGGCGAGGCTCTGCACGGCGAGGGCGTGCAGGGCGTCGCCGGCCAGGACGGCGGGGCCCACGCCGTAGGCGCGCCACACGGCGGGGCGGCGGCGCCGGAGCGGGTCGCCGTCCATGATGTCGTCGTGCAGCAGGGAGAAGGTGTGGACCAGCTCCACGGCGACCGCCGCGGGCAGCGCCGTCGCGCCGGTCGCGCCGACCGCTTCGGCGGAGAGGAGCGCGAGGGCCTGGCGCAGGCCCTTGCCGCCCGAGCCCTGGGGGTCGGGGGTGCCACCGGCGTCGCGCCAGCCGAGCGCGTAGGCGGCCATCCGCCCTGTCCACGGGTCGAGGCGGCCGACGGCGTCGACGAGGGCGGGACGGGTCAGTTCCCGGCACCGTGCCAGTACGGCGGTGGCGCGGGCGGTGTCGGGCGGGGGCGCCGTGGCCGGGTGGCCGGGGAGGGTGAGCGGCGCCTCGCGGGCGGGGGGCGCGGTGGTGCGGGCGGCGCGGTTCATCGCAGACCGGCCACGTCGGTGGCGCGCAGGGCCTCGGTCCGGTAGGCGTCCGGCGGCGTGGTGGCCGCCGCCGCGCGGGGCACGGGGCCGGGCAGTGGCCCCACGCCCAGTTCGGCCGCCGCCTTGTCCACCATGTCGCGGGCGTGGTGCAGGCCGATGCGGTTCAGCTCCGTGCGCAGTACGGCCAGTTCAGCGGCTGTCTCGGCGCTGTCGCGGCCCAGCCGGGCACGTGCCTTGGCCAGCCCGAGGCGGGAGAGCGCGGTGCCGCGCGGTTCGGCCATGTCGCGGAACTCGGTCAGCGCGCGGGTGTACAGCTCGCGGGCCTGGTCGTAGCGGCCGGCCCGGTACAGGACGTTGCCGCGCATCTTGAGGTTGAAGGCCAGCGCGCCGCGCAGTTCCATCGTGCGGCAGGCGGCCTCGGCGCGGCTGAGCAGTGTCAGGGCCTGCTCCACGTCGCCGTCGCGGACGGAGACCACGTCGGCCATGCCACGCAGGGCCCAGGCCCAGCCCCGCCGGTCCTCGGCGCGGTCGGCGATCTCGGCGGCCTCCTCGAAGAGGGCGTGGGCCCGGTCGTAGGCGCCGGTGTTGCGGTGCATCTGGGCGATGCCCTCCAGGGCCCAGACGGTGTGCCGGGCCTCTCCTCGCCGACGGGCCTCGGCCAGCAGTTGTTCGTGGAGTTCCTCGACGGCCGCGTAGTCGCCCTGGATGCGGCCGGTCTCGGCGAGCCCGGCGAGCGAGTAGCCGCGGACGACGACGTCACCGCCGCGCTCGCCCCACTCGGCGGCGAGCGCCAGGAGCCGGTAGGCGAGGCGGAAGGCGCCGCGCTGGCGGGCGAGGGTGCCACCGCTCCACAGGGCCCAGGCCATCGCCGCGGCGTCGCCGGCGGCACGGGCGGCGCGATAGCCGGCCTTCCACGCCTGGTCGGCCTCCGCCGTCCTGCCGAGCCGCCGGCAGGCCTCCGCGACCGCCAGTGAGCAGCGCGCCGTCTCCTTCAGGTCGCCGGCCGACTCCGCGGCGCGCAGCTCCTCGACGCCCCGGGCGAGTACGTCGGTCAGCGAGGCGTTCACCGAGAGGCTTCCGAGTGCGCCCTGGTACTCCGGCGCCGACGCCTTCCCGGACTCGCCCGCCTCCACGGCCGTCACCTGCTCCGTCAGACCCATCAGGTCCACCTCCGGTCCACTCGCTGCTGATCTTGACAATGGCCAAGACGCTTACGGGCGTGGGTGGTTGCAGGAACGGAGTGATCTCCTCCGCCGTGGGGGGCGGCGTGTAGTCCTCAAGTGCTACGCGGGCGGTCGGGGTGGGACCGCAGATGTACGACGCCGGCGTCCGGGCACGGGGCGCTGCCTCACCCGGTGGCACCAACCGGTCGCGCCCGTGCCCGGACGCCGTGGTCGACTGGCCGGAGCACGGCGGCGTGGCGCGCGTCCCGGTGCGGCGAGGGAGGTGGGGCATGGACGGGGACCGACGTGCCGGCCGGGTCGCGGTGGTGACGGGGGCCGCCCGCGGGGTGGGCGCGGCGACCGCCCGGCGGCTGGCGGAGCGCGGACTGCGGGTGGCGCTGATCGGGCGGGAGCTGGGGACCCTGGAGAAGGTGGCCCGGTCGCTGCCGACGGAGTCCTGTTCGCTGGAGGTCGACGTCACCGACGAGGCGGCCCTGCGCGGGGCGGCACGCAGCGTGGCCGAACGGATGGGCCCGGCCTCGGTGGTGGTGGCCAACGCGGGCATCGCGGCGGCGGGGCCCTTCGCCACCACGGAGGCCGCGCTGTGGGACCGGGTGATCGCCGTCAACCTGCTGGGCAGCGCGGCCACCGCCCGGGCCTTCCTGCCCCAGCTCGTCCGGACCCGGGGGTACCTGCTCCAGGTGGCGTCCACGGCCGCCTTCGGGTCGGCGCCGCTGATGAGCGCGTACTGCGCCTCCAAGGCGGGCGTCGAGTCGTACGCGCAGGCGCTGCGTACGGAGCTGGAGCCGGAGGGGGTCCAGGTGGGCATCGCCTATCTGCACTGGACGGGTACCGGCATGATCGAGGGGATCGAGGCGCATCCCGTCCTGCGGGAGCTGCGGGCCCACCAGCCCGGCCCTGGGAGCCGGGTCCATTCGGCCGAGCAGGTCGCCGGGTGGCTGGTGCGGGGTGTCGAGCGGCGGGCGGCGGCCGTGTACGCGCCCCGGTGGCTCCGTCTGGTCCAGCCCTTGCGGCCGGTGCTGCCCCTGGTCGTCTCGCACATCGCCAGACGCAGCCTCGCGCGGATGCCGGCGCGGGAGCTGCGGAGGACGACCGGGGTGCTCGGGCCCGGCGGCCGGGCCGACTGGGAGGACCGGGAGGCGGCGGGTCCGGTGGTTCCGGCCAGGCCGCCGCAGAGTTGAGTGGCTGCGGCCGGGCCCCTTGTCGCGGCGCGGTGTCCTTGCGCGCACCAGCGCACGCGCGCAGGCTGCCGCCGCGGCGGGACGCGGCCGCCGCGCCTGTCGCGAGGCGGCCCTCCGGACCCGCCCGGCGCGGGTCCGTACTCCCCGGCACGCCCATGACGCCGCGGCGCGCCCTGGGCCCTGACGGTGACGGAGAAGGGGTGGACCGGTGACGACGGGTGGCCTGGCGGGAACCTCCGGCCCCGAGGACGCGCCCGAGAGGGGTGGGCGTGGGCGCCGGGTGGTGGGGGCCGTGGTGGCGGCGGCCGGGCTCGTGGTGCTCGCGCTCGCCGCGACCGCGCTGCTGAGCGTGCGGATCGACGGCGACAGCATGGAGCCGACCCTGCACGACGGCGAGCGGGTGCTGCCGCTGCCGGTGTCCGAGGACGACGTGGGCCGCTTCGACGTGGTGCTGATGCGGACTCCGGGACGGGACGTCCTCCTGGTCAAGCGGGTGGTGGCGCTCCCCGGCGACCAGGTGCGGATCGCTCCCGGCCCTGCGGCGGGGCAGCGGGTCCTGGTCCGCCGGGCGGGTGCCGGACGGTGGCACGAGTTCACGGTGCCGGGCGCCGCCGAGGCCGGCCTGCCCACGCCCTGCTGCGCCGCCGACGGAAGGCGTTCGGCGGCCCCGGCCGCGCGTACGGTGCCGCCCGGGAGGTTCTTCTTCCTCGGCGACCACGCCGACCGGTCGGACGACGCGCGGACCTACGGGTGGGCCGATCTGGACGCCGTGTCCGGCCGGGTGTGGCTGCGCACGTGGCCGCTGCCGGCGGCGGGCCCCCTCGACGCCGGGGTGCGACTGCGCCCGTCGGGCGAGCTGTGAACGCGGGGGGCGGCGCCAGGGCGTGGGGGCGGCCCGGCGCTCCGGGCGACGCCTCGGCGTTGCGGCGGGCCGTCTCCTGCCGGATCGTGTCCGCCGCATGGCGGGGCCGGCGGTGAGGAGGGCCGCCGCATCGACCGCCAAAGTCCGCGACACGGCGTCGATCCGGGTCAGGTCCCGGCGGCGCCGGCGTCCGCGCGCGGTCCCGGCAGCGGGCCGGACCGGTTCGGGCCTCGGACCGGCCACGCCGAGTGCGACACCGTCGGCGCGGCGGCGCGGGACATCCGGGCCCGGGTGCCCGCACGACACCGGCCTGGCGATCCGCGTCGAGTCGGGCACGGTGCGCGGCCCGGCCCCACGGCCGACGCACGGGACGCCGCCGGGGCGACCGGACCGCTCAGGCGGCGTGCCGCCGGGCCGGCGCCGCCTCGGCGGGCGAGGGCGGGGCCGGTTCCTCCCCCGGATCGGGCACGAGCCGCAGATGCCGCGCGCGGCGCCGGGGCGGGCCGAGCATCAGCTCCTCGTACCAGCCGAGGGCGAGCAGGGCGCCGAGCAGGAGGAGCGGCAGCAGGACGGCGACGAGGGCCACGGTGACTCCTGGCGGTGGGGGGAGAGGGTACGGGTGCGCGTATCCCGGTGCGGGGGACCGGAACACGACGGCGGGTGAAGAAGGCGTGCCCATCCGGTCACAGGGCGACTTCTCGGCCGTGGGAACGGGGCACGGCTGCCTGTTCCGCCGGCACAGGGCGCTGGTCCGGGCAGCGGGGCACAGCACCTCCCCACTGGCCGGAACCCGCTGGGCGTGCTGTCCTCGACGGGGGGCCGTGCCGCACCGAGGGAGCCGGACATGGCGAAGAAGCGGGAGAAGCGCGCACCGCGGGAAGGCGACGAGGTGACCTGGTCGTCGCCGGGTGGCGAGGCCGTGGGCCGCGTCGTACGGAAGATCACCGAGCGCACCGAGGCGGCGGGCCGCACGGTCGACGCCTCCCCCGAGGAACCGCAGTACGAGGTCCGCAGCGCCAAGTCCGGCGCCACGGCGGTGCACCGGCCCGAGGCCCTGCGGACGAGGAGGCGACGATGACGCCATCGGGGCGTCCGCACCGGGAACCGGCCGCGTGGCCACCCGCACGGTGAACCGCGCGGGCCCCGCCGCCCCGGACGTGGTGTGGGAGAGGTACGCCCAGCCCGCGCTCCGGCCGCGCTGGGCACCGCAGATCAGACGGGTGGAGACCGGCGCCGACCGGATCGCGCCGGGCGTCGGCGGGCGGGTCTTCTCCTACGCGGGAGTGCGGGTCCGGTTCGTCGTGGAGCGGGTGGACGAGGCGCGACGGGTGTGGAGCTGGCACGCCGGGCTCGGGCCGCTGGTGCTCAGGCTGCGGCACGAGGTACTGGCCGCGTCCGGAGGCGGCAGCGGCACGCGGCTCACCGTCTCGGGCCCGCTGCCCGCCGTGCTGCTGTACCGGCCGGTGGCCGCGTGGGCTCTCGGGCGCCTGGTGGCGAGCCGGCTCCGGCCACGAGCGGCTTCGTGACCCCGCCCGCCACCACGCGCCCTTGGCAGGTGCCGGGACTGCTCCTAGCGTGGGCGCATGACCGATGCCGATGTGCTGGCCGTCTTGGGTTCCGTGGCGGGCGGCGAACGCGAGGTGCTGGAGACGTTCCTGGACTGTCAACGCGGCATCGTGCGGCGGAAGGCCACCGGGCTGACGGAAGAACAGGCGCGACAGCGGCACGTCTCCTCGGCGACGACCGTGGCCGGGCTGGTGAAACACCTGACGATGGTCGAGCACAACTGGTTCGTACGCGTCCTGGAACAGCGGCCCTCGCCCCCACCCGATCCCGGGACCTCGTTCGTCCTGGGCGCCGACGAGACGGTCGGCGACCTGCTCACGGCCTACGAGGCGGCCTGTGCCCGGTCGCGGGCGAGCGCGGCGCGGTTCGCCCTCGACCACGTGGTGCCGCAGCGGCAGTTCGGGCAGGTGTCGCTGCGCTGGATCCTGGTGCACATGATCGAGGAGACCGCACGGCACGCCGGGCACGCGGACATCCTCCGGGAGCTCACGGACGGCGCGACCGGACTTCTGGGCTGACCGCCGCCCGGCGCCCGCCACGAAGGGCGCGGGGACACGAAACGGGCGCGTTCCAGGAGCCGTTCACCGGATGCGGGGCCGCCGGCCGTCCACGGTGTCCGCATGGTCACCGTTCCGCCCGCGTTCGCGCGGACCTTCGTCGAACGGGAGAAAACGCCGGAGCCGCCTGGCTCTCCGAGCTGCCCGGGAACGGGACGGAGCTGCTGGAGCGCTGGGCGTGCGTGCCCGTCGGCGAGGTGCTGCACGGCGGGGTCGGGGTGGTGGCCCCGGTGCGCGTTGCTCACGTCCGTCGGCCCGCTCGCCGAGGTCCACCGCACCCTGGCCGTCTTCGCGGAGGCCGCCGGGCTCGACCGGGACCGCGTCCGGCGACGGGCCCGGGTACACGCCGCCCAGGCGGTGTTCCACGGCCGCCGCCACTGCTTCCGGATCACCCGGGGCGGCCCGGGGCCGGACCGGCTCACGGGGTTCTGGAGTGGGTGGCCGAGGAGCTGGCACCTCGCGCCGGCCGTCTCGCGGATCACGACTCCGGCTGACCGGCCTCCGCCTCCGGCCTCCACGCCGGGTTCGGCGGCAGGGCCGGGCCGATCGGGCTACTTGCCCACACCGTTGATGATGTCGGCCGTGGAGACGAGCGTGTGATGGATGGTGGGGGCGGCGGAGGTGCTGGCGAGCAGGAAGCCGAGGAGGACGCAGATGGTGGCGTGTGAGAGCTTCAGCCCGCCGTTGCGGATGAAGATCACCGCCAGGATCAGCAACAGCAGTGCCACGGAAACGGAAATAGCCATCGGAAGCCTCCTCACCGCCACGCCCGACTCCGTGGCTGTCGGCGGCCAGTGTGGCGCGCGGTGAGCGGCGGGCGGGTCAACGGCATGGCCGCCGTCCGGGTGACTGACGATGCGTGACGGCTCAGCTCACCGTCGGTCACCGGCCTTCTGAAGTCCGGCGCCGGTCACATCGGCGTCGTGGGCGCCGAGTTCGGACCAGTCGGTGGTGCGGTCGCACCAGCGGTCGAGCAACACCCGGTCGTGCCCGACGGCGAGCAGTCCGGCGCCGGTCTCCCGGCGGTACGCCTCGACGACCCCGACCAGGGCGGCGGTGGTGGAGGCGTCCAGCATGGCGGTCATCTCGTCGCAGACGAGGTAGCGCGGCCGGAGAATCAACGCGCGGGCGAGGCAAGCGCGTTGGAGCTGGCCGTCACTGACCTCGTGCGGGCGTCGGCCGAGCAGGTCGGTGCCGAGTCCGACCGTCTCGGCGGCCTCGGCGGCGCGGCCGGCGGCGCCTTCGGCACGGCCGGTGGCGCGCAGGGGTTCGGCGATGAGGTCGGCGAGGCGCAGTCGTGGGTCGGCCGACTGCCGGGGCTGTTGGAAGACGACGCCGAAGGCGGTGCGTTGCTCGCGGGGGGCTCGGTGCCGGTATCCCCGTGCGGGCTCGCCGTCGATGACGACGCGGCCCGCGTCGGGCCGGTGGAGCAGGGCGGCGACGCGGGCGAGGGTGGACTTGCCGCAGCCGCTCGGGCCGAGGAGACCGATGGACTCACCGGGCGAGAGCGTGAGCGTGGCGTCACGGACGACAGGGGCGCGGCGGTCGTACCCGGCGGTGACGGCGAGGAGTTCAAGCACCGGGAGCCTCCACGGCCTGGGGCGGTCGGGTGGCGTCGGCGGGCGCCGCGTCCGGGTGGTGGCAGGCGAGTCCGTCGGCGAGGGGCGGCTGTGCCGCGCAGGCGGCGTCGGCGCGGGCGCAACGGGCGGCGAAGGCGCAGCCCTCGGGGAGGGCGGCGAGTTCGGGCGGCCGGCCGGGGACGGGGCGGAAGGCCCGTTCGGGGAGGGCGTCGAGGAGGCCGCGGGCGTAGGGGTGGCGGGGGCCGGGGGCGCCGAAGAAGGCGTCGGCGCCGGCGATCTCGACGAGGCGCCCGGCGTACATGACGGCGACGCGGTCGGCGATGCGGGCGGCGGCCGCCAGGTCGTGGGTGATCATCAGCAGGGCGCGGGTGGAGCCGGTGTGGCGGCGGAGTTCGTCGACGGTGCGCTCGACGAGGTCGCGGTCGAGGCCCGTGGTGGGTTCGTCGGCGAGGAGCAGCGGCGCGTCGCCGACGAGGGCGAGGGCGGTGGCGGCGCGCTGGGCGAGGCCGCCGGAGAGTTCGTGGGGGTGCCGGTCGAGGTGGCCGGCGGGGAAGGAGACCCGGGCGGCGGCGGACTCGGTGGCGGTGCGCAGCGCGTCGCGGCCGCGGGTGCCGGTGAGGCGGCGGACGGTCTCGGTGAGGTGGGCGCGGACGGTGCGGACCGGGGTGAGGTGGGCGGCGGGGCTCTGCGGGACGAGGCCGGCGCGGCGGCCTCGGACGGCGCGGGCGAGGGTCGCCTCGTCGGCGGCGATCAGGTCGGTGGCGGCCTCGTCGCCGGCTCCGGCCAGCAGGGCGGAGCCGGCGGTCTCGGCGTTGCCGGGGAGCAGGCCGAGCAGGGCGGAGGCGAGGACGGACTTGCCGCAGCCGCTCTCGCCGACGAGGGCGAGGCACTCCCCCGCCGCGAGGTCGAAGGAGACGTCGGTGACGGCGCGGACGGGGGCGCTCTCGCGCATCCGGAACCGCACGGTGAGGCCGCGTACGGACAGGACGGTCACAGCATCAGCTCCGATCGGCGCCGGGGGTTGAGCCGTTCGCGCCAGGCTCCGGCGAGCCCGGCGATGGCGAGGGTCGGCACGATGATGAACAGGCCCGGGAAGAGCGTGGGCCACCAGTCCCCGGCGAGCAGGGTGCCGCGGGCGCTCTGCACGAGGGTGCCGAGGCTCGCCTGGTGGGTGGGCAGGCCGAGGCCGAGGAAGGAGAGGGCCGATTCGTGCCAGATGGCGTGCGGGACCATCAGGACGGCGGCGAGTCCGGCCTGCGGGAGGACACCGGGGATCAGGTGGCGGCGGGCGAGTCTGAGGCGGGAGGCGCCGCCGGAGACGGCGGCGTCGATGTAGGGGCGGGCGCGCAGCGAGAGGATCTCGGCACGGACGATGCGGGCGGTGGAGACCCAGTGGGTCAGGCCGACGGAGACGACGACGGGCCAGACCCCGGGGCGGAAGAGGGCGACGATGAAGATACCGAGGAGCAGGTGGGGGACGGAGGAGAAGGCGTCGACGCAACGCATGACGAGCCGGTCGGTCCAGCCGCCGAGGGCTCCGGCGGCCGCGCCGACGGCGGTGCCGAGGACGGTGGCCACGAGGGCCGCGACGACGCCGACGAGCAGGGAGACCCTCAGGCCGTAGACACAGCGCAGGAGCAGGTCGCGGCCGACGTCGTCGGTGCCGAAGGGGTGGTCGAGGGAGGGCGGCAGGAGTTTCGCGCCGAGGTCGACGGCCTGTTCGTCGAGTCCGACGAGGGGCGGGACGAGCAGCACGGCGAGGACGAAGCCCGCGACGAGGGTGGCGCTGATCCGCAGTTTCCAGGCGCGGGCGGTGCGGGCGCCGCGGCCCGGGGCGGCCGGCAGGGCGAGGTCAGCCATCGAAGCCCACTCTCGGGTCGGCGAGTCCGTACAGCAGGTCGGCGAAGAGGTTGCCGAGCAGGACGGCGGCGGTGGCGAGGACGGTGGTGGCGGCGAGCAGCGGGAAGTCGACGGCGGTGGCGGCCTGCACGGTGGCGGCGGCGATGCCGGGCCAGCTGAAGACGGTCTCCACCAGCAGGGCGCCGGTGATGAGTTCGGGGACCCGCGAGCCGATGAGGGTGAGGACGGGGAGCAGGCCGGAGCGGAGCGCGTGGCCGAGCAGGACCGTGCGTTCGGACAGGCCCCGGGCGCGGGCGCCGCGGACGGGGTCCTCGTCGAGGGCGTCGCCGACCCCCTGGCGGACGTAGAGGGCGAACCACGGGAGTTGGGAGGCGGCGAGGACGCCGGCGGGGAGGATCAGGTGGGTGGTGAGCTGGCCGGCGGTGACGGTGCTGCTGCCGGTGTCGGTGAGGCCACCGGCCGGGAGCCAGCCGAGCTGGAGGGCGAAGAACCAGACGGCGAGCAGGCCGAGCCAGAAGATCGGGGCGGCCTCCAGGGTGTACGCGAGTGACGTGACGGCCCGGTCGAGGAGGGAGCCGCGGCGGCGGGCGGCGAGGACGCCGAGGGCGGTGCCGGCGAGGACGGCGGCCGCGAAGGCGAGCGCGGCGAGCAGCACGGACCAGCCGATGCGTTCGGCGATGACGTCGGCGACCGGCTGGCGCATCACGGCGGAGTGCCCGAGGTCGCCGGTGAGCGCCCCGGTGATCCGCTCCCACCAGCGGACGGCGAGCGGCTGGTCGACGCCGAGGTTGGCGCGGAGCTGGTCGAGGTTCTCCTGCGAGGCGGTGAGTCCGGCGGTTCCTGCGTACGCCTTGACGGGGTCGAAGGGGGAGGCGTCGGCGACGGCGAAGACGGCGAAGGTGACGGCCAGCAGGACGGGGACGGCGAACAGCAGCCGCCGCCCCGTCATGCGCGCCATGGGTGTCCAGGGCAGGCCGGGGCGGGCCTTGCTCACGTGGCGGGCTTCCAGTCCTCGATGTTCCACCAGGGCCCGGAGGCGAGACCGTGGTCGTGCGGTTCGACCTGGGTGGTGAGGGGCCCGAAGCGGTCGTCGACGACGTAGACGTGGTCGATGTGGGTGAGGAAGGTGTAGCCGGGGTTCTTCACCAGCTCGCGCTGGACGGTGTCGTAGGCTGCCTGGCGCTCGGCGTGGTCACCGCTGCGGCGGCCCTTCTCCAGGGCCTTGTCGACGGCCGGATTGTCGTAGTGCGCCATGTTGTTGAAGCCGTCCCCGGCCAGGGAGGACTTCAGCAGCGTGTACTGGTCGAAGTCGGGGTCGGCCGGGGAGCCGCCGCCGGCGAGGACGGCGTCCTTGGACATCCGTGGCTGGATGACCTCCCAGGTGCCGGCCTGGACCTCGATTTCGACGCCGAGCTTCTTGGCGTCGGAGGCGTAGGCGAGGGCGTGGTCCTGGCGGAGCTTGTCGCCGGAGAGGTACCAGAGCGGGAAGGCGGCGCGGACGCCGTCCTTGGCACGGACGCCGTCCTTGCCCTTCTTCCAGCCGGCCTTGTCCAGGATGCCGGCGGCGGCGTCGAGGTCGTGGGCGCGTTCGGTGCCCTGGGTGAACCAGGGGCTGTCGGTGGGGACGGGCCCGTAGGCGGGCTTGCCGGCGCCGTCGAGGATGGAGTCGACCATCGCCTCACGGTCGACGGCGAGGTCGAGGGCACGGCGGATGTCGGTGTCGCCGGTGACCTTGTCGCCGGTGGGCAGCGTGACGACGCGGTAGTCGAAGCTCTTGGCGGCGTAGGTCTCGTCGCCCTCCCCCTTGAAGGCCCTGGCGAGGTTGGGCGGGAGGATGGCGCCGTCGAGGTCGCCGGAGCGCAGCCGGGTGGCGCGCACGTCGTCGTCCTTGATGATGGCCATGGTGAAGTTCTTGATCTTCGGCGCGCCGCCCCAGTAGTCGGGGTTGGCCTTGAAGGTGAGCTTCTCCCCCTTGGACCAGCTGACCAGCTCGTAAGGGCCCGTGCCGACCGGCTTGGTCGTGAAGTCACCGGAGTTGACGTCCTGTTCGCCGGCTATGTGGGCCGGGGCGATGGGCAGCACGGTGCGCTCGGCGAAGGGCGCGTAGGGGTACTTCAGGTGGAAGACGACGGTGTGGTCACCCTCGGCCTCGACGCGGTCGAGGGCGTCGAGTTCGGTGCGGCTGGCGTTGTTGGTGTTCGGGTCGAGGATCGTCTCGTAGGTGAAGACCACGTCGCGGGCGGTGAAGGGCTTGCCGTCGGTGAAGGTGACGCCCTCGCGGAGCTGGAAGGTGTAGGTGCGGCCGTCCTCGGAGATCTCGGGGAGGGCGGTGGCGAGTGCGGGCTTGAGGTCGAGCTTCTCGTCGTGGGTGAGGAGCCCGTCGAAGATCTTGGAGTTGCCGTCCTTGCCGTACCCCAGCAACGGGCTGAGGCTGTCCGGTTCGTAGGCGATGCCGACGACGGCGGTGCCGGCCGCCGGGCCCTTGGACTCGGTGCCGCCGCCGGGGGCGGAGCAGGAGGCGGTGACGACGGTGAGGGCCGCGGTCGCCGCGAGGGTTCCGGCCAGACGTACGGGCCGGCGGTCGGTCCTGCTCGTCATACGCATTCCACCCCAGGTCGTGGATCCATTTGAAGATCCTTTGTTATTGCGCCTGGTTCGCAATTATGCATCAGCGGCACCAACCCCGAAACACCCGGCCCACCTGGGGATTTCGGCGGACCGGGTGACTTTCCGGCAGACATGGCGTGCGTACGGTCAGGGGGCGGGCAGCTCCGCGAGGCGGGCGACGACCTCGCCGTGGCGGCCGGCGCCGCCGTACGCGACCGTGTCGCCCTTGGCCCGCTTGAGGTAGAGGTGGACCGGGTGCTCCCAGGTCATACCGATCCCGCCGTGGAGTTGCAGCGCCTCCTCGGCGGCCCGGACGGCGACCGGCGAGGCGTACACCTGGGCGACGGCGACGGCGAGTTCGGCCTCGGCGGGGCCGCCCTCGCCGGTGGCGAGGCGGTCGGCGGCCGCCGTCGCGGCGGGGCGCACGCCCGCGACGTCCAGCCAGAGCTGGGCGAGGCGGTGCTTGAGCGCCTGGAAGGAGCCGAGCGGCCGGTTGAACTGGTGGCGGTCCTTCAGGTGGCGGACGGTCTCGGTCAGGCACCACTCGGCGAGGCCGAGTTGTTCGCTCGCCAGCAGTCCCGCCCCGGCGAGCAGCCCCGCGCGGACGGCGGCGAGGGCGTCGGCGGCCGGGGCGAGCAGCGTGCCCCGGACACCGTCGAGGTGGACGGCGGCGAGCGGGCGGGTCAGGTCGAGGGCGGTGAGCGGAGTGACCGTGACGCCCGGTGCGCCGGCCGGGACGGCGTACAGGCCGCAGTCGGCGGCGACCAGCAGCACGTCGGCCCCGGCGGCGTCGGCGACGGAGCGGACGGAGCCGTGCAGGGCGCCGTCGGCGCTGGTGACCTCGGGCAGCGGGTCGCCGGAGGCCGTGGTGAGCGGGAGGGCCAGGACGGCGACGGTGGTGCCCGCGGCCACCTCGGTGAGCAGCGCCGACGCCTCCGCCGAGCGGTCCGGGAGGGCGAGCAGGGCGGCCGGGGTGACCACGGCGCCGGTCAGGTAGGGCACGGGGGCGACCGCGCGGCCCAGCTCCTCCACCACGACGGCCGCCTCCCGGTGGCTCGCGCCCTGGCCGCCGTCGGCCTCCGGGACCAGCAGTCCGGCCAGGCCCATGGAGGCGGTGAGGGTCTTCCACAGCTCCCGGTCGTACGGAGTCCCGCTCTCTGCGCGGGAGAGCACGCGGCCGGGGACGCGGCCGGCGGTGAGCAGGGAACGGACCGCGGCCCGCAGGTCGTCCTCGGTCTCGGTGGCGAGCAGGCGGGGGGTGGCGCTCATCGGGCGAGGTCCTTCCAGGCGACGTCCTTGTCGGTGCGTGGTTCGGTCGGCAGCCCGAGGACGCGTTCGGCGACGATGTTGAGCAGCACCTCGCTGGTACCGCCCTCGATGCTGTTGCCCTTGGACCGCAGGTAGCGGTAGCCGGGGCCGCGGCCGGTGAAGTCGACCAGCTCCGGGCGGCGCATGGTCCAGTCGTCGTACAGCAGGCCCTCCTCGCCGAGGAGTTCCACCTCCAGGCCGCTGATCTGCTGGTTGAGACGGGCGAAGGAGAGCTTGAGGCCGCTGCCCTCGGGGCCGGGCCGGCCCGCGGCGAGTTGCTGTCGCAGGCGTTCGCCGGTGAGCCGGGCCACCTCGGCCTCCACCCAGAGCGGGATCAGCCGCTGGTGCAGGGCGTGGGTGCGCAGTTCGGGGCGTTCGCGCCAGGTGCGGGCCAGTGGCGCGATCATGCCGCTCTCGCGGGGGCCCGTGCTGCCGCCGATGGAGACGCGTTCGTTCATCAGCGTGGTGCGGGCGACCTGCCAGCCGTCACCGACCTCGCCCAGGCGGTGGGAGTCGGGGATGCGCACACCGGTCAGGAAGACCTCGTTGAACTCGGCCTCGCCGGTGATCTGCCGCAGGGGCCGCACCTCCACACCGGGGTCGGTCATGTCGCAGAGGAAGTAGGTGATGCCCCCGTGCTTGGGCTGTGCGGGGTCGGTGCGGGCGATGAGGATGGCCCAGCGGGCGAGGTGGGCGCTGGAGGTCCACACCTTCTGGCCGGTGACCGTCCACACGCCGTCGTCGCCGAGGACGGCCCGGGTGGCGAGCGCGGCGAGGTCGGAACCCGCCCCCGGCTCGCTGAAGAGCTGGCACCAGACCTCCTCGCCGAGCCAGAGCGGCCGCAGGAAGCGGCGCTTCTGCTCCTCGGTGCCGTGGGCGAGGATGGTCGGGGCGGCCATGCCGAGACCGATGCCGATACGCCGGGGGTCGTTGTCCGGGGCGCCGGCGGCGGTGAGTTCGGCGTCGACGACCGCCTGGAGGCTGCGGGCGGCGCCGAGTCCGCCGAGCCCCTCCGGGTGGTGGACCCAGGCCAGTCCGGCGTCGAAGCGGGCGGCGAGGAAGTCGGCCCGGGAGGTGGCGGCGGGCGGGTGGCCGGCCAGCAGGGCGCGGGTACGGGCGCGGAGGTCGTCGGCGTCGCTCACGCGGCCGCTCCTTCCGGGAGGACGACGAGGCGGCCCGTGGTGGTGCCGGCGGCGACGCGCTGGACCGCGTCGGCGGCGTCGGCGAGCGGGACGCGGTCGCTGACCAGCGGCTTGACGCTGCCCTTGGTGGCGAGTTCGGTGAGGGCGGCGTGGCAGGCACCGATCGAGGCGGGGTCCTTCACGGCGTACAGGCCCCAGTGGAGGCCGAGGATCGCGTAGTTCTTCACCAGGGCGTGGTTGAGGGCGGGGGCGGGAATGCTGCCGCTGGCGAAGCCGACGACGACGATGCGCCCCTCGAAGGCCACGCACTTGGCGGACTTGGTGTAGGCCTCGCCGCCGACCGGGTCGTAGACGACGTCGGCGCCCTTGCCGCCGGTGGCCTCCTTCACGGCGGCGACGAAGTCGGTCTGCCGGCGGTCGACGACCAGGTCGCAGCCGAGTTCCTCGGCGACACGGACCTTCTCGGGGCCGCCGACGACGCCGATGACGCGAGCGCCGGCGGCCTTGCCGAGCTGGACGGCGGCGCTGCCCACGCCGCCCGCGGCGGCGTGCACCAGAAGGGTCTCACCGGCCTGGAGGTGCGCCCGGCGGTGCAGCCCGAACCAGCCGGTCTGGTAGCCGATGTGCAGGGCGGCGGCCTCGGCGTCGTCCAGGGCGTCGGGCGCGGGCAGCAGTCCGGCCTCCTCGGCGAGGGCGTACTCGGCGAAGCCGCCGTGCGGCAGGGCGGTGGTGGCGAGCACCCTGCGCCCGTCCTCGGTCTCCCCGCAGATCTCCACACCCGGGGTGAACGGGAGCGGCGGGCGGACCTGGTACTCGCCGCGGCAGAGCAGGGCGTCGGGGAAGTTGACGTCGGCGGCCCGGACCTTCAGGCGAACCTGCCCGGGGCCCGGCTCGGGACGGGCGGTGTCGGACAGGGTCATCACCTCGCGGGGCTCACCGTTCCGGTGCACTTGCCATGCCTGCATTGCGGGCCTCCACTGCGGTACGTGTCGCGGGCGTCTCGGATGCGGGGACGCGGGCGCCCCCGTCCGGCACGCACGGTCCGCGCCCCGGGCGGGTGGCGCGGACGGCACACCGGACTCCGCCGCATACTAAGCGGTCGCTTGGCCGAGGGGAACCGTTCTCGCCCACCGATCGGCCCCGGGCACACGCGGTGGCCGGCCGGGCTCGCCGCGCGTGCGGCCGGGGACGTCAGCGGGCCGACTTCGGGCGCGCCCGTACATGCATCCGCTCCCCCTGCGGTCCGAAGAGGCTGAGCACCTCGGCCGGGTGGTCGCCGACGGCTCCGAACCAGTGCGGCAGGCGGGTGTCGAACTCGGCGGCCTCGCCCTCGCCGAGTTCGAAGTCGTGCTCGCCGAGGAGCAGCCGGAGCCGCCCGGAGATCACGTAGAGCCACTCGTACCCCTCGTGGGTGCGCTGCTCCTCGGCGGGGTCGCACCGCTCGCCCGGGCGCAGCACCCACTTGAACGCCTGGAGGCCGCCGGGGCGGCGACTGAGCGGGATGACGGTGCGGTTGCCCTGCTCGATGGGTTCCATGCGGACCCGCGGGTCGCCCGCCGGCGGCGCGCCGACCAGGCGGTCGAGGGGGACGTCGTGGGCGGCGGCGATGGGCAGCAGCAGTTCGAGGCTGGGGCGCCGGTTGCCGGACTCCAGGCGGGAGAGGGTGCTGACCGAGATGCCGGTGGCGGCGGAGAGGCCCGCGAGGGTGGCGCCGCGCTCCTTGCGCAGGGCGCGCAGGCGCGGACCGACCCCGGCGAGGACGGTGTCGGTGTCGGCCGGGGACGGGGTGGGCTCGGGCAGGGCGGGGCGGTGCGCGCGGGGGCTCATGGACCCATGGTGCCGCATCGGCAACAGGGGGTGCCGTTCCGGCAAGCGGCGGAGCTCCCGGCGCGGCTCAGCAGGGGAAGAGTTCGAAGGTGACGGCGGGCTTTCCGCCGAACCGGTCGGCGGCCCGCCGGACACCCTCGGTGAGCAGCTTGCGGCAGTACTGCTCCGGCTCCTCCTCCGTGAGCGCCTCGACGTAGGTGCGGTGGGCCAGCAGGGAGCGGATGCCGCGTTCCAGACCGGGCCCGGCGTCCACCGCGTGGGTGGGCCGGTCGCTGCCGAAGACGGCGACCCAGCGGACCCCGTCCCACGGGACCAGGCCCTCGGCGCCCAGCTCCGGGAAGATCCACCGGTTGCCCGCGTCGGCGGCGGCGTCCAGCGCGGCACGGCCGACGGCGACGTGGTCGGGGGTGTTGCGGTAGGTGCCGCCCCAGGTGTCGCGGTGGTTGAGGGTGATGACGAGTTCGGGGCGGTGGCGGCGGATGGCGGCGGCGATGTCGCGGCGCAGCGCGGGGCCGTACTCGATCACGCCGTCGCGGTGGTCGAGGAACTCCACGGCGCCGACACCGACCACATCGGCCGAGGCGCGCTGCTCCTGTTCGCGCAACGGGCCGCTGATGTCCGGTTCGAGGCTGTCGATCCCGGCCTCCCCGCGCGTCGCCAGGACGTAGGTGACCTCGCGGCCGCCGTCGGTCCAGTGGGCGACGGCGGCCGCGCACCCGTACTCCAGGTCGTCGGGGTGGGCGACGACCGCGAGGGCGCGCTGCCAGTCCTCGGGCATGGGGGCGAGCTGTTCGGCCATGGGGCAAGCGTAGGACGGGCGGGCGGCGGGCGCGCTCTCTGAGCCCCTTCGGCCGTCAGGCGCGGTCGCGGGCGAGGGCCAGGAGGCGGTCGAGGACGCGCGGGCCGCCGGCGCGCACGCCGTCGTGCTCGTACTCGTTGGTGACCCAGGGACGCAGACCGCGGATGGCGGCGGCGGTGCGCAGGGAGTCGGCGGTGTCGACGTACATGTCCTCGTGGTAGACGGCCGCCGCGGCGGGCACCTCGTTGGCGGCGAGCCGCTCCGGGTCGTAGAGCGGGGTCCAGTCGGTGCGGGCGGCGAGGATGCCGGCGGTCTCGCGCAGCGGGCGCAGCGCGGGGTCGGCGGTGAACTGCCAGGGGTGGATGGTCTCCCCGGTGAACAGGACGGGCTCGTCCCCGGCGAGGGCGCGGGCCGCGTCGAAGCGCGGGAACTCACCGCGCACCCGCTCGGCCGCCCAGGCGGTGGGCCGGTCGTCCTGGGCGTAGATCGCCTCGTGAAGGAGGGCGTACAGGGGGTTGGCGGCGTACGAGAGGTGGCCGCGGACCTGTTCCTGGAAGGCGTCGGAGAGTGCGTGGCCGCCGGGGACCCGGACGAAGGCGTCCTCCAGGAGGAAGTGGAGGTGGTGGCTGCCGTCGCCGGAGCCGAGCAGGATGCCGAGCGACTGGAACGCCTCGGCGGTCAGCAGGTGGCCGCCGGGGAGTTCGACCGGCTTCTCCAGCAGGTGGGCGGCGATGCGTCGGGCGCGCTCCACGTCCTGCGGGTAGCGGGCGTAGTGCGCCTCGTTCTTGCGGATGACGCGCGGATAGGCGGCGCGGTAGACGTCGTCGGCGTGCCCGTCGAGGGCGGGCAGGCCGCCGGTGAACAGGGCGGTGGCGACGCCCTCGGGCGCGGTGGAGAGGTAGGTGGTGGTGCAGAAGCCGCCGAAGCTCTGGCCGAGAACGGTCCAGGGGGCCCCGCCGGTGAGGCCGGGGCGGATCGCCTCGCAGTCGCGGACGATGGAGTCGGCGCGGAAGTGGGTGAGGTGGTCGGCCTGCTCCTCGGGGCCGCCGCGCAGCGGGAGCGTCTGCCGGTTCGCCGGGGTGGACGCCCCGGTGCCGCGCTGGTCGAGGAGGAGTACCCGGAACTCGCTGAGGGCGCGGCCGAGCCAGTGCGGGCGGCCGACGAGACGGTGGGCGCCGAAGCCGGGGCCGCCCTGGAGGTAGAGGAGCCAGGGCAGCGGCATCCCCTCGCGTTCGGCGGCGACCACCTCGCGGCCGTACAGCTCGATCCGCTCGCCGTCGGGCTCGTCGTGATCCAGGGGGACGCTGAAGCGGTGGTCGGTGAGGACGACGCCGGGCTGGCGGTAGGTGGCGGTGCGCGTGTCGGACACGTGGTCTCCCCTGGAGGTGGTGCGGTGGTGCGGCTGGTACCCGGGCCCAGTTCAGCACAGGGCCGCCGGCCGCGGCCGTACGGGTGCCACCGGGCGGCGCGGCCGGTGGGGCGCGGCTAGCGTGAGGCCATGATCCGCTTCGAGGAGGTCTCCAAGCGCTACCCGGACGGCACGGTGGCGGTCGACGGGCTCTCCTTCGAGGTGGAGCGGGGCGAACTGGTGACGCTGGTGGGGCCGTCGGGGTGCGGCAAGACGACCACGATGATGATGGTCAACCGCCTCACCGAGCCCACCTCGGGCCGGGTCCTGGTCGACGGCGAGGACGTCATGGCCCTCGACCCGGTCCGCCTGCGCCGCCGCATCGGCTACGTGATCCAGCAGGTCGGCCTGTTCCCGCACCGCACGGTGCTGGACAACACGGCGACGGTGCCGGCCCTCACGGGGTGGCGGCGGAGCCGGGCGCGGGACCGGGCGAAGGAGCTGCTGGAGCTGGTGGGGCTGGACCCGGCGGAGTTCGCGGACCGCTATCCGGCGCAGCTTTCGGGCGGCGAGCGGCAGCGGGTGGGCGTGGCCCGTGCCCTGGCGGCGGACCCCCCGGTGCTGCTGATGGACGAACCGTTCGGTGCCGTCGACCCGGTGGTGCGCGAGCGGCTGCAGAACGAGTTCACCGCCATCCAGCGCTCGCTGGGCACCACGGTGCTGCTGGTCACCCACGACATCGAGGAGGCGGTCCGCCTGGGCGACCGCATGGCCGTCTACGGCCGGGGCCGCATCGAGCAGTACGACAGCCCGGCGGCGGTGCTCGGCCGTCCCGCGGACGGCTACGTCGCGGAGTTCGTCGGCGCCGACCGGGGGCTGAAGCGGTTGTCGGTGACCGCGGTCGAGCCCGGCGACGTGGAGGAGCCGCCGGTCGCGCGGAGCGACGAGGAGGCCCGGCGGGCGGCGGCCCGGTTGCGGGAGCGCGGGGCGCGGTGGGCGGTGGTGCTGGACCCCGGCGGGCACCTGCACGGCTGGGTGGGGCTGGAGGAACTCGGCTCGGCGCCGGAGGGGCGGACCGTGCGGGAACTGGCCCGGCGGATGGGGGCGTGGGTGCCGGTGGGGGTGCCGCTGAAGCAGGCGTTCGGGGTGATGCTCCAGCACGACGCCGGGTGGGTGGCAGTGCTCGACGGGGACCGCTTCCTCGGCGTGCTGACCCCGGCCAAGCTGCACGAGGCGCTGCGCCGCTCGGTGGAGTCGGACGCGAAGGGCGTGCCGCGCGGCGAGGTGGCGTTCGACTCGGTGACGGACGCCTGAGACGGGTCTCAGGAGCCGAGCAGCCCCTTCTCCTCCAGGTAGGCGCGGGCCACGTCCTCGGGCAGCCGCCGCCAGCTGTCGACCTGCCGGTTGAGGTCGGCGAGGTCGGCGGTGGTGAGGACCGGGGCGAGGGCGTCGAGGGAACGGGCGACCCGCTCGTTCCCCGCGCGGGCGCGGTTGACGACGGGGACGACGGCGTCGGCGTTCTGGAGTCTCCTGTCGTCCTCCAGCAGGACCAGACCGAAGGCGTCGAGGGTGGCGTCGGTCGTGGTGGTGAGCACCATGTGGTCCTGGCCGCTCTGCACCGCCCGCTTGGCCTGGGTGGTGCCGACGCCCTTGGGGTCGACGGCGGTGACGTCGATGCCGTACGTCCTCTCCAGCCCCGGCCGGCAGTACGGCCGGGAGACGCACTCGTCGCCCGCCGCGAGGCGGACCGGGACGCCGGAGGCGCCGAGGTCGCTGAGGGTGCGCAAGGAGTGCTCGGCGGCGAACTCGCGGGTGACGGCGAAGGCGTTCTGGTCGACGGCCTTGCCGGGTTCGAGGACGGTGAGGCCGCGCGGGGTGGCGAGGCGGCGCAGCGCCTTCATCGTGGTGGCGAGGCCGGGCGAGCCGACGGGCTCGGCGTCGGGTCCGTTCTGCTTGGCGTTGAGCCAGTCGGCGAAGGTCGCCGCGTACTCGGGGACGACGTCGACGCGGCCGCTCTCCAGCGCGGGTTCGTACAGCTCTCGGTTGGCGACGGTGATGATCTGCGTCTCGTAGCCGGCCTGGCGCAGCAGCAGGGAGTACATCTGGGCGAGCAGGTCGGACTCGGTGAACCCGGCGGAGCCCACGGTGAGGCGGGAACTGTCGCCGGGCGGTGCGGTGACCTCGCCCTGGTCCTCCAGGGTGGGCCCGCTCGCGCAGGCGGTGCAGGCGGTCAGCAGCAGTGCGGTGAACAGGGCGCGGGCGCGCATCAGCCACTCCCCCGGGCCCAGGGCGGGGAGAGCCGTTCGGCGAGGACGAAGGCGCCTTCGACGGCGAGGGCGAGGGCGGCGACGAGGACGGCTCCGGCGACCACCTGCGGGGTGCTGGCGAGGTTGAACCCGGCGGTGATGACGCGGCCCAGGCCGCCGCCTCCGGCGAGCGCGGCGATGGTGGCGGTGGCGACGAGCTGGGTGGCGGCGATCCGGACACCGGTCATGATCATGGGCAGGGCGAGCGGCAGCTCCACCCCGGTCAGCACCTGCCGTCCCGTCATCCCCATGCCGGTGGCGGCCCGGACGGTGTCCCGGTCGACGCCGCGCATGCCGACGTAGGCGTTGGTGAGCAGCGGGGGGATCGCGAAGAGGACGAGGGCGACGACGGTGGGGCCCTCGCTCCAGCGGCCCACGGGGGTGAGCAGGAGCAGCACGAGGACGGCGAAGGTGGGGACGGCCCGGCCGATGTTGGCGAGGTTGACGGCGAGGGCGCCGCCCTTGCCGAGGTGGCCGAGGACCAGCGCGACGGGCAGCGCGAGCAGGCAGCTCACGGCGAGGCAGACGCCGGTGAGGACGACATGCTCGACGAGCCGCTGGGCGATGCCGCCGTCGCCGCTCCAGTGGGCCGGGTCGGTGAGCCAGCGCCAGGCCTCGGCGAGGGTGGTCACGGGGCACCCGCCCTGGCCCAGGGGGTGAGGAGCCGCTGGACGCCGAGGAGGAGCAGGTCGGCGGCGACGGCGATGACCACGCAGAGCACCGAGGCGGTGAGGACCTGCGCCTTGAAGTAGGTGTTCATCCCCGCGTAGATGAGGTTGCCGAGCCCTCCGAAGCCGACGATGGCGCCGATCGTGACGAGGGAGACGGCGGAGACGGTGGCGATCCGCAGTCCGGCCATCGCGGCCGGCAGCGCCAGTGGCAGTTCGACGGTGAGCAGCAGCCGTACGGGCCCGTACCCCATGCCGCGTGCCGCCTGCCGGGTCTCCTCGGGGACGGCGCGCAGTCCGGCGAGGATGTTGCGCACCAGCAGCGTCAGCGAGTAGAGGACCAGCCCGGCGACGACCAGCGAGGCGGACAGCCCGTACAGCGGCAGCAGCAGGGAGAACATCGCCAGCGAGGGGATGGTGTACAGGACCGTCGTCACGGCCAGCACCGGCCCGGCCGCTTTGCTCCACCGGCGGGCGACGACGGCCAGCGGCACGGCGAGCACCAGCGCGATCGCCACGGGCACGGCGGTGAGCTGGAGGTGTTCGAGCACGGCGTCGAGAAGGATGGTGCGGCGGGTGCTCAGGTACTCGCCGCAGATCCAGGTGTTGCGGGCCAGGCAGTCGTCCGGCGCGGGCGTGCTCATCGGTCCATTGGACCGTCCTCGGGGGTGGGCTGCGCCCCGGGTTGGCCCGGGCGGGTGTTCGACGGCGGCGCGGACCCGTTCCCGGCAAGGGCGCGCGGGTGGCGGGCCGGTGTGCCGTGGTGCGCTCCTCCGGGGGAGGGAGTCCGGCCCGTCCGCCGGTTTCACGGCCGGGGCAGGGGTACACCAGGCCCTACCGGATGGCGCGTGTTCGGCTGTCCGTGGGACGTCAGGTATCGCCACCGGCCCCGCGTGGCATACCCCTCCCGTCCCCGGTGCGGCGTCGAGAAGGACACGCCTGATCCGCGTGAGCACATCCAGGACCGACTGAAGGGCCGCCGCCGTGAGCACTGAAGCCGTACCCGACGTACCGACGTGTCCGTTCGACTTCGCCGAGGGACTCGACTTCGATCCGGCACTGCTCGGCATGTTGCGGAGCGAGGAGCGGGTGGCGCGGATCCGGATGCCGTACGGCGAGGGCGACGCCTGGCTGGTGACCCGGTACGAGGACGTGCGGACGGTCACCACCGACCGCAGGTTCAGCCGCAACGCCGTCACCGGCAAGGACTTCCCCCGGATGACTCCGGAGCCGATCGTCCAGTCGGGCGCCATCAACCTGATGGACCCGCCGGACAGCAGCAGGCTGCGGCGGCTGGTACGGCAGTCGTTCGCCCCGCGCCACCTGGAGCGGATGCGCGGCCGCACCCAGTCGGTGGTCGACGGTCTGCTCGACGGCATGGCGCGGGCCGGTTCGCCCACCGACCTCTTCGCCCACCTGGCGCTGCCGCTGCCGCTGGTGACGATCTGCGAGGTACTGGACATCCCGGAGGCCGACCGGCACTGGCTGCGGGCCCACGCGATGACCATGATGAACATGGGCCCGGCCGGGAAGGACGCCGCCGTCCGTGCCAAGGGCGAGCTGCGGGAGTACTTCGCGCGCCTCACCGCCGAGCGCCGCCGCTCCCCCGGCGCCGACATGATCAGCACCCTCGCCACCGCCCGGGAGGGCGGCGAGATGCTCGGCGACGACGAGCTGACCGTGATGGCGATGGTGCTGCTCATCACCGGCCAGGACACCACCACCTACCAGCTGGGCAACATCTCCTACCTGCTGCTGACCCGCGACGACATCCGCGAGCGGCTGCGGCACGACCCCGGCTCGCTGCCCCGCGTCCTCGAGGAGCTGCTGCGCCACATCCCGTTCCGCAAGGGCGTGGGCATCCCCCGGATCGCCACCGAGGACGTGGAGCTGGGCGGCGCCCTGATCCGCGCCGGGGACACGGTGCACGTGTCGTACCTGACCGCCAACCGCGACGGTGAGAAGTTCGAGCGGCCCGACGAGATCGACCTCGACCGGCCCGCCGTCCCGCACATGACCTTCGGCTGGGGCTCTCACCACTGCCTCGGCTCACCGCTCGCGGTGATGGAGCTGGAGATCGCCCTCTCCACGCTGCTGCGTCGCTTCCCCGACCTGGCGCTCGCCGTGCCGGCCGGTGACGTCGAGTGGAACGCCACCTCCATCTGGCGCTACCCGCTCGCCCTGCCCGTCACCTGGTGACGCCCTCCCCCCTCGCGTTCGCGCGGACCCGCGCCTTCGCGCATCCCGACACGCGTTCGCGCGCCCTGAAGAGATGACGAGAATCCCATGGCCGTTCTCTGCCGCCCCGCCGTCGCCGTCCCGCCGCACGTCATCACCATGGAGGAGACCCTCGACCTGGCCCGCAGCACCCACGCCGACCACGACCAGCTCGGCCTGGTGCTGCGGCTGATCCGCAACACCGGGGTCGCCACCCGGCACCTGGTGCAGCCCATCGAGGAGACCCTCGCCCACCCGGGCTTCGAGGCCCGCAACAAGGTCTACGAGCGAGAGGCCAAGGCCCGCGTCCCGCAGGTCGTCCACCGGGCGCTCGCCGAGGCGGAGCTGACCGCGCAGGACATCGACCTGATCGTCTACGTCTCGTGCACCGGCTTCATGATGCCCTCGATGACGGCCTGGATGATCAACTCGCTGGGCTTCCGCTCCGACACCCGCCAGCTCCCCATCGCCCAACTGGGCTGCGCGGCGGGCGGCGCGGCCGTCAACCGGGCGCACGACTTCACCGCGGCCTACCCGGGCAGCAACGTCCTCATCGTGGCCTGCGAGTTCTGCTCCCTGCTCTACCAGCCCACCGACCTGGGCGTCGGCTCGCTGCTCTCCAACGGGCTGTTCGGCGACGCGGTGGCCGCCGTCGTCGTCCGCGGCGAGGGCGGCACCGGGCTCCGCCTGGAGCGCAACGGCTCCCACCTGGTCCCCGACACCGAGGCGTGGATCTCCTACGCGGTGCGCGAGACCGGTTTCCACTTCCAGCTGGACAAGCGGGTGCCGGGCACCATGTCGATGCTGGCCCCGGCACTGACGGCGCTCTCCGCGCAGCACGAGTGGAACGTCGGCGAGCTGGACTTCTACATCATCCACGCGGGCGGCCCCCGCATCCTCGACGACCTCTGCACCCACCTGGAGCTGCCGCCGGAGATGTTCGCGCAGAGCCGCGAGACCCTCACCGAGCGCGGCAACATCGCCAGTTGCGTCGTCCTGGACGCCCTCGACCGCTATTTCGCCACGGGGAGGGCGACCGAGGGCGCCCGCGGGATGCTCGCCGGGTTCGGCCCGGGCATCACCGCCGAGATCTCGCTGGGCACGTGGGCGACGGGCCCGGCCCGGCCGGCCGCGCTGACCGGCGCCGAGGCACGCCGTCCGGCCTGAGCCGGGGCGCCCTCGCCCGGGGCACGGTCCGCGGTTAGGTTGGCGGGCATGAGCAACCTGGAACGTGAGGCCGTGCCCACCCTCTGCGGCGGCCGGGGCGATGTCGTCGGTGAGCCCGTGCGGGAACTGCTGCCCCCGCGCCGGGTCAAGCTCGGCGAGTCGACCGAGGTCCGGCGGCTGCTCCCGAGCCTGGGCCGCCGCATGATCGGCGCCTGGGCCTTCGTGGACCACTACGGACCGGACGACATCGCCGACGAGCCCGGCATGCAGGTCCCGCCCCACCCGCACATCGGGCTCCAGACCGTCAGCTGGCTCCACCAGGGCGAGGTCCTGCACCGCGACTCGACCGGCAGCCTCCAGACGATCCGGCCGCGCGAACTGGGGCTGATGACCTCCGGCCGGGCCATCTCGCACTCCGAGGAGAGCCCGCGCCCGCACGCCCGCCTCCTGCACGGCGCCCAGCTCTGGGTCGCCCTGCCCGACGCCCACCGGCACGTCGACCCGCGCTTCGAGCACCACGCCGACCTGCCCGTCGTCACCGCTCCCGGCCTGAGCGGCACCGTGGTGCTCGGCGAGGTCGACGGCGCCCGTTCCCCCGGTACGACCTACTCGCCGCTGGTCGGCCTCGACGTCGGTCTCGCCGCCGGCGCCGAGGCCCGGCTCCCCCTCGAACCCGACTTCGAGTACGGCGTCCTCACCATGTCCGGGGAACTCCACGCCGACGGTGTCCCCCTGCTGCCCGGCTCCCTGCTCTACCTCGGCTGCGGCCGCCGCGAACTGCCCCTGCGCGCGACCTCCGACGCCACCTTCATGCTCCTGGGCGGCGAGCCCTTCGAGGAGAAGCTGATCATGTGGTGGAACTTCGTCGGGCGTACGCAGGAGGACATCAGCCGGGCCCGCGAGGACTGGATGAACGGGTCGCGGTTCGGCGAGGTGCACGGCTACGACGGCGACCCGCTGCCCGCGCCGCAGCTCCCGCCCCTTCCCCTCAAGGCACGGGGCCGGGTGCGCTGAACCGGATCTGGGACGCGGAGCGGCTGGACGTGTCCGCCCACGTGAGCGGGCCGGCCCGGGCGGGCGGAGTGGTCACGTGGGCGGGCCGGCCCACGTGACCAGGGGAAGTCCCCGACCTCAGTCGCCTGGCTCGGCTTGGTGCGGGGACGCGAGGCGCGCCCGGGTGGACCGCCCCGGCCCCCGGGTGGGCACCACGTGGACGGGCTGGTGTCCCGAAGGCACCGGGACGAGGTGGTGGGGGCCGGCCGTCGCCGGCCGAGACCCGCCACGGTGGCCTGGGAGAGAAGGGCCGCACCGCCCCGGTACCCGCGCGGCACCGAGGACCTGGGTGTGCGCCCTGCCTCGGCGGCCGAACACGTTGATCGCGAGGCGGGGCGGCGGGGGGGGCCGGGCTCAGCCCTTGTCGCCGGGCGCGGGCACGGGGGCCGAGGTCCGCCGTGGGCCACCCGGCCGGACGGCGTCGGCGCGGCCCCTGAACCTGGTGGTCGTCGGCGCGCCCCCGCCGTGTGTGCGCCGCGATCGGGCTCGGCCTCGGCCCGGCCACCCTCCATCGCCTGACCTGGGCACACAGGCCCTGCCCGGAAGCCGGTACCGCCGGCTGAGGACTCGCCCCCTGCTGCGACCAGCGCGCCGATGCCGTCTCCGCTCCCCCTCGCCGACGCCGCCGTGCCCGGGGTGCCCCTCCTCGGTGCCGTCTGTCGCCAGGACGGGCCCGCGGGCGGGCCATCGGCCGGACAGGCCGCCACCGATCAGGTACGGGCGGACGCGGCCGGCGAGCGCAGTTGCTCGATCACGTCGTCCAGGTGCGCGGCCGCCGCCTCGGCCGCCGCCGCCGCGTCGCCTCCCACCACCGCCTCGATGATGGCCAGGTGCTGCGGCAGGGACCGGGCAGGACGTCCGGGGCGCAGGGCCAGCCGGAACTGGAAGCGCACCATCGGCCCGTTGAGCCGGTCGAGGGTGCGCCGGGCGACCTCCTGGCCGCTGGCCTCGATGACCAGTTCGTGCAGACGCTGGTTGAGCGCCGAGTAGGCGTCCCACGCGCCGTCGGCGACGGCCTGCCGCATGTCCGCCCCGATCCGGTCGAGTTCCCCGCGCTGCGCGTCGGTGGCCAGGGTGGCCGCCTTGCGGGCGCACAGTTGCTCGAGGGCCGAGCGGCACTCGGTGATCTGGATCGCCTCCTCGACGGAGACCATGCGCACCCTGGCCCCTCTACGGGGGACGATCTCCAGGATCTCCTCTGCGGCGAGGTCCTGGAGCGCCTCACGGACGGCCCCGCGGGTCGCCCCGTAGGACTCGGCGAGGTCGTTCTCGACGAGCCGCTGCCCGGGGACCAGGTCCCCGGAGCGCAGAGCGTGCCTGATGGCGTCCGCCACGTACTGGCGGCCCGCGGCACCCGTGAGCTTGTCGGTCACTCGGTCGTCCTCTTCCGTCGTCGCCCGTCGCCGCCCGTGGCGGCATTCCCGCAGGGAGAACCCTAGTGGGCGGATCTGACGCCCCCGCACCCGGGACACGAAGGATCGACAATTTCGCGAAACATCTTGTCAACAATCTCGTTGATGATTTAGCTTCCTCGCACACCCCGACCACGAAGGAGCGGCCATGCCTGCCGTTGCAGCCACCGGAACCCCGGCGGTCACCAGACGCGGCTCCCAGACCGCCGTCCCGTGTCTGTTCATGCGCGGCGGGACGTCGCGGGGACCGTTCTTCGACGCTCGGCTGCTGCCCGACGACCCGGGTCTGCGGGACGCCGTCCTGCTGGCGGCGATGGGTTCACCGGACGCGCGGCAGATCGACGGTGTCGGCGGTGCGCACCCCCTGACCAGCAAGATCGGCCTGGTGCGCCCGGGCGCGACGGCCGATGTCGACCTGGAGTGGACCTTCGCCCAGGTGCAACCCGGTGGAACGGAGGTCGACACCTCGTCCAACTGCGGGAACATGCTCGCCGCCGTGGTGCCGTTCGCCGTCGAGACCGGCCTGCTCGTGCCCACGGGGGACCGCACCACGGCCCGCGTCCTGACCCGCAACACCGGCATGGTCGCCGAGATCACGGTCTCCACCCCGGCCGGCCGGACCGGCGTCCGGCACGTCGCGTACGAAGGCCCGGCCCGCATCGACGGTGTCCCCGGCACCGCCGCTCCCGTCGAGATCGGCTTCGTGGACACCGCCGGTTCCGTCGCCGGTTCGCTCCTTCCCACCGGGCGCGTGCGGGACACCGTCGAGGTGCCCGGGACCGGCCCCGTCGACGTCACGCTGATCGACAACGGCCAGCCGCTGGTGATCGTCGCGGCCGAGCGCCTGGGGGCCACCGGATACGAGACCCCGGCCGAGATCGACGCCGACGAGGAGCTGCGGGGCCGGGTGGAGGCGCTGCGCCTGGTGTGCGGCCACGCCATGGGACTGGGCGACGTGTCGGAGCGGAACTATCCGAAGATGACGCTGGTGGCGCCGCCCCGGCACGGCGGCACCCTCTCCACCCGCAGCCTCATCCCCCGGGTCTGCCACCAGTCCATCGGCGTGCTGGCCGCCGTCACGGCCGCCACCGCCTGCGTGCTCGACGGCAGTGTCGCCCGTGAACTGGCCGCCGCTGTGCCGGGTACGGAGCCCACGGTCCGCGTCGAGCACCCGTCCGGCGCCTTCGACGTCACCTTGGCCCGCGACCCCGAGGACCCCCGGCAGGTCACGCGGTCCGCGCTGCTGCGCACCGCCCGCCTGCTCATGGCCGGGGACGTGCTCGTCCCCCGTTCCGTCTGGGACCCCGCCCCCACCGTTCAGGAGAAGTCCTCGTGATCATCGACATCCACGGCCACTACACCACCGCCCCCGCCCCGCTCGGCCGCTGGCGCGAGGCCCAGGCCGCCGCGCTCACCGACCCGGTACAGGCACCGGACCCGGCCGGTCCGGTCATCAGCGACGACCAGATCCGCGAGTCGGTCGAGGCCAACCAGCTGCGGCTGATGGACGAGCGCGGCATCGACGTCACCGTCTTCTCCCCCCGCGCCTCCTTCATGGCGCACCACATCGGCGACTTCGCGACCTCCTCGGCCTGGTCCCGCATCTGCAACGACCTGTGCCACCGCGTCGCGGAGCTGTACCCCGACCGCTTCGCTCCCGGAGCGATGCTGCCGCAGTCGCCCGGGGTGGACCCGGCCACCACGGTCCCGGAGATCGAGCGGGCCGTGAGGGAGCTGGGCGCTGTGACCGTCAACCTCAACCCTGACCCCAGTGGCGGCCACTGGACCGCTCCCCCGCTGACCGACCGCTCCTGGTACCCGGTGTGGGAGAAGCTCGTCGAACTGGACGTGCCCGCGATGGTGCACGTCTCCAGCAGCTGCAACCCGGCCTTCCACACCACGGGAGCGCACTACCTGAACGCGGACACCACCGCCTTCATGCAACTGCTCACCGGCGACCTGTTCACCGACTTCCCCGGACTGCGCCTGGTCGTCCCGCACGGCGGCGGAGCGGTGCCCTACCACTGGGGCCGGTTCCGCGGCCTGGCGCAGGCACTCGGCCGGCCCGAGCCGGAGGAGTCCCTCCTGCGCAACGTCTACTTCGACACCTGTGTCTACCACCAGCCCGGCATCGACCTGCTGCTGGACGTGATCCCGGTCGACAACGTCCTGTTCGCCTCGGAGATGGTCGGCGCCGTCCGCGGCGTCGACCCGCGCACCGGTCACCACTTCGACGACACCCGCCGCTACGTCGAGCGCGCGGGCCTGACCCCGGCGGACCTGACGGCGGTCCTGGAGGGCAACGCCCGCCGGGTCTACCCGCTTCTGGACGCCCGCCTGACCGCCCAGGGCCGCTGAGAACCACCGTCCGCCGGCGAGGGCGTCGGCGACGCGGTCCCCCTCCACAGAGCAAGGAGCAGCACCATGCACCACCTCGGAGTCGTCCACCGCACCGTCGCACGCGCCGATCGCGCGGCCGTCGAGGCACTGTCGGCGTTCGGCGTCGCCACCGTGCACGAGGCGATGGGCCGTCTCGGCCTCATGCGCCCCTACATCCGCCCGGTCTACGAGGGCGCGAGGCTCTGCGGCACGGCGGTCACCGTGCTGCTCCAGCCGGGTGACAACTGGATGCTGCACGTCGCCGCCGAACAGGTCCGGGAGGGCGACATCGTGGTCGCGGGCTGCACCACCGAGAGCGAGGACGGCTTCTTCGGAGAACTCCTCGCCACCTCGCTGCGCGCCCGCGGCGCCGGGGGCCTGGTCATCGACGGCGGCTGCCGCGACGTGGACGACCTGCGCCGGATGGACTTCCCCGTCTTCTCGCGCGCCGTCAGCGCCAAGGGCACCGTCAAGGCCACCCTTGGCTCGGTGAACGTCCCCGTCGTCGTCGCCAACGCGCTGGTCGCCCCCGGTGACGTGATCGTCGCCGACACCGACGGCGTGGTGGTCGTGCCCGCCGCCAGGGCCGCCGAGGTCGCCGAGGCCGCCGCGCGGCGCGAGGCGGCGGAGGAGGGCAAGCGGCAGCGCTTCCGCGACGGCGAACTGGGTCTCGACATGTACGCCATGCGCGGCCCCCTGGCCGACCTCGGCCTGACCTACGTCGACTGACGCCCCGAGGAGCACCCCCGATGACTGACCGGCCCTTCCCCGTCACCCCCGGCTGGCTCGACTGGTACCGCGGCCCGTCGAAGCCCCGCTTCGCCCTGCCACCGGGCTCCGTCGACGCCCACTGCCACGTCTTCGGCCCCGCTGCCGAGTTCCCCTTCGCCCCCGAGCGCAAGTACACCCCCGTCGACGCCTCGAAGCACGACCTGTTCGCGCTGCGCGACCACCTCGGTGTCACCCGCAACGTCATCGTCCAGGCCACCTGCCACGGGGCCGACAACAGCGCCCTGGTGGACGCCCTGCGCACCGCCGGCGACCTGGCCCGCGGGGTGGCGACCGTGCGCCCCGACGTCAGCGACGGGGAACTGCGGCGCCTGCACGACGCCGGCGTACGCGGGGTGCGCTTCAACTTCGTGCGGCGCCTGGTGGACGCGGCGCCCACCGAGGCACTGGAGGCGGTCGTCCGCCGTGTCGCGCCGCTCGGCTGGCACGTCGTCCTGTACTTCGAGGCGGCGGACCTGCCCGGCCTGGAGAGCTTCTTCGCCTCCCTCCCGGTGCCGCTCGTCATCGACCACATGGGGCGCCCCGACGTCACCAGGAGTGCGGACGGCCCCGAGTTCGCCCGCTTCCTGCGCTTCGTGGAGGCCAACGACGTCTGGGTGAAGGTCTCCTGCCCCGAGCGGCTGACGGCGACCGGGCCGCGTGCCCTGGACGGGGAACGCGACGCCTACCGGGACGTGGTGCCCTTCGCCCGGAAGGTCGTCGACACCTTCACCGACCGGGTCCTGTGGGGCACCGACTGGCCCCACCCGAACCTCAAGGACCACATGCCCGACGACGGTCTGCTCGTCGACCACATCCCCCGTGTGGCGACCACGCCGGACCGGCGGCAGGCCCTGCTGGTCGACAACCCCATGCGTCTGTACTGGCCGGAAGAGGCCCGCTGACGTCACCCCGGCCCGGCGCCGACGCCCGAGCCCCCCATTCCAGGAGCGTGCAGTGCAGCACATCCGCACCACCAACGCGGCGAACCGGCTGGACCGGTTGCCGATCTCGAAGTTCCACAAGACCACTCTCCTCGCGGTGGCGTTCGCCTACTTCTTCGAGTTCGCGGACATCAACACCTTCGCCATCACCGCGCCGGTGGTACGCGAGCAGTGGAGTGCCGAGGTCAACGACATCGCCTACGTGACCTCGACGTCCTTCGTGGGCATGTTCATCGGCGCCGTCGTGGCCGGCGGGCTGGCCGACAGGCTGGGACGCAAGCGCACCCTGACCTGGACCACGCTCTGGTTCACCCTCTGGTCCTTCGCCTGCGTCTTCGCCTGGGACATCTGGTCCCTCGGTGTCTTCCGCGTACTGACCTCGGCCGGCCTGTCCGCCATGACCGTGGTCGCCGTCGTCTACATCAGCGAGCTGTTCCCCAGCGCCAAACGCGGGAAGTTCCAGGCGTACGCCATCGTCATCGGCATCTGCGGCACCCCCGCCACCAACCTCATCGCCTCCGCGGTGGTGCCCATGGCCGACTGGTCCTGGCGTCTGGTCTACCTCTGGGGCACGCTCGGCGTCTTCTTCCTGCTCTTCGTGCGCAAACTGGAGGAGTCCCCGCAGTGGCTGGAGGCCCGAGGCCGCCATGAGGAGGCCGAGGCCGTCCTGGCGCGCATCGAGGCGAGCGCGTCGGCCGAGCACGGCGCCCTCCCCGAGGCGCGAGAGCCCGTGCCCCAGGCTCCGGCCGTCAAACCGGGGCTGGGGATGCTCAAGGACAAGAAGTTCCTGTACCCGACGATCCTGCTCTCGGTCCTGTGGGTCACCCAGACCATCGGCTTCTTCGGCTACTCCAGCTGGGCCCCGACGCTGCTGGCCGCGGAGGGGGTCAGCGTGGAGGACTCGATCTTCTACGTCGCCCTGACGACGGTCGGCGCCCCGCTCGGCTCGTTCCTCGCGGCGATGGTCACCGACCGGTTCGAACGCAAGTGGTGCCTGGTGGTGTTCGGCGTGGTCATCGCCGCCGCCGGGCTCATGTACGGGCTGACGTTCACCCCGGTGCTCATCGTCGTCTTCGGCTTCCTGGTCAACCTCTTCGAGCGCGGCTACACCGCCCTGGCGTACGCGTACTCCCCCGAACTGTTCAACACCAGCGGCCGCTCGCTGGGCACCAGCATCGCCTACGGTCTGGGGCGCCTGTCGAACGCGGTGGGCCCGTTGATGATCGCCGGCATCTACAACGGCATCGGCTACGAGGCGGTCTTCATGTTCATCGCCGGCACCTGGACGCTCGGCGCCCTCGTCCTGGCCTTCTTCGGACCCGCGACGCGCCGCCAGAGGCTGGCGGCCGCGAGCGAGGCCGACACACCGACGCGGTCGCGGCCGGCCGCCACGACGCCCTGACCACTCCCGGCGGAACGGCTTCCGACGTCACCGGCTGACGAGGCGCGGGGGTCAGGAGGACCTCGCGGATGGCGTCGAGGTGCTGAGCCACGAAGGGAGAGGGCACGGCGCAACGTCGGCGCGGTCCTCGGGGCCCGGGACCTGTCCATGCGGGACGTCGTGAAGGTCACGGCCCCACCTGCGACACCTGGAGCGGGACTTCGCCGCCTACGACGAGGCGTACCGCGCCTTCTTCGCGGAGACGTGCCCGGTGCGCACCACGGTCGGCTCCGGTCTGATGGGCATCCTCGTGGAGATCGACGTGGTGGCCCTGCTGCCGGGCCCGGCCCTGCCCGGCTGATCACCGGTGTGCCCGCCGGTCCCGGCCGGGACCGGCCAGGGGGTGCCTTCGAGGTCCTGGGCGGTGTCCGCGGTGTCCGGTGCGTGCTCTCGGCACGTCTGGCGGAAGCTGTCGTACCGGACGTGCTCGGGCTGTCGCCCGGTGCGGCGAGCGTGCGTGCCGGGCGCCGTGGGCGCCGTACGGGACTTCGAAGCCGTCCCCTGCCACACCGGCCGCCCCCCGCGCACCCGCCGGATTGGCCGGGACGCGCGGTCGTACGCTGAACCGCACCGCTCGACACTGCCCGGGAGACGAACGCCATGCCCCTGCTGGAGCCCAAGCCGGAAACCCTCCGTCCCACGGCGGCCCGCACCGAGGCGGCCGACCGGGTCGCCGACGGCGGCGCCACGGGGGCGCCTGAGCCGCTCCGCGCCGGGCTGACCGCGCTGCTGGGCCCGGACAAGGTCCTGTGGAAGATCTCCGACCTGGTGAAGTACGCCTCCGACGCCAGCCCCTACCGCTTCGTGCCGCAGGTCGTCGTGCTCCCCGAGAACATCGGCGACGTCTCCGCGATCCTGGCGTACGCACGCGGCCACGGCCGCCAGGTCGTCTTCCGCGCCGCCGGCACCAGCCTGAACGGCCAGGCCCAGGGCGAGGACATCCTGGTCGACGTGCGACGGCACTTCACCGGCATCGAGGTTCTGGACGCCGGGGCCCGGGCGCGCGTCCGCCCCGGCACCACGGTCGTGCGGGCCAACGCCACCCTCGCCCGGTACGGCCGAGTCCTGGGGCCCGACCCGGCCAGCGCCATCGCCTGCACGGTCGGCGGGGTCGTCGCCAACAACGCCTCCGGGATGACCGCGGGCACCACCCGCAACTCGTACCGCACGCTGGCCTCGCTGACCTTCGTGCTGCCCAGCGGGACCGTCGTCGACACCGCCGACCCGCACGCGGACGAGACCCTGGCACGCACCGAACCGGAGCTGTGCGCGGACCTGCTCGCGCTCAAGGCGGAGATCGAGGCGGAGAAGGAACTCACCGCCCGCATCCGCGCCAAGTACGAGATCAAGAACACCAACGGCTACCGGCTGGACGCCTTCCTGGACGGCGCGACGCCCGTCGAGATCCTGCGCGGCCTCATGGTCGGCTCCCAGGGCACCTTCGGGTTCATCTCCGAGGTCGTCTTCGACACCCTGCCGCTGGACCGCAGGGTCTCCAGCGGTCTGCTCTTCTTCCCCTCGCTGACCGCCGCCGCGGCCGCGGTGCCGTTGTTCAACGAGGCGGGCGCCCTCGCCGTCGAGCTGATGGACGGCAACACCCTGCGCGCCTCGGTGAGCGTGCGGGGGGTGCCGGCCGACTGGGCCGGTCTGCCCCGGGAGACGACGGCGCTGCTGGTGGAGTTCCGGGCACCCGACGAGGCGGGGCAGGCTGCCTTCGAGCGGGCGGCGGCCCGGGTCGTCGAGCGGCTCGACCTGGTCGCCCCGGTCGCCTCGGTGACCAACGCCTTCACCCGCGACCCCAAGGTCGTCTCCGGCTACTGGACGGCCCGCAAGGCCTTCGTCACGGCGGTCGGCGGCTCCCGCCCGGCGGGCACCACCCTGATCACGGAGGACTTCGCGGTCCCGCCCTCCCGGCTGGCCGAAGCCTGCGAGGACCTGCTCCAGCTCCAGGCGCGGCACGGCTTCGACGCCGCCGTCGCCGGCCACGCCGCCCACGGCAACCTGCACTTCCTGCTCGCCTTCGACGCGTCGAAGAGTTCCGACGTCGACCGGTACGCGGCGTTCATGGACGAGTTCTGCCGGATGACCGTGGAGCGGTTCGACGGATCGCTGAAGGCGGAGCACGCCACCGGCCGCAACATCGCCCCGTTCCTGGAGCTGGAGTGGGGGCCCCGGGCGACCGAGCTGATGTGGCGCGTCAAGCAGGTCATCGACCCCGCGGGCGTACTGGCTCCCAGGATCGTCCTCGACCGCGACCCGAAGGCCCACCTGCGCGGGCTGAAGACGATCCCCGGCATCGAGCCGGTCGCCGACCCCTGCATCGAGTGCGGCTTCTGCGAACCCACGTGCCCGAGCCACGACCTGACGACCACCCCGCGCCAGCGCATCGTGCTGCGCCGCGAGATGCTGCGGCAGCCCGCCGGCTCCCCCGTCGAGGAGCAACTCCTCGCCTCCTACGGCTACGACGCCGTCGACACCTGCGCGGGCGACTCCACCTGCGCGATCGCCTGCCCGGTCGGCATCGACACCGGCGCCATGATGAAGGACTTCCGCCACCGCAGGCACGCGCCTCGCGAGGAGCGGATCGCCACGCTCACCGCGCGGCGCTTCAAGGCCGTGGAGGCGTCGGCGCGGCTCGCGGTCGGCGCGGCGGACAAGATCAGCGACCGGCTGCTGACCGCCGCCACCGGCCTCGCCCGCAAGGCCGTACGCCCCGACCTGGTGCCCGAGTGGCTGCCGGAGATCCCCGGCGCCGCCGCCCGCGCCGTGCCGCCCACGTCCCGGGCGGGGGCGAGCGCCGTCTACTACCCGGCGTGCGTCAACCGGATCTTCGGCGGCCCCGAGGACGACGGCACCCCCTCGCTCCAGCAGGCCGTGGTCGACGTCTCGGCCCGCGCCGGGCGGCCGGTGTGGATCCCCGACGACGTCACGGGCACCTGCTGCTCGACGATCTGGCACTCCAAGGGTTACGAGGATGCCACCACCGTGATGGCCAACCGCGTCGTCGAGGCCGCCTGGGCGTGGACCGACGGCGGGCGGATGCCGCTGGTCGTGGACGCCTCGTCGTGCACGCTCGGCATCCAGCACGAGGTCGTCCCCTACCTCACCGACGCCAACCGCGAAGCGCACGGGCAGCTCACGGTGGTCGACTCGGTCGTCTGGGCGGCCGAGGAGCTCCTGCCGCGGCTGACCGTCCGCCGCACGGCCGGCTCGGCGGTACTGCACCCGACGTGCTCGATGCACCACCTGGGCGAGGTCGGCCACCTGCGCGAGGTGGCCGGGGCGGTCGCCGACGAGGTCGTCGTCCCGGACGACGCCGGATGCTGCGCGTTCGCCGGTGACCGGGGCATGCTACACAAGGAGTTGACGGCCTCCGCGACGGCCAAGGAGGCCGCGGAAGTGACCTCACGCGCGTACGACGCCCACCTGTCCGCCAACCGCATGTGCGAGATCGGCATGGACCGCGCGACGGGCCGCGAGTACTACTCGGTCCTCATCGAACTGGACCGGGCGACCCGCCCTTGAACGTGTCTCCTCCCACCCCGCGCCGCTCGGGGTGGGAGGGCCGCTCCGCCCGCGAGGCCCGCCCCCACAGAACTCTTCGCCAGTGCGGCTCCCTCATCCGCGGCACTCACGGCCATGCCCCGCCTGACCCGCCCGTCGGCGGGATACCGGCGGGCGCCCCCTCGAAACGCTCCGGTTCCCGCGTGCCGCTCCCCGGGGGCGTGTGTCTGGATCCTCTCGCCACCAGGACGACCTGTGCCGCACGGGATGCCCGCTCACTGGTGGTCAGGGCGGGGCACCGGGACACCGGGCCGTCGCTTGCGGCGGACGCCGCTCCCGAGGGCGTGCCGCACGCCGGACCCGACAAGGCGTGGCTGCGGAGTGAGGGCGGGCTCCGTGCGGGCTCGGCCGCGGGCCTCCCCGTGCGAGCAGGGTCGGCGGCACACCGCCCGTCCCGTCCCCGTCCCCGTCCCCGTACACCCCGAGGAGCATCCCGATGAGCCGACGACTGGCGGCGTACGCCCTGTGCTGCGCGGACGGGCGTGTCCTGCTCGCCCAGCACGGTTCGGGTACCTGGACGCTCCCCGGTGGCGGGGTCGAGGCCGGGGAGGACCCCTTCGACACGGTGAGCCGGGAGCTCACCGAGGAGACCGGGCTGACGGGGGTGGTCGAACGGTTGCTGGGCGTGGACTCGCGGCTGATCCCCTCGGCGGAGCGCACCGTGCCCGGCGGCCCCGACCACCAGAACATCGGGATCTTCTACGAGGTGCGTGTCACCGGCGGCCGGCCGCGCCCCGAACCGAACGGCGACACCCTCACCTCGGTCTGGGTTCCGGTGTCCGAGGTGGCCGGGCTCCGGCGGTCCTCCCTCGTCGACGTCGGCCTGGCCCTGGCCGGGAGCCGCCCGGCGACCGGCCACGTCCCGCCGGTCCCGGTCGACGGGCTGCTGCTCCGGCACTGACGGCGGGCCGGGCGCGGCGAGGGCCGTCCCGCACGCCGCTCACCTGCCGGGCCGGGGGTCCCGCCGGTTCGGGAGAGAACCGGTACGTGAGCGGCGGCGCGCTCCGTCGCCGTGCTCCGCCACAGCTCCGAGCCGGTCACGGGCCACCCGGCTCGGCGCGGTGCCACGGCGCGTCGGAGCGGGTGGATCGCGCCCGGGCGGTGAGCCGGAGGGCGTAGACGGAGCGGCGGTCCCCTCCGACGGGGCCGAGGTACTGGTGGCCGGTCAGGTGGCACCAGGCGGGCAGGTCGAGGGGCGCGGCGGGGTCGGTGGCGATGACATGGACGAGGGTGCCGGGTTCGGCGCCCTCGATCTCCTTGCGCAGGCGCAGCAGAAGGGTGACGCAGAGCAGTCCGGTGCCGTCGACGGTGCGGCCGGGCGGGCGGGGGTCAGAGGTCATACCGCTCATCGTCGTTCAGCGCGGTCCGCCGCCTTCGGCCGGCCCGGCCGAAGGCGGTGCCGCGCCCGGCGGTTCACCGGTGGCGCCCCGGGGCCGGGGGCGCGGCAGCCGGGCCTCCGACGGCTGCGCGGTGACGCGACGAGTCCGGTCGGCTCTGACACTCCGTACGCCCGTCGCGCGGTCCGACGACCCCACGACCCCCGCACCTGCCGCCTGCGGAGAGAAGCCGATGACCGACACCACCTGCCACATGTCGGTCTCGCTCGACGGCTTCGTCGCCGGACCCGAGCAGAGCCGGGACGATCCGCTGGCAAGCGCGGCCAGGAGCTGCACGGCTGGCACATCGGCGACCCGCGCGCGACCGGAGCCGACGAGACGGCCAGCGGCCGGCTGACGCGCCCGCGTGGTGCCCATGTCATGGGCCGCAACATGTTCGGACCGGTCCGAGGCGAGTGGGACGGGCCGTGGAACGGTTGGTGGGGCCCCGAGCCCCCGTACCACGCCCCGGTGTTCGTGCTCACCCCCTACGCCCGCGGACCGGTCACGCCGGCGGAGGGGCCACCTTCCGTTTCGTCACCGAGGGCTTCGGCACCGCTTACGCGCAGGCGCTCGAAGCCGCCGACGGCAAGGGCGTGGACATCGCCGGTGGCGCTTCGACGGTGCGCCAGGCCCTCGGCGCCGGCGCGATCGACGAACTCACCCTCGACATCGCGCCCGTCCTGCTCGGCGGCGGCGAGCGCCTCTTCGACGGCGTCGGAACCTTCGGTTTCGAGCCCGTCGAGGTTCTGCACTCACCGCTGACCACGCACGTCCGCCACCGCAAGCGCGACGGCGGCTGAGCGGCGACCGGGACCACCCGGCCCCAGCCGCACCCCGTCGGCACGGCGCTCGCCGCCTTCCACCGGCAGGCGCCGCACGGCTGACCGGGCAGGCCCGGGGCCGCCGGTCAGTAGGGTGGCCGCATGTCCACCAGGCTCAGTTCCACCAAGTCCCGTGCCGCCCTGCACACATCGGCGCGTACCTCTGCCCAGTTGTTGCTGGTGGCCGTCGCCGTCACGGCCGGGTTGTGGCTGGTCGGCCAGATGTGGCCGGTGGTGTGGCCGCTGGTGATCGGCCTGCTGATCACCACGCTCACCTGGCCGCTGGCCCGTTTCCTGCGCAACCACTCCTGGCCCCCGGCGCTCGCCGCCTCGGCCGTGACGGTACTCGCCCTCACCGTGGCGGCCGGCATCGTGGCCCTGGTCGCGGTGCCGGTCGCCTCCCAGTCGGGGACCTTGGCGGACGGAGTGATCGCCGGGGTCGACCAGGTGCGTGACTGGGCGGCCGGACCGCCGCTGAACATCGGCGACGCCGAGATCACGAAGGCGATGGACTCGGCCGTCGCCCGGCTCCAGGACAGTCTCGGCACCACGGTCTCCACGGTGGCGACCGGGGTGGGCACGGTGGTCCACGGCGTCGTCACGGCGGTCATCGCCGTCTTCCTGATGTTCTTCTTCCTCAAGGACGGGCCCAGATTCCTCCCGTGGCTGACCCGCCAGTTGCCGGGCCGGCTCGCCGTCGACGTCCCGACCGTCGCGGAGCGCTGCTGGAACACGCTGGGGGCGTTCATCCGCTCGCAGGCGCTCGTCGGCCTGATCGACGCGGTCTTCATCGGCATCGGTCTGTGGATCCTGGGAATCCCGCTGGTGCTGCCGCTGTCGGTGGTGACCTTCGTCGGCGCGTTCGTGCCGATCATCGGCGCGTTCTTCGCCGGTTTCGTCGCGGTCCTGATCGCTCTGGTCTCCAACGGCCTGACCGACGCCCTGATCGTTCTCGCCCTCATCATCGTCGTGCAGCAACTGGAGGGGAACGTCTTCCAGCCGATGATCCAGAGCAGGGGGCTCGGCCTGCACGCGGCGGTGGTCCTCCTCGCCGTCACCCTCGGCGGCAGCCTGGCCGGCATCGTCGGCAGCCTGCTCGCCGTTCCGGCCGCCGCGCTGATCGGGGTGGTGTGGGGGTACGTACGCGAGCAGCTCGCCGAACCGCCTCAGGACGCGGCCCCCGGTGAGCCTCAGGGCGCCACGGCCGTCTGACCGGGTGGTGCGCACCGCTCGGCGGGCCGGGGTACCGGGAGCGGCCGGCTCTTCCTGTACTCCGGCGCCGAGCGGTCGTCTCCCGCGCGGCTCACTCGGACCCGCCGGGTCAGGGAGCCGGCGGGGCCTCGGGGAGGGGGATCTCACGGATGATCCTGGCGGGGTTGCCGACCGCCACCACGTTGGGCGGCAGATCCTTGGTGACGACGGCGCCCGCGCCGACCACGGTGTTCTCCCCGATGGTCACCCCGGGGCAGACGATGACTCCGCCGCCGAGCCACACGTTGTCGCCGATGGTGATCGGCTCCGCCGCCTCCCACTTGGCCCGCCGCGCCACCGGGTCCACGGGGTGCGTCGGCGTCAGCAACTGGACGTGCGGGCCGAACTGCACGTCCTCCCCGACGGTGATCGGCGCGACGTCGAGGAGGACGGCCCCGAAGTTGATGAAGGTGCCGCGCCCCAGGGTGATGTAGGTGCCGTAGTCCACCCGCAGCGGCGGCCGTACGTCCACGTCCTCACCCACGCTGCCGAGCAGCTCGACGAGGAGCGTGCGGCGTGCCTGGGGGTCGTCGGACGGTGAGGCGTTGAACCGTTCGCTGATCTTCGCGGACCGGGCCGCGTCGGCCTGGATCTCCGGGTCGTCGGCTTGGTACAGCTCACCGGCGAGCATGCGTTCTTTCTGACTGGCCACTACGGTCCCTTCGCTGTGACAGTGACAGGCCCACTCTGCCCCGTCCCGGCGGCCTCGCGCAGGTATCCGCGCGGTCGCCGACCGGGCGAGCGTCCTGAAGGGGCCTGCCTGGCCGGGGCGGGGCGGGCGGGGGGCGGCGGGATCCGTCAGCGGAGGAATTCCCGGGGCCCGCGGGCCCCGGGTACCGGCATGGGGAGGCCGCCTCCCGGGAGCTCGCACGGCCGTCCGCACGGAACGGCCCGCCACCGGGCCCTACGCACCGGGGTCCGGGCGGGAATGTCGACGCCCCCGGGATCGTTACGCCAGCCGAGAGGCCCCGGCGCCGCGAGGGCGGCCGGGCGCGCGTCGATGCCAGTCGGGAGCACAGCGTATGGACACCGGAACGCAGAAGGCCGTACTCGCCGGAGGCTGCTTCTGGGGCATGCAGGACCTCATCCGGAAGCAGCCCGGGGTCGTGTCGACCCGGGTCGGCTACACCGGCGGGGACACACCGAACGCCACGTACCGCGACCACGGCGATCACGCCGAGGCGATCGAGATCCTGTACGACCCGGAGCGCACCGGCTACCGCGACCTGCTGGAGTTCTTCTTCCAGGTCCACGACCCGACCACCCTCGACCGGCAGGGCAACGACGTCGGCCGCAGCTACCGCTCGGCGATCTACTACGCCGACGAGGACCAGCTGCGCACGGCGCGGGACACCATCGCCGACGTGGAGGCGAGCGGCCTGTGGCCGGGGCCGGTGGTGACCGAGGTGGAGCCGCTGGGCGACTTCTGGCAGGCCGAGCCGGAGCACCAGGACTACCTGGAGCGCTACCCGAACGGCTACACCTGCCACTTCCCGCGCCCCGGCTGGAAGCTGCCGCGCCGGGCCCGGACCGCCTGACCGCGCGGGCCCGCCGGCCCGCTCCACACCTGACCCGAGAGGGCCGGGACCGCTGACCCGAGGGGGCCGGGACCATGCCGGGTCCCGGCCCTCTTCGGCGCCGCGACGCCGCGGGCAGGGCCGGCGCCGCTGGGACAGCGTCCGTGTCAGCGCCCCGTCGGCACCCGCCTGCTCCTCGCAGGTGCCCTCCGGCGACGAGCGGCCCCGGGCGGGTCAGCTCGGTGCCGTACGGAACCGCAGCGTCTGCCCCGGCCTGACCTGCGCGGCGAGGTCCAGGTCGGCGCGGAGGACGACGGCGATCACCGGGTAGCCGCCGGTCACCGGGTGGTCGGCCAGGAAGAGGACGGGCCGGCCTCCGGGCGGGACCTGGACGGCGCCCGGGACCATGCCCTCGCTGGGCAGCTCCCCGTCGACGGCGCGTCCGAGGGCCGGCCCGTCGAGCCGCATACCGACCCGGTCGCTGGCCTGCCCCACCGTCCACGGCTCCGCCAGGAGGCGCCTCGCGGCCTCCGGGACGAACCAGTCGTCGCGCGGTCCGAGCACCACCCGCAGCACCACCTCGCCGCCGGCCGGCGTACGGACCGGTGCCAGGTCGACGTGCGGGAGAGCGTCGGGCGCGGGCCCGGCCGGCAGGACGTCGCCGACGGCCAGGGGGGCGGGGCCCAGGGCGGCGAGGACGTCGCGGGAGCGCGACCCCAGCACCTCGGCCACGGTGAGCCCTCCGCGCACCGCGAGGTAGCTCCGCAGCCCCACCGGGGGCGCCCCCAGTTCCAGCCGCTCCCCCTCGGCCAGCTGGATCACCCCGTACGGCGCCCCGGTACTGAGGGGCGCCGGGGCGCCGGTCACCGCCACGGTCACCGGCCGCAGCGCCCGCACCGCGAGGCCGCCGAGGGTCGCCTCGACGGCGGCGGCGCCCTCCGGATTGCCGACGAGCCGGTTGGCCAGGCGCAGGGCGGAGCGGTCCGCCGCCCCCGACGCCCCCACGCCCATGGGTGCCAGCCCCGGCCTCCCCAGGTCCTGCACGGTCGCCAGCGGCCCGGTGGCCAGCACCTCCAGCGCGTCCCCGCCCCGCGTCACGGCCGCCCCACCTCCTCGAACCGCACCCGCACCCCGGGGCGCAGCAGGGCCGGGGGCGTGCGGTCCTCGCGCCACATCTCCAGCCGAGTGCGGCCGATGAGCTGCCAGCCGCCCGGCGAGGGGCGCGGGTAGACGCCGCTGAACTCCCCGGCGAGGCCCACCGCTCCCGCCGGCACGCGGGTACGCGACTCCGCGCGTCGCGGGACGGCCAACTCCGGTGCACCGCCGATGAGGTAGCCGAAGCCTGGGGCGAACCCTCCGAAGGCGACGGTCCATTCGCGCCCGGTGTGCAGCCGCACGACCTCCCGGGCAGGCAGCCCGGTCAGCTCCGCGACCCGGGGCAGGTCCTCCCCGTCGTACACGACGGGGATCCGTACCAGCTCACCCCTCCCGGTCGGCGTGCCGCTCAGTTCCAGGCGGCGCACGTGCCGTTCGACGCGGGCCGGGTCGGCTCCGGGCGCCAGTCTCAGCAGGACCGTGCGGGCCGCCGGGACGAGGTCCTCGACGCCCGGCGGCAGGCCGGCCGCCAGGGCGCGGTAGAGCGCCAGGGCCTCGTCGAGCGAGCCGGTCCCGACCAGCAGTCCCTGGTCGGCGCAGGGCAGGAACCGCACGTCAGCGGCCCTCCCCGGTGAAGGCGCGCAAGGTGATCCCCTCGGCCTCCAGCCGCTCGCGGACGGCCAGGGCGACGACCACCGCGCCCGGGGTGTCGCCGTGCACGCAGAGCGAGTCGGCGTGGACGACCAGCGGGGTGCCGTCGATCGCCGCGATCGGCTCGCCGCGGGCCAGCCGGACGCACCGCTCGGCGATCAGCTCCGCGTCGTGCAGCACCGCGCCGCGCTCCCGGCGCGGGACCAGCGTGCCGGAGGGCGTGTACGCGCGGTCGGCGAACGCCTCGCGGAAGACGGGGAGCCGGCCCTCCTCGGCCTTGGCCAGCCAGCGCGACCCGGGCAGCCCGAGCACGGGGCACTCCGGGTCCCAGGCGCGGACCGCCGCGACCACGGCCGCGGCCTGCTCCTCGTGGTGGACGATCGCGTTGTAGAGCGCGCCGTGCGGTTTCACGTACCGCACCCGGGTGCCGGAGGCGCGGGCCAGCCCGTCGAGGGCGCCGATCTGGTAGAGCACGTCGTCGGCGAGTTCGCGAGGCGGTACGTCGATGAAGCGCCGGCCGAAGCCGGCGAGGTCGCGGTAGCCGACCTGGGCGCCGACCGCGACGCGCCCGGCCGCCGCCTGGCGGCAGGCGCCCCGGATGACGGTGGGGTCGCCCGCGTGGAAGCCGCAGGCCACGTTGGCGCTGGTGACCACCGTCAGCAGGGCGTCGTCGTCGCCGAGTTCCCAGCGTCCGAAGCCCTCGGCGAGGTCGGCGTTGAGGTCGATGCGGATGGGGACCACCACTTCCGGTCAGGGCGGCGAACGGGCCGGGCGCGGACGGAGCACCGGGCTGCCCCCCAGTCCACCACAGGTGATCGCCACCGCGCCCGACGCCGCCGTCCAGGCCGTGGCGGCAGGCGACCCGCCGCGTTCACCCACCGCCCGCTGGGCCACCCTGATACTCGTGGCACCCGGCGCCCCGGTACCCCGGTGGGCGGGTTCCGCTGATCCCCGCAACAGAAGACCGCCACCATCTACCTGGCGGGACTCCACATCGCAGGCATCTTCCTCTGGTCCTCCCGATGATCCGAACGAAACTGCCTAGGAGTGGTGGGGCCGGCGACACTGGAACGCACCTCCCGAAGCTGGAGCGCAGGAAGAGAGTAACGGGGCATGGTGGGCGATTCGTGGGAATTCGAATTGGTGGAGTACCGGAGCAGCGGCAAGCGGAGGGATGAGAAATCAGGGGTCACGGGAGATATCGGCGTCTTCGGTCCCGTCGCCGTGGAACGCTCAGCCCTCTACACCCCCCTGAACAAAGGCATGGAAACGGCGTGGCTGAGCGGCCCTGCCTTTCCGAAGACGGTTTTCCGAGGCAAGCGCAGATCGGGTCAGCCTTCCCTCCACAAAGCGGAGCTGACGCTGGCCGGAAAGCCGGCCGAACTGCGTTTCAATTCCCGGGCCCTGAGCCTTTTCCAACCTGCTGCTGGAGTACCACAGTTGGGCTGACAAGGTGGTGAAGCCCCTGGTAGATGGGTTTTCGACCAAGAGAACCGTCTCCACCAGAGGCTTCGCATGCTTGTTTACCCGTCGGGTGTCGACGTGTCCAGTTCCGCCCTCCGCTTCCTCACGCAGCAGCTGCGGCGCCACCGCCGCGCGATCGGCTCCCGGTGGCGGCGCCTGACCGCCGGCCGCCAGGCCCTGCTCACCCTCGCCCATCTGCGGATGGGCCACACCTACGCCCAGCTTGCGGCCGGGTTCGGCATCGGCACCACGACGGCCTACCGCTACGTCACCGAGGCGGTCGAGCTCCTGGCCGCTCTCGCCCCCGGCCTGACCGACGCGGTGCGGACCGCATCGGCGAAGGCGTACCTGATCCTGGACGGCACCCTCCTGCCCATCGACCGCATCGCCGCGGACCGGCCGTTCTACTCCGGCAAGCACAAGAAGCACGGGATGAACGTGCAGATCCTCGCCGACCCCTTCGGCCGGCTGCTGTGGGCCTCACCCGCCCTGCCCGGCGCCGTCCACGACATCCGCGCAGCCCGCGAACACGGGATCATCGACGCCCTCGCCGAGGCAGACGTCCCATGCTGGGCCGACAAGGCATACCGAGGCACCGGCGGCACGGTCCGCATCCCATGCTGGGGACGGTGGGAAACCCTCTCCACAGGCCAGCAGGCGGTCAACCGGTCCCACGCAAAGATCCGGGCCCTCGTCGAACAGGCCGTCGCCACCCTCAAGTCCTGGCGACTCCTCCGCAGGCTACGGTGCTCGACCACCCGGATCACCAGCCTCGTCCAAGCCACCCTCACCCTGCATCTGACCAGCTCGGAGTGAGGATGGAAAAGGCTCCCTGTGTAAGGAGGCGCGGCGCCTGCACATCGCCTACGAGCGCCGGACGTACGTCTACTCGGTGGAACGTCCGGGCAAGCCGAGGGTCTTGGAGCGCGAGGGCGCCAAGGTCGAGATCGAGATCTCCCGGCACATGCCGCCCACCGGCTACGTCAGCCCCGGCACGGCGACCGGTTCGGTCGACGCGGTGGACTTGGCAATCGCCATAGTTCTGGAAGAGGTGGACACCGACGTCCTGACCTTGGTCGGGACCGCGATGTCCTCGCCGTTCGCCCTCATGCACTACCTGTCCGACACGGGAGATCAGGAGAAGTGAACGGTTTGGTTCGGGTCGCCGGACGGCCCAGAGCGACACGGTGGCGGCGTTCTCCCAGGTGTATTGACCCGCAGGGTTGTTGACGCGGCTGATGGATGGCTGGCCGCCGAGTGTGGTGTTCAGCCGTGGTGGTTGTAGGTGTCCTCGCTGTGGGGGAGCTGATGTCCTACCCTCACGTCCCCATGCAGCACGAGTTTGACGGGAGTGCGAGAGCGCTCGGCACCGTCGAATTGTGCCGCTCGGGAGCACCCCTGGCCGCGCGCGCCTCCCTCATCCCCGGTTCTCCCCGAAGGTGAGGGAGGCGCGTGCGGCCAGGCGCGGTGACGTACTGACCGAACCTCGCTCTGCGCCCGGGCCTCTCCCGGTCCAGCGCCTCCGGCAGGCTCAGCCTCTCCGTCCGGTGCGCCTGCTCCATGCCTCGTGCGCGATGCGCGGCTTCGCGCTTCACCGCCTGCCACTCCCCTCTCGGTCGCCTATTCCGCTGTGTCCGAGAGGTGGTGCAGGAGAGCGAAGGGAGAGGACAGAGCGGTCCCGGTCACAGTGAGCAGATCGGTGTCCACCTCCTCCAGGACGATGGCGATCGCCAGGTCCACGGCGTCACCCGGCCCCACCACCTCACCGATCCGGCCCACGCCGAGCGACGGAACGAACTCGCCGAGTCGCAGGGCGACGCGTACGCCGTCCCGAACCAAGGAGTTCGGTTTACCCATCCCGTCCGAGGAGTAGACGTACTCCCTCCCGCCGTAGTCGACACGCAGGGCACGACTCTGCTTACGGAGGGCACGCGCATTGAATCGCAGTTCCGCCGGGTCCCCGTCAAGAGTCAGCTCCGCCTTCGACAACGAAGGCTGACCATTCCTGCGCCTCCCCCGAAAAACCGTCAACGGAAAGGCGGGGCCGCTCAGCCTGACGGTGTCCATGCCGTCGCCCACCCGCCGGTAGGTTTTGGTGTGCTCGACACGTACCTGCCCGAAGGTTCCCACCTCTCCACGGAGCCCTTCTTTGGCATCACGGGCCTTGTCGTCATTCCCGTACGCCATCAGCTCGAACCTCACCACGCGACCCCTGATCTTCCTCGCGACGGCCACTCGTACTCCTGACTACTGCTTGCCATCACGGTGCCTTTTGGTCCATGCGGCGCCCTGGCACGCCGCTGCTAGTCGAACGGATTGAGCGCACTGCTGATCTTCTTCGCACCGTCCACGAGCCCCTCGGTGGCATCATCCAGCTTCTCCGCGGCCCACTCCCCCACCCTGCCGGCGCCTTCCTTGACGCCGTCCCAGCGTTCGACCACTTTCAGCCCGCCGTAGACGATGCCGGTGCCTACGGCGAGGCCGATGGTGACCGGGTTGGGAGCCACCGTCGCGGCGGTCAGAGAGGCGTTGAATCCGGCCTCCGCGTAGTTGGCCACGTAGCCGGCCGTGCTCTTCTTCCACTCCTTCCCGTGGTCCATGGTGACGATGTTGGCGACGGAGAAGCCGGTCGCCGTCAGCGACCCGGCCACACCTGCCCCTCGCCACAGACCGGCGGTCTTCACGGCGGCACGGAAACCGCCGCTCCGGCCGACCTTCAGGAGACTTGCCTGTCCCGCCCTGCTGACGGCCTGCCCCGAATGCGTCGTACCTCCGTGCAGCTTCGCGATCTCGTCGGAGCCTACGAAGAAGTTGAGAGCCTGGTTGGGGGTGAAGCGCAGAAATCGAGTGTTCATCAAGCGGTTACGGCGTGCCGTGTCCAGCCCTCTGCCCCAGCGGTCTGCCAGGACACCGGACGCGAAGGGCACGTTGGCCGTCGTCTGATACAGAGAACTCCGGCCGGCCATGTTGCCGAGCTGCCCGGGCAGCCAGCTTCCGGGAGCGGACAACGAGCGAATTGGCGGGTCGTACTTCTGGAGGATCAGGCCCGCGCGACGCAGGAAGGGGCTACGGTCCCTGGCGAGCCAGCTCGCCTCAAGGCCGGCTTTCATCGGGCGGATTCTGCCCGTCTTCACCGAGTTCCCCCACTGCACGTTGGCCAGCGAGAAGCCGCTCCCCACCGCCGTCTGTGTCGCGGCGGCGACGTTGAGAGCGTCGCTCCCTGCGCTGATCATCTCGGCGAGGGTCTTCTCGTGGATCTCCAGGCCCGGGATCTTCAGGAGCGCGTGGGCCTCGAGGCGCACGATCCAGTCGCCGAACATCTCGCCCTTCCGGCGCGCCAGCCCTTCGGCCTCCGGATCGACGCTGGCGGCAACCGAGTTGGCCAGTAGGCACGTCTCGGGGCTGATCTGCGGGCCGGCCTTCTCCAGATCCTCGCGGGTGGCACCCGCCATCAGCAGCCCGGCCGTCGGGTCGCCGTTCTCCAGGCGCAGGCGGAGGGCTCTCATCCGTAGGTCCCTGGCCTGGTCGCGGGCCCAGGGCCTCATCGGCTTCAGCGCGGTCAAGTGCCCACTCACCCCGAGCTGTGAGGCCCGGGTGAACGCCTCGTCCAGGCGCTCTTCCAGACCACCGCGTCCGTCCAGGAGCTTCGCCAGGTGCTCCAGGTCTTCGGGGTTTGCCATCGGAACGACATACCGCGCCCCCTCCCCTCGCGCTGCGCGAAGAGGATCATACGCGCCGAGGGCGGCGGGGAGAGGGCAGGCCAGCGGCGTCCGGCCACGCGAAGCGGGGCTTCGTCGGCGTGGGGGCCCGGCGATCGGCGCGTGCGGCAGCGCGTTCGCCGTCGAGAAGGTGAGAAGTCAGCCCAGGCGCAGTGAGGTGGCCTCGTGGACGACCGCCGAGCTCGGCGCCAGTCCTCGGCAGGTCAGTTGGCGTGGGGGCGTGCGGGCGGAGCGGACCTCCACCTCGACCGTCAAAGGGTGTGGCGGCCGCCCGGCGAGCTGGACGTGCCAGAGGTCGCCGAGGCGGGTGGTGGCGGTGACGGCCCAGGCGTGCCGGCCGGCCGGGCCGAGGTGCTGGAGCGCGGCGGCGACGGCGACCTGCTGCGCCGGGACCAGGTCGGTGTAGCCGCGCAGGTGGTCGGCGTGGACGCGGTCGGCGAGGTGTTCCTCGACCGCAGTGACGGACGAGGCGGCGTCGAGTCCGCCGTAGTAGACGCCGTCGGGCAGGACGACCACGTTGGCGGCGAACCGGTCGCCGCCGACGTGGGTCGACTCCCACACGAGTTCCGGCCGACGCTCGCTCAGGGCGCGGGCGGCGGGCCGGCCTCGCATCGCACAACAGGTGTCGTGGAGGCCGTGCGTGCAGACGAGGACGGCCGGTGGCAGACCCGTCTCGCCCGGCGCGCCGAGGGCGGCGACGATCCCCGCCAGGTCCTCGTCCTGGCTCCAGGTGCCCCACCGCTGGCGGTGGCCGCCGGAGCCGCCGTACCGCAGGACGGCCCAGCGCCACGGCCCCCCGGGGCTGCGGCGGCCGTGGCGTCTGATCAGGAGGATGCGGGCCCTGACCGCCTGGGCGGCGGAGAACACCAGTGCCTTGACGCCCGGTTCCAGGTCCAGGCCGTCGAACCCGTTGGGCGGCCAGCCGCCCGGGTACTCGATGAGGACCCAGACGAGGCCGAACGGGGCGGTCCCCGCCAGCGGGTCGCCCCGGTGGCGGGCCGCGGCGGCGC